>JBELAR010000006.1:0-37576 GCA_049508555.1 Steroidobacteraceae bacterium
TTGCGCCAGCGGCGGCAACTGCAGGAGCGGCTCACGCAGCATGGGCTCGAGCGCGGCGAAGCCCAGTCCGTCGGCACAGCCTTCGACCCAAAGCCCGCGTTCGGCCAGAGCCTGCCAGGTCGAAAGACCCGGGACCCAGATGTGGGCGGCGGGGTCGATATGCCTGCTCGCACCCTCAGGCAGCGCGCGGCCATGGGCCACGAACAGCGCTCGGGCCGCGGGTAGCCGCTCTCGGCTCGAAGCGATTGCGTCCGCCAGCGGCTCGATGCCGCCGCGCTCGACGCGGCTTCCATCCCAGGCCCTCACGGGCCCCTGCGCAGCGGCGAGCGGCGCCTCCGGGGTCCAGCGCAACTGCGGCACGCCGTCGGCCACCCCCCCCGCCTCGCGCAGATACAGCAGCGTACCGAGCTGCGGAACTTCGATCTGTGTGGCGCCAAAGCGCTGGTGGCAGCCCCCGCCGCGCTCGGCCAGCAGAGCGCGCTCGACGCCGATGGCGCGGCGCGTGGGGACATGATCGATCGCAGCCAGTATCTCGGCCGTCGAGGCATCGTCAGCCCGGCATTCGATACCCAGCGCCCCTTGCGCCGGCGCCGCCGGACAGGCCGAGAGCGGCAACAGCATGCGTGGCAGCGGGCCGAGCAATTCCTCGAGCAGCGGGCGGCCGCCCGGATCGGCCCAGAGCCGCGCCAGGCCCGCGAAGGCGAGCACGATCCCATCGAGCTGCCTGGCCGAGCCGCGCGGCTCATGCAAGCGGCGCAACCGTGAATCGACATTGCCGCGCAGATCGACCAGCCGCACGCCGGGGGCGAGCGCCGATGGGCGCGGCAGCAGGCGCTGCAACAGTTCGGGCACGAAGCTCGCGCGCCGCGGAGAAGAACTGCCCAGAACGATCTCATGCCCCGCAGCCAGACGCGCGGCAACGTCGGGGGCAAATACGGCGATGTCGTTCGGCGGCTCGCGCCGAGGCACGGCGGCAAGACGCAGCCGCGGGGTGCGCTCGAGGCTCAGATCCTTGTAGGAATGCACGGTGAAATCGACCGCGCCCTCGAGCAAGGCGGCGTCGATCTCGGCGGTGAAGAATTCCTTGCCCTCGACCGAGGAGAGCGGGCGGTCCTGAATCCGATCGCCGCGGGTCTCGAGGCCCACGAGCTCGACTTTCAGTCCCTCGTGCAATTGCTCGAGCTGCCGTGCTACAGCCGCGCTTTGCGCGCGTGCAAGAGCCGAACGGCGCGTGCCGAGCTTCAGTGCACGCGGCCTCATCGCTCAAACGGCGTGGAATGCCGCCAGATCTTCCCAGCTGTGTGGATGGGAGCCGTTCGCTCCCAGCGAGCGCAGTAGCGCCTTCTCGAGACAGGCGCGACGCGAGCGCTCCAGCTGCCGGCGTCGCAGCTCGGAGTGCGCCTGCAACGCGTCGAACAGTGCCCCGAGACTCACGAACCCGGGCACGCCGTTCCACGGCGCGCTGCCGTCCGCGCCCGCACCCAGATGAATGATGCGGCCGCCCTCATCAGGCCGCTCGCGCCAGGCAGCGGCCCGTGCTCGATCCGCCTGCGCATCCGGGGGCACGCAGATCACGATCTGGTGGGCGGCGCGCCACGCCGCCAGTTCCGCCTGGGCCGAGCTCTCGATCACCCGAACGGGCCGTTGCGGGCTGCGCTTGGCAAGCTCCGTGGCCAGCTCGCGCGCGCGCGCGCCGGTACGGTTCCACAGCCACAGCTCCGAGCCGGTGAGCCAGGGCGCGACGGATTGGGCGAGCTGTCCGGCCCCGACCAGCAGCGTCGGACCGGAATCGGGCTCATCGCCGAGCAGCCGTCGCACCTGCGAGCCGTAGGAAGAACTGCCGAGGCTGCCGAGGTATTGCGCCCGAATCTCCTTGGCGTCCTGGAACACATGTTGTATCCAAGGTGAGAGCTGCTTGGACAATTCAGATCCGCGCTCGGAGAAAACCCGCCATGCCTGCTTGATCTGGCCGAAGATCTCGGTCTCGGCGACCAGTCTGCTCTCCAGTCCGCAGGCGAAGCGCAACAGGAAGGCGTAGGCATCCGTGCCTTCGTAGTGCTCGAGGGCACCGTCGTTGGGGAACTGGCGCTGCGCCAGATCGAGCGCCTCGCGCCCGGCCAGCACCGCGAGCTGACGCTGGCAGGTATCGATCCGGAACAGATGCTGCGCGTCGCTGGCGTCCTGATTGGCGGCGACCGGCACATGTGCACTGCGCCATTGGAGAACGTTGAGCTGCCGCAATTCCATGAGCATAAAGGCTATCCTGCTGTGCGACTGATGTGTCATGGGCGTGTCACCGCAGGCTGCGACGTGTACCGCCAATGCTGATATGACATGATCCGCAGCCTGTAGCGAGCGCGCCAGTGCGTCGAGGCGCGGAGGTAACGACCATCATGGATGCCGCCTCTGACCGGGGCAGCGCGGCGGCGCTGCAATACCTCAACTCGGTGCTCACGGCCGATGAAAAGCTCGAAGCCTGGGCGATGCAGCGGCGTGTCTTTGCACTGGATCATCGCCGCCTGGCGCTCGGGGCCACGAGCGGCCGATTTCTGGCCATCGTGCGTCCGATGTTCGGGGGCTTTGATCTGATCGACGTGCGCTGGCAGGACCTCAAGGAGGTGCACATCCACGTGGGTATCCTGGGCGCCACGCTGCGCCTGAGCGCCTTTACCGGCCCCGACATGGCCACCGCGTCCGGCCAGATCCGCGTCCTGGAATACAAAGGTCTGTCCAAGGAGCCGGCGCAGGCGCTCTACCGCATCTGCCAGGCCCATGATCAGGCTTGGCGCGAAAAGCGTCGCATCCGCGACCTCGAGGAACTGCGCGCTCGTTCGGGTGGTATTCAGCTCGGCGCGTCGGGCTTCGGCGCCGGCCCGGCGCCGGCTGCCGGGGCGGTTGAGACTGACGTGACGGCTCGCCTGCGCAACGCCAAGTCGATGCTCGACTCGGGACTCATATCCGACTCGGAGTACGAAGCCCTAAAGGCGAAGATCATCAGCAGCGTCTAAACGCCGATGGGCCCTTCAGGGCCCCGGCGGCGGCGCCTTGTCGACCTTTTTATAGCCCGTGGGCACATCGAACATCGCGGCGGGCAGTGCATCGGTGCGCACGGCGAGAGTTTCAGAGGTCATCTGAAACAGTTGCACCATCCCGGGCGGCGGCGCGCTCTGCCCGGCAGGCGGGGTGTCGTCCTTCTTGTGCACCTTGTTGAACAGGTTCATCGCGAGATTGCCGGCAAGCCCGCTCGGTGTCGTCGGCGTGCTGCTGGCCGGTGGTGGATTATCGGCGGTGCCGGACGCATTGGCAGAGCTGCCGCTGCTGTCCGCGGACTTGCACTTCGGGCCGCCGAACTGCATGGCGAATATGGATTTGACGGGATAGCCCTTGAGGCTCCCGGCCTGCTTGATGGCCTCACCCCAACTGCCCTTGTAGCGCTCGAACACGGCCGCCGAATTCACCTGCAGGGTGCGATCCACCTCGCCGCTCAGATCGAGTTTCTTCGCATATTTGCTCCAGAACTCCCGCGTTTCAGCAGTGCCGGGAACATCCGCCGCCATCCATTGATCCAGCAGGAACACGAAGTCGCAGCTCGCCCCGGTGGAGTTGTCGGTGCAGGTCGTGGTCACCGTGATCGTCGCCCGGCTCGCATCGAGGCCGGCGACGCTCGCATGCTCGCCGCTCTGCAACAGTTCGCTGCGCGCAGGGGACCATTGGCATTTGCTCTCATCCACCGGTGCGCCCGTGGGCGCCTGCTGCTGCGGCGGCGGGGCGGAGCCCTGGCTTTGCGCGCCTTGCAGGGCCTGGTGCATCTGCGCGCGCATCTGCTGAAAGGTCGTCTCGGAGTACTGCTTCTGCGGCACGTCGATGACGTCCTCGAGCTCCTGATCGAGCCGTATGATGCGCACCGTATCGGTCCCGGAACCATGGGCCAGCGCGCGCAGGAGCTTGGACTGGAACTGCACCTGATTCTCGGTGCGGGCCCGATCATTGGCGATGGCCGTGACTTCCTTGCCCTCCATCGCACCGAATTTGCTCGGACCAAAACCGTCGGTGGTGACCCGGCGTTCGACCGTGACGTCGGCCCAGCCGCTGCCGGCCAGGCACGCCACGAGCAGCCCAATAGCCCAAATCCCCGCTCCACGACCGCTGCGCATGGCGAGCCTCTCCCGTAATGGTTCGGCAAGCGTACCCGATTAGGCGCGGTGGCGGCGAGAGCGTAAAATAGCCGCGTGTGGCAGAGCGTTCCGGGCTTCAAGGAGAGTACTACCATGCATCATGCAAGCAGCCGATTGTTGGCGGCGGCAGCCGTCGCCGCGCTGGCGGTGCAGGGGAATCTGAGCCAGGCCGCCGAGCATGAGGCCGCGCTGGCCACGGCCGCGGCGCCCGTGCCCACGGTCTGGCAATCCCACAAGGCCGGATTCGATTACTTCGGTCTTACCTCGACCTACACCTGCGACGGCCTGCAATCGAAAGTCCGGCAGCTGCTCGTGTATCTCGGGGCGCGCAAGGATCTGAAAGTGAGCGCCACCGGCTGCGGCCCCAATGACTTTCCGATGGGTGGGATCGTTCGAGTCGATGTCGAGTTTCAGACCCTGGCCGTGGCGCCCGACACGCTCGCCTCGTCCGCACACGGCTACTGGGCGCCATTGCGGGTCGCGGCGCGCCGTCCAACGTTCATCGAGGACGGCGATTGCGAATTGGTCGACCAGATACACCACCTGGTGACCGATAATTTCAGCGTGCGCAACGTCGATTATGACGCGCGCTGCACGCCGCACGATGTATTCATGGACAGCTTCGACGTCCGGGGCGAGGTGCTCAAGGCGACACCTACGGGTGCTGGCTGAAGTGCGCGTCGGGGCCGGGGTGGTGAGGCTTGAACAGGCGCCATTTCTCGGCCAGGAGCACAAACAGCAAACTCGTCAGGCCGCAGCCTAGCGCGCCGCCCGCCAGCGGCACGGTGGAGCCGTTGAATTCACGGCCGATCGCGGCACCCATCAGGGCGCCGCCGAAGGTCGAGATGAATCCCTGCAATGATGCACCGACTCCGGCCACGGCACCGACCGGCTCCATCGCCATCGCGCCGAAGTTCGACACCGACAAGGCAAAGCAGGCCATGGCCGCCGCCTGCAGCAATACAAAAGTCCAGGGCTGCTCCAGGCCCAACGCCGCGACCCACAGATGCGCCACCGTCACGGCGATGTATGCGAGCAGCGCGGCATGGGAAATCACGCGCATGCCGAGCCGTTCCACCATCCTGGAATTCAAGTAGGCGGCCGCGCCCATCGTGGTCGCGCAGAGCGCAAACATCGTCGGCATCCAGGCGGGCCGATGGAACACTTCGGCAAAGATCTGCTGCACCATGCCGACATAGGCCAGCAGAGCGCCGACCATGACTGCCATCGCCAGCGTGTAGCACACCGATGCGCGGTTTCCGAGCACCAGCCGCACCGCGCCCACGATGTGCGCTCGCGTCAGCGTCAGGCGGTATTCCGGATGCAGCGTCTCGGGCAGTCGCAGCAGGGCCCAGAGCCAGACGATCGCGGCAAAGACCGCGCACACGATGAAGATCGAGCGCCACGGCGCGAGCAGCAGGATCAACTGTCCCAGGCTCGGGGCAATGACCGGTACCATCAGGAACACCATGAAGGTCAGCGACATCACGCGCGCCATGTGCCGGCCGGAGTACAGATCGCGTATGACCGAGCGTGTCACCACGACGCTGGCGGCGGCGAGTCCGTGGATGAGGCGCCAGCCGAGCAGCGCCGGGAAACTGTGCGTGAGCCCGCATAGCATGGCGGCCACGACATAGAGCCCAAGACCGCCGAGCAACACCGGACGGCGGCCATAGCGATCCGACACCAGTCCCCAGACGAGCTGACCCAGTCCGACGCCCGCGATGTAGGCCGTGACGATCCACTGGCCTCGATTCTCGTTCGCAACCTGCAACACCCGGGTGATGGTGGGCAAGGCCGGCAGCATCGCGTCGACGGCGATCGCCTGCGTCGACATCATGGCCGCGGCGAGCGCCACGAACTCGCCGAAGCGGATGGCGAGGGCGCCGCTCGAAGGCGCTGAGCTCAAGGAGCGTGCAGCGTTCAGTGGCTGCCGGGCTGAGCCGCGCCCGCCGGCGCAGCGGCTGTGGCTGTGGCTGGCGCAGCGGGTGCGGCTGACGCAGCGGGCGTGGTTGATGCAGCGGGTGCGGCGGCTGCCGGCGTCGCGACGCGCCTCGCAGCGCTCGCCTTGAGCTGCCTGACCTCGCCGCCTCTCAAGCTGCGCACCGCGGAGACCGGGTCGTGCAGCGACTCGCGGACCATCACGTCACCCTCGATGCCACAGAGCTTGCCATCGTGAGTACCGGAGGAGAACCCGATGCTGTCGCGTGCGCTCAGATTGGACACCGGTTCGACCACCTTCACCAGGAAAGCATCCTTGGGCTCCGGTGCGTACACGATCAGCGTATTTGGATCGATGACATCCCAGTTTTGAATGTAGAGAATCTCCACGCACTGCTGCCGGCCGGGCAAGCCGCCGCTCGCGCCGCTCGTGCTGCTCGATCGAGCGTGGCTTGCAGCGCAACCCGCAGCGCCCACAAGCGCCAGCATAAGCGCCGCGTAATGCAGTGGATGATTCATCAGCCTGTTCCTTCTGCCGGAGTCTAACCGGGAAAACGCCGTTGGACTGGATATGCCGGAGATAGGAATCGAACCTACGACCCGCGCATTACGAATGCGCTGCTCTACCAACTGAGCTACTCCGGCGCGGAGGGCGCGTATGTTAAGCAGACGGCAGCCGCCGGGCAATGTCCAGCTCAGGATGCTGCGCAATATTGCAGGACGCGCAGAGTTTCAGGCGTCGGGCGGCCGCCGTCGCAGCCGGATCACGACATCGATGCCGGCCACCTCCATGCCTGCCGGCGGCTCGGGCAGATGGCTGAACTGCACGTCACGCAGTGCCACGTCCTGCAAGGCGCCGGACTGCTCGTCCTGAAAGTGGTAGTGCGGTCCCACGTTCGAATCAAACCAGGCGCATTCCCCATTGACGCTGAGCTGACGAATCAGTCCGCGCGCGGCGAACAGATTCAGCGTGTTGTATACGGTGGCCTTGGAGACTCGAGCGCCCTCGCGCCGCAGCGCATCCGCGATCTGCTCGGCGGACAGATGTTGAGGCGCGGACAATAAAATCATTGCGATCTGCAGGCGCTGGTCGGTCACCCGAATTCCACACGACAACAGCTTGGATGCAGCCTCGGAGCCGCTGAAGTCCCCGCCCGCACTGTCTGCGCCCATGCGGCCAGTATAGCGCCATCGCGGCGCGCCGAGAAACTAAGCCCGCAGTTCCCGCGGCAATCCAAATACGACGGATTCCTCGCGGCCTTCGAGCTCGGAGGGCAGCTGTGCGCCCCAGCTGCGCAGCCGTTCAATGACCCGCTGCACCAGTACCTCGGGCGCCGAGGCCCCGGCGGTGACCCCAATGGAGCTCTTGCCCTCGAACCAGTCGCGGCTGAGCTCATCGGCATCGTCAACCAGGTAGCCGGGAATGCCCGCCTTATCGGCCAGCTCTCGCAAGCGGTTGGAATTGGAACTGGTCTGCGAACCGACCACGACCAGCAGATCGCATTGCCCGAGCAATTTCTTCACCGCGTCCTGACGGTTCTGGGTTGCATAGCAGATGTCTTCGCGCTTCGGTGCCTGCACTTGAGGAAACCGCTCGCGCAGCGTCTCGACGATCGTCGCCGTGTCATCGACGGACAGCGTGGTTTGCGTGACAAAGGCCAACCGCTCCGGATCGCGCACCTCCAGCCGCAGCACATCCTCGATGCCCTGGACCAGGGTGATGCTGCCGCCGGAGCTGGTATCGAAACGGCCCATGGTGCCTTCCACCTCCGGATGGCCGGCATGGCCGATCAGAATCACGTCGCGCGCCTCGCGCGCAAAGCGCGCGACTTCCAGATGCACCTTGGTCACGAGCGGGCAGGTGGCATCGAAGACCTGCAATCCGCGCCGGATTGCCTCGTGCTCGACGGCCGTGGGCACGCCGTGCGCTGAGAATATGACCGTGCTGCCGTCGGGCACCTGATCGAGCTCCTGCACAAACACGGCGCCCAGCTCGCGCAGGCGCTCGACCACGTTACGGTTGTGCACCACTTCATGCCGCACATAGATCGGCGCGCCGAAGTACTGCAACGCGCGCTCGACGATCTCGATCGCGCGATCGACGCCGGCGCAGAATCCCCGGGGGTTGGCAAGCAGAATACGCATGAGCAGGATTTTACCCGGCTTGGCCGCACGCAGCGCGAACTATTTCGCTGCAACTATTGCGGCGGCGATTCGCGCCCCCTGGACGCGGCGCCCCGGGTGCCGGCGAGCCAGGTATCGAGCAGCAGCAGCCCGGCCCCGACGCAGATCGCGGAGTCGGCAACGTTGAAGGCCGGAAAATAATGCTGCTGCCAGTGCGCGTAGATGAAGTCGATGACCTGCCCGAGACGCAGCCGATCGATGACGTTGCCGAGCGCGCCGCCGAGAATCAGTGCCACGGCACAGGCGAGCACGCTGGCGCCGCGCTCGATGTGGCGCAGCCACCGAACCAGCGCGCCACTCACGCCGAGCGCGAGCGCGGTGAATAGCCAGCGTTGCCAGCCCGCGGCATTGGCCAGAAAGCTGAAGGCCGCCCCGCTGTTGTGCAGGCGCGTGATCTCGAGCACCGGTAACACCGTGACGGACTGATAGAGCGCCAGGCCGCGCTCCACGGCAAACTTGCTGAGCTGATCCAGAGCGATGACCAGGGCCGAAAGCCAGAGATAACCAAGGCTGCCGCGAGCGCGCGCGTTAGGTTGAGTGGCCACGATTCAGCAGTAGCGCCGCTGCTCGCCGGGAAGGGCGAGATTGCCGATGCAGCGGGCGCACAGTTGCGGGTGCTCGCCGGAGGCGCCGACGTCGGGTCGGTGTTGCCAGCAGCGCACGCACTTCGGATCGGCGTCGACTTGCACGCGAATCCAGACCCCGCCCCCCTCCACCCCGGACGCCTCGACGCTTTGCTCGGGCAATTGCGCCGGCGCACCGGCGAGCTCATGCACGCTAGCCTTGGAGGTGATCATGAAGAATCGTAGCTCATCGGCCAGAACATTGAGTCGCTGGTATTGCTGCGGCGTCGCCCAGACCTGTAATTGTGCATCCAATGGCGCACCGATCTCACCGGCCGCGCGCAGGCGCTCGAGCTCCCGCGCCACATCCGCGCGCAGCGCAATCAGCGCCGGCCAGTCGATGGCCGAGGCCGGCAGCGGCGGCAGTTCGTGCCAGGTGCTCAGGAACACGGACTCGGCACGCGAGCCGCGCAGATGACGCCACATCTCCTCAGCGGTGAAGGAAAGTATGGGTGCGAGCCAGCGCACGATGCTCTCGGCGATGTGCCACATGGCCGTCTGCGCCGAACGGCGCGCCGTCCCGGCCGCCGGCAGCGTATAGAGCCGATCCTTGAGAATATCGAGATAGAAGCCCCCCAGATCGACGACGCAGAAGTTATGCACCCTCTGATAGATCAGATGAAACGTATAGTCGTCGTATGCGGCGCTGATCTCCTCGTGCAGTGCCTGCGTGCGCGCGATCGCCCAGCGGTCGAGCGCCACCAGTTCCTCCACCGCTACGGCCTGCTGCGGCTCGAAATCATGCATATTGCCGAGCAGGAAGCGCACCGTGTTACGCATGCGGCGGTAGGAGTCGGCCATGCGCTTGAGGATTTCCTGCGACAGGCTCATCTCGTTCGAATAGTCGGTAGCGGCCACCCACAGGCGCAACATGTCGGCGCCCAAGGTGCGCCAGATGTCCTGCGGCTCGATGCCGTTGCCCAGAGACTTCGACATCTTGCGGCCCTTGTCATCGACCGTGAAGCCGTGCGTGAGCACGCCGCGGTAGGGCGCGCGCGCATAGAGCGCCTCGGACATCAGCAGCGAGCTGTGGAACCAGCCTCGATGCTGGTCCGAGCCTTCCAGATATAGATCAACCGGCGCATGGAAGTCGCTGCGCAGCGCCGGCACACATTCAAACGAGAGACCGGAATCGGCCCAGACGTCCATGACGTCCTCGAGCTTATCGTACTGCGCGGCCTCATCACCGAGCAGCTCCAGCGGATCGAGCGCGAACCAGGCATCGATGCCGGCGCTCTCGACGCGCGCGGCCACCTCCTGCAGTAGCTCCTGGGTGCGCGGATGCAAGGCGCCAGTCTGCTTGTGCAGGAACAGGGCGAGGGGCACGCCCCAGGTCCGCTGGCGCGAAATGCACCAGTCGGGCCGATTGGCAATCATGGCCGAGATGCGCTGCTCGCCCCAGGCAGGAGTCCAGCGCACCCGTGCAATGTCGCGCAGGGCGTGCGCGCGCAGGCCGCGCTGATCCATGCTGATGAACCATTGCGGTGTGGCGCGGAAGATCAGCGGCGTCTTATGGCGCCAGCAGTGCGGAAAGCTGTGCTGCAGCGGCGCCTGGCGCAGCAGCGCGCCGTCGCTCTGCAGTTCCTGGACCACCACATCGCTGGCCGCATCGACCCGCAAGCCGCCCACCAGCGGTGTGCCCGCAAAAAATCGGCCATCGGGACCGACCGGATTGACGACCGGCAAGCCGTAACGCACGGCCACCACGTAATCCTCCTGGCCGTGCGCTGGCGCGGTGTGCACGGCACCGGTGCCGGAGTCGAGTGTCACGTGCTCGCCCAGAATCACCGGCACCTGACGCTCGAGCCAGGGATGTGCGAGCTTGAGGCCTTCGAGCACGCGCCCCGGAAACTCCGCGAGCAGGCGCCCGGGACCGAGTCCATAGCGCACCAGGCACGAGGGCTCGAGCTCGGAGGCGAGCACGAGCACTTCACGCTCGCCGTTGCGCTCGACCTCGACCGCGCGGTAGAGAAACTCGTCGCGCAATGTCACGGCCTCATTGGCCGGCAGCGTCCACGGGGTCGTGGTCCATATGACCAGCGATACATTCTCGCCCAGATCCGCTGCCTGCAGGGCGGTGCGCCGCGCAAAGTCAGGCACATCGATCACGCGAAATGCGACATCGATCGCAGTCGAGGTACGCTCCTCGTATTCGACCTCGGCCTCGGCGAGCGCCGAGCGGCAATCCAGGCACCAATGTACGGGCTTGGCACCGCGGTACAAATGCCCGTTGCGCAGGATCTTGCCGACGGCGCGGATCTGTTGCGCCTCGTAGCGCGGATCCATGGTGAGATAGGGATGATCCCAATCACCGAACACGCCCAGGCGCTTGAAGTCGGCACGCTGCTTGTCGATCTGCGCGGCGGCGAAGGCGCGACAGGCGGCACGAAAACCTGCCGCGTCGAGCTTCTGACCGGGCTTGCCGTATTTCTTCTCCACGGCCAGCTCGATCGGCAGACCGTGGCAATCCCAGCCAGGCACGTAAGGGGCATCGAATCCGGCGAACGTGCGCGACTTGACGACGATGTCCTTGAGGATCTTGTTGACCGCATGACCCAGGTGGATGACGCCATTGGCATAAGGCGGTCCGTCGTGCAGGACGAATGGGCGGCGGCCGGCCGATACCTCGCGGATGCGCTCATAGATGCGTTGCTCGGCCCAGCGCTCGAGCTGGGCGGGCTCGCGCCCGGCCAGATCCGCCTTCATCGGGAAGTCGGTCTGCGGCAGATTCACCGTGGGCTTGTAATCATTCACCTTGAGATTCACCTTGCATCAGGCGCCGAGAATTCGGCGCGCCTCGGCGGCGTCGCGATGCATCTGCACGACCATCGCATCCATCGATTCGAAGGTCTGCTCATCACGCAGCCGTGCGACAAATTCCACTTCGATCTCGCGACCATACAGATCGCCCGTGAAATCGAACAGGCACGCCTCGAGGACGGGCAGCCCGCCGCCGGCCATGGGACGTGTGCCCAGGCTCGCGACCGCGGGCCAGGGCTCGCGGGCGGTCCCGGCGCCGCGCACCCAGACCGCGAATACGCCGGAGAGGGGCACACGCCGGCGTTTGACGGCCACATTGGCGGTCGGGAATCCGAGCGTACGGCCAAGCTGCGCCCCGCGGCAGACACGTCCGCGCATGCTGTACGGGCGGCCGAGCAATCGCGCGACGGCGGCAAAATCGCCCGTGGCGAGCGAGGCGCGGACGTTGCCGCTGCTCACGCGCTCACCCAGGCTGACCACGGGTTCCACGACGTCGACGTCGAAGCCGTATTGCCCGGCCTGTTGTGCGCACCATTGCGCAGTCGCCTCGCCCCCGCGCCCGAAGCGAAAATCGTGGCCGACCACCACCACGCGCGCCCGGGCCGCGCGCAGCATCTGCATGAACTGCGCCGCGGAGAGCTGGCGCAGCGATTCGCTGAAGCGCAGCAGGCACAGCTGATCGAGGCCCATCCGGGACAGAAGCCGCCAGCGCTCGCGGAAATTCGTGAGACGCGGGGGTGGATCGGCCGCACGCAGGTACTCGCGCGGCAGCGGCTCGAAGCTCAGCATGATGGCCGGCACGCGCCGCTGCGCGGAGTGCTGCAGCAGCCGCTCGATCAACGCCTGATGACCCAGGTGCAGGCCATCAAAACTGCCAATGGTGACTGCAATATCGTGCGGCTGGGCGGTGTCTAGTCGGCGGATGAGCTGCATGGTCCTCGGGCACAGGCCGACCGCTGCCGAAGCCGGTGCGCCACCGATTCCGGCCTCAACTCGGCTCAAAACGTTGAATTATAGCCATATCCAGCGTGACACCTTAAGGCCGCTGCGGCGCGTTTAATTGACAAGGTTTTGAACCCTGCCGAGAATACGCCCCCCCAACCGGGCGTCCGGAGGCTGGAGTAGAGCGTGGCGAATACGAAATCGGCGGAAAAAGCGGCGCGACAGGCCGAAAAGCATCGTGCACATAATGTCACCCTGCGCTCGCGCATGCGCACCGCGATCCGCAAGGTTCTCGATGCGGTCGCCAAAGGCAGCAAGGAGGAGGCTCAAAGCACTTACCGCGCCGCCGTGCCTCTCATCGACACGCTGGTCAACAAGCGCCTCATTCATCGCAATCAGGCCGATCGGCACAAAAGCCGTCTCGCGGCGCGGGTCAAAGCGATTTCGACCTGAATCCTGCCGCCGGGCGCTCGAGCGCGGCCGTCCCGGCACCCTGTCAGCTCACACCGCTGCGCTCGTAATCCTCGAGCGACAGCAGCAGCGACAGTCGTTCGTCGCCGCGCGCGACCTCACGCCAGTGCCGACCCTCCGGCCACGGCTCCAGGGCGCCGGCGAGGCCCCAGAACATGTTCAGCGATGATGTCACGCCCGCGCGCTTGAGTTCGGTGAAGACGCGTACCGCGCCGCGCCGGCGCAATTCCTCCGTCGTACGCACTCCGATCTGCGCCAGCATCTGCTCGGAGCGAGCGCCGAGGTTGCGCAGATCGCGGATCCGCAGCCGCAACTTGCCGGCGGCAATTCGCGATCGGACCTTGCTGTTGCGCATCGGGCCATTGTGACCTAAGCCCGAGCGAGGGTGCGAATGCAGACTCGAACCCGCGCGGCCCCGTGCTCGCTCAGGGTGTCAGAGCCGGCTCATCGGCCGGGCGGGAGCGGGCCTGCTGCTCGAGGAATTGCATGAGTGCGTCGGCCAGCTCACGCGTACCGCGGTTGGTCGCGGCGGATATCAAAAAGCGCGGACCGCGATAGCGCAGGCGCCGTGCGATATCGGCCGCCAGCGCTTCCGCCGCCTCGTCCGGCAGCAGGTCGCGCTTGTTCAGGACGAGCCAGCGCGGCTTACCGGAGAGCTCGCGGCTGAATTTCTTCAGCTCCCCGATAATGGCGCGCGCATCGCGCACCGGGTCGGCATCCGGATCGGGGGGCAGCAGGTCCACCAGATGCAGCAGCACCCGGGTGCGCTGCAGGTGCTTGAGGAATCGGATGCCGAGCCCCGCCCCTTCGGCGGCGCCTTCGATGAGCCCCGGGATGTCCGCCATCACGAAACTGCGCTGTTCACCGCAATAGACCACGCCGAGGTTCGGGTACAGCGTGGTAAAGGGGTAGTCGGCGACCTTGGGCCGCGCCGAGGAGAGCGCGCGGATCAGGGTCGACTTGCCGGCGTTGGGCAAGCCCAGCAGGCCAACGTCGGCGATGACCTTGAGTTCGAGCGCCAGTGTGCGTTTCTCGCCGGGCAGGCCGGGGCCAAATTGGCGCGGCGCGCGATTGGTACTGGATTTGAATCGGGCGTTGCCCCAGCCACCCTTGCCGCCCTGCGCGACCTTGAATTCCTGGCCCGCGGCGGTCAGATCCCCGAGCTGCTCGCCCGTATCGGCGTCGACCACGACGGTTCCGACCGGCACGGCAATGTGCAGATCCTCGCCGCCATGGCCGGTGCAATCGTTACCCGACCCGCCTTGGCCGGACTTGGCCTTGAATGTGCGCTCGATACGAAAGTCCGCCAAGGTATTGATGCCGTCGATCGAGTGCAGCCAGACGCTGCCGCCGTGACCGCCGTCGCCGCCGTCGGGTCCGCCAAAGGGGACGAATTTCTCGCGCCGGAAGCTCACGCAGCCGCGGCCGCCGTTGCCGGCCTGCACCTTGAGCTTGGCCTCATCGACGAATTTCATGCGGCAGGCCCGGGATGGGCCCAGCAACCCAAACTAGGATCGGGGAGTCAGGCCGTTGCCGGCAAAACGCTGACATAGAGCCGCTGCTCGGCTCCCTTGATGCGAAACTGCACCTGGCCCGTGGCGACGGCAAAGAGGGTGTGATCGGTGCCGATGCCGACGTTCTCGCCTGCGCGCACGACTGTACCGCGCTGCCGTACGAGGATATTGCCCGCCAGCACGTGCTCGCCGCCGAACCGCTTGACGCCGAGGCGCTTGCTGTGCGAATCACGTCCGTTGCGAGTACTGCCGCCTGCTTTTTTATGTGCCATGAGACTGCTCCGAATGTATGCACAGTATAGCGCTGGGCCGCTTCATGGCACGCTGATGTCCGTCACACGCACCTGAGTGAAGGGCTGCCGGTGCGTCTTCTGCCGCAAATAGTGCTTGCGGCGCCGGAATTTCACGATGGTGACCTTGTCGCCCTTGGCGTGCTTCTCCACCGTCGCGGTGACCTTTCCACCCGACAGCAGCGGCGCGCCCAGGTGCACGACGTCGCCATCGGCGATCAGCAGCACCTCGGTAAACTCCACCGTCGCGCCGGGCTCGAGCTTAAGCTTCTCGATGCGCAGCACACCGCCCTTCTCCACCCGATACTGTTTGCCGCCCGTGGCGATGACCGCGTACATTGTCCGACACTCCGTGTGAGTCGCCGCCCCAGGATCGCACGCTGCGCGGGTTCACAAACACCGCCGGCACCTGTGGGGAGTGCGAAAAGGTCGCGCATTCTAACGATGCCGCGGCGGCTGGTCAAACAACGCATTCTCTTGGAGAAACAGAGAGTTGAGTATCGATCCTGGCAGCCGTGAAGCGCTCGCGAACATTCGTGCGCTGGTCCAGAGTGAACTGCGGGCGGTCGACGAGGCCATTCGCCGCGGGTTTCACAGCCCCGTACCCCTCATCGACCAGGTCGCCGAGCACATCGTCGGGGGTGGCGGCAAGCGGCTGCGGCCACTACTGGTCGTGCTCGCCGGGCGAGCTTGCGGCAGCACGGAAACCGCCTGCGTGCAAGCCGCCGCTTTTATCGAGTTCATCCACACGGCGACGCTGCTGCACGACGATGTGGTCGATATGTCGGCCCGCCGGCGCGGCCGCGACACGGCCAACGAGATCTACGGCAACCAGGCCAGTGTGCTCGTGGGGGACTTTGTGTATTCGCGCGCCTTCCAGCTCATGGCCGCCTCGCGCTCGCAGCGCGTGATCGAGATCATGGCCGACGCCACCAACCTCATCGCCGAGGGCGAGGTGTTGCAGCTCATGAACGCGCGCGATCCGGACACGACCGAGTCGCGCTACCTGCAAGTCATCCAGCGAAAGACCGCACAGCTGTTTCAAGCCGGCGCCGAAGTCGCCGCCGTGCTCAGCGGGGCCAGCGAGGAGCAGCAACATGCGCTGGCGCGCTACGGCCGCCATATGGGTACTGCCTATCAATTGGTCGACGACGTGCTCGACTACCAGTCCGATCCGCAAACACGCGGCAAGAACCTCGGCGATGACCTGGCCGAGGGCAAGCCGACACTGCCGCTCATTTACGCGCTGACACACAGCGCACCGGAGCGCGTCGCTCTGATCCGCGATGTGATCAAGCGCGGCGGCCGCGAGCGGCTCGATGAGATCATGGCCATAATTGAATCGGCGGGGGGCCTTGAGTACACTGCGCGGCTCGCTGAAGCCGAGGCGGGCCAGGCTCTTGCCACCCTCGCGGCGCTGCCTGAGACGCCGTATCGAGACGCTCTGGCGGCGCTGGTTCGCTTCGCCATCGGGCGCAAGCACTGAAGATCAGAGGCCAATTCGGGGTGTAGCTCAGCCTGGTAGAGCACTACGTTCGGGACGTAGGAGTCGCAGGTTCAAATCCTGTCACCCCGACCATTTGAATCAACTAGATACGCGTCGGTTGAACGTCCGATTCCTTTTCCCGGTGCCTCGCCGGTGACTCAAGCGTCGCTCCCGAGCGCATGACAATAGTGATTCATCACTCTCCGTCCTCGCCGCGTGCGGCAGATCCACCGCGCTCCGCATTCTCCAATACACAACACAGGGCATCGAGTTCCTCACGGAGTCCGGCGCCGCGCACGTTCCGGATGGAATAGCTGAGGTCACCGATCCAGTGCGACAGCCAGTACGCACCGATCTGAACCTCGTACCAACCCTTGCGGGGTTTACAGGCGCGCAGCTTTGCGGCTTCCGCCTCAAAAGGATAGGCATAGCGCAGCAAGAGCTCGACCTCGCGTTGAGTGAGCTGGACCAACCGTTCATCTGGCTTCATCTGACCTTTTCCGGCGGCTTGCGTCCGGCTCGTGCGGGCTTGCCGGTCGCCGTCTTGGCTTTGCGAGGCGACGACGGCATTTTCCGCCTAACCGATGGCTTGACGGGAAGCTTCGAGCGAGGCTTCGCGGGAGACTTCAGGTCGACTGCGGGCAAATCGATGCCGAACACGTCGGCGAGCTTCGACGAATCCAGAATTCGCGCTGCGCGTGGCGCCTTCTGTGGCAGCGCTTCGCCCTCGCCCGCCTGCGCGATGAGTTCCTTGGCGTCCACCTTGCGCAATCCGAACAGGAGATGCGGCTCTGCATCGAGTCGCGCACCGATACCATAAAGCGTCGCGGCGATGTGCTTGCACATCGTGGCGGAATCCGGGCAACTGCAGCTAAAGCGGATTTCCTTCGGCGAAGGGAAAAGGCCGCTGCCCGGCCGCGTGATGCGCTCCATCACGGACGCCGACAATTGACCTTGGAGCAGTTCCACGAGTGTATCGATGGACCGGGCACAGTCGCGGGCAATACCTTGCCAGTGAATGCTCGCCACGGCCGCGATCTCGACCTTGATCCGGTAAAGGCTCGAGCCCATGACCTGAGCGGTCGCCTCGCCTGCCCCGATCTTGAGGTCAATCACCGAGCCATTGCGCAGATACGTCCTTCCGCGCGGCAGGCGATTGGCATAGTCGCTGTAGCGCTCGAGATTCTCGCACCAGGCCTTGCCCCAGAAAGATTTCGCGATTGCAGCGCGGCTCGCGGTGACTGGTGACAGCGCATGCCCCTTCTTGGCGAGCTTCGCCGCGGTCTTCGCGGCTTTCTCCCGACGCGCCGCTACGGGTACATACGGTTTCCATCGAAAGTACATCAGCATCGCCCCGACGATTTGGCCACGTCAAACCTCCGCGCGAGCCGAGTGGATATCGAGCGCCACCAGCTTCAATAATTCGCGGTCCCCGAGCTCCGTCAACTGGAGTTCCGCAGCGCCCTCCAGCACGTCCTTGACGAGCACTTGCTTCGACTCGATCAGACGGTCGATCTTGTCCTCGACAGTGCCGCGGCATACGAACTTGTGTACCAGCACATTGCGTGATTGACCAATGCGAAACGCCCGGTCGGTTGCCTGATTCTCCACCGCCGGATTCCACCACCGATCGAAGTGGATCACGTGCGAGGCCGACGTCAGATTGAGCCCGGCACCTCCCGCCTTGAGCGAGAGTACGAAGAAGGGCGTCAGCTCATCGTCCTGAAACCGGCGCACCAGTTCCTTTCGCTTGCCAACCGGGGTTCCGCCGTGCAGCACGAGCCCTTCGCGACCAAAGACACCGCCGAGGAATGCCGCGATCGGCTGGGTCGCTTCGCGGAACTGCGTAAATATCAGCACCTTCTCCTGTTTCGCAGCGATGACCTCGGCGAGTTCCCGTAACCGCGCAAACTTGCCACTGTCCGATTCCGCCCATGATTCGTTGCCCAGCCACTGCGATGGATGATTACAGATCTGTTTGAAGCGCATGAGAAATGCCAGCACGACGCCCTTGCGCTTGATGCCGTCCGCCGTGTCGAGCGCCTCGGCGAGTTCCTCGACCGCTTGGCTGTACAGCGCCGCCTGAGTCGGACTCAGATGGCAGAATGCCTTCAGCTCCGTCTTGTCCGGCAAATCGGCAATCACCGACTTATCGGTTTTCAGACGACGCAGGATGTAGGGACGGACGAGTTCACGCAGCGGCCCGAAGTTCCCGGCCTCGGCGAGGCGCCGCGCGTACTTCGCAAATGCCTGACCCGAACCCAGCAACCCCGGGTGCGTGAAATCGAAGATCGACCAGAGGTCCGAGAGACGGTTCTCGACCGGCGTTCCGGTAAGTGCCACGCGGGTCTGGGCGATAAGCTTCTTGACCGCACGGGTTTGCTTGGCGCCCGGATTCTTGATGGCCTGTGCCTCATCGATGACCGCCACCTGCCAGCGCGTACTCGTCAGCCAGTCATAGCGCAGTAGCGCGCCGTAACTCGTGATCACGAGGTCCACGTTCGCCAGGCCCTCGGGCGCCATCGACTTGAGACCGGCCGCGGACATGGACGAGGGATGCGCGATGAGCACTTTGAGCGTGGGAGCAAAACGCTCGACTTCCGCAGCCCAATTCGCGAGCAGCGACGCGGGTGCGACCAGAATGCTGCTCGATGCGGTCCCTGGCGGGCGTCGCTCGCGGGTGAATTCCTGCTGCAATACAAGAAGTAATGACAGGACCTGGATCGTCTTACCCATTCCCATGTCATCGGCGAGGCAAGCGCCAAGCCCCAGCCGGTGCAGCAGATACAACCAGCGCACACCAGCCTGTTGGTAGGGCCGCAAGGTCGCGCATAGCGCGGATCCGGGATCGACACGGGCCAGACCCCCGGGACTGCGCAGGCCTCGCAGCGTCTCTGCGAGCCACGGGCCTGCCGCAATCTCCGACCAGTCGGGATCCGGCGCCGCGCCAACCCCCGCCTCGTCATCCACCGAGAAACCGGCGACCAGCCGCATCGCCGCCGCGAAGGGAAGACCGCCGGCCGAAGCGGCCGCCTCGACGGCGCGGAATCGATCGAGCAATTGCGAAAGTTTCGTGCGGTCCACTTCGACCCATCGGCCCCGCAGGAACTGCAAGCCATCTGAACCTTTGAGTAACGCCCGAATCTCCGCGGCCGTGAGTCGCTCCTCGCCGAGCGTCAATTCCACGTGAAAGTCGAGCAGCGCATCCTTGCCGAGGACCGAGGGCACCCGAGCGCCGACGCTCGCGCTGATCTTAGGTCGCGCGGGCCGGCCCGTTTTCCACGCACTCGTGGCACGCACAACGATCCCCGCTGCCTCGAGCTTCGGCGTGTCCGTCAGGAACTGAAATGCCTCCGCGGGCGTCCAGCGTAGAGGATGATAGATTTCCCCGGACTCGACCATCTCACGCAGCCACGGACACTGCGCCGAGCCCTCCTGCACGGGCTTCAGGAGCGCGAGGAGCCGCGACTTGTTGCGCGCCCCCGCATACTCCCGCAGCGCCTCACCGAGCGGCAGATGCTGCGCGCGACCCTGTGCCGATAATTGCGTCGTGTAGGTCGCGATGAACGCGAATGGCGCCTCTTCGTCGGAACGGTTCTCGGCAAGGTTGAAGTGTACGCGGCCGACGAGGTGCCAGGCGGGATTGCCGGTTCGCAGAAATTCCTGCAGCGTCGCTTTCGCGTGCGCGCGTTCCTGACGCAATGCCACATCGATCTTGGACCAAAGATCGGCGAGCACCTCGGCGGTCAGATACTCGCCACCCGGCATCGGCGGTGCCGAATTGACGAGCGGCGCCAACGCATCTGCCGGCGGCGGCGGCACCTCGCCCACGTCCGTAGCGCCATCCGCGGGCAGTCCGTGCATCGACGTGCACAGCACCGTGACGTACCGCGCAGCGAAATCGCGCCAGTAGGCAAATTCAGAAGGCAGAGCGGTGCCGACCTCGCGCAGCCCAAGTTCGAGCAGCCCGTGTCCAACGCCGCGTGCAAACGCGGGCTCGAGGCGAGCTAAAAGCCCGGGCGGCAACGTCACCGCGTCCGCCGTCGGCGCGAGAAAGAGGTGCCCGCCGGGCGTCAGTGCCAGCGTTCGGGCAAGGGTCATCGCGTCTGCGCTACGCCGCCCAGTTTTCAATCTTTAGATCCGGTACTCGACCAAACTCTCCGGTGTTGTTGGTCACGAGAGTCAGTCGGAGCGAACGGGCGTGAGCCGCGATGAACAGATCATTCGCGCCGATCATCGTGCCACTCGCTTTGAGGGCAGCGCGAATTTGCGCGTAGTGCGAGGCAGCTTCGTCCGGAAAATCCAGGACCTCAACGTGACGCAGATATTCGCTGAGCGCCACCGAGTCCTGTTGCCGCCGGGGGGAGACCTCTACTCCGTAAAGGAGTTCTGACTTGGTGATGACGGAAATGGCGATGACACCGATCGGGACCGTCTGCAGCCGTCTTAGAACGGCCTCATGGGAACGCTTCATGATGTAGGACGATATATCGGTGTCCAGCAGGTACTCCGCCATTAGAGTTCGCGCTCTTGGACCCGAAGATCGTCAACCGCTTCCATGAATTCCTTGGAGGCAACCGGTCCCGAGGTCAGATAAGCGGTCCAGTCTTCGGGGCGGGGAGACAGAATCACCTCATCCCCATGCCGACGGATAAAAACTTCAGTGGCGTTGAACTGAAACTCTTTTGGCAAACGGACCGCCTGACTCCGGTTGTTCATGAAAAGCTTCGCTTTGCGCCGCATGGTTGCTCTCCATTACGATGGCATATACAAAAGTATATGCCATCAAAGGCGCTCCTGCCAAGTCATGAGCATAGAAGCCAGAATCACCCCGTCGATCATGGGGGCGTGGGCGAGGCGCCGTCCGCCCCGGACCCCGGCGGCTGGGGCGTCGGCGGGTTCGGCGCCGGTTCCGGGGCAGGTGCCACCCGCTCGACCGCCATGGCCAGGCGATCCGGTGACATGTGGGCGTAGCGCAGAACCATCGTGATGTCCGCGTGACCCAGCAGCTCGCGCACGGTGTTGAGATCGATACCCGACTGAACCAGCCGGCTCGCAAAATGATGCCGCAGATCGTGGAATCGGAAATTTTCGATGCCCGCGATCTCGATCAATGATCTCCACGCCTTGTCGATCCGCTGCAGCCCTTCACCGTCGGAACCAGGGAACACCCGTGCTGCCGACGCACGACGGCTGCGAAACTGGCGCCATGCCTGCAGGATGGCGACCGCCTCGGCATTCAACGGTACCCGTCTCGTCTGGCCATTCTTCGCGATGGCGCCGCTGACGGTGATCCACTTGCCGTCGAGATCGACATCCTTCCATTCGAGCTGCAGGATCTCACCGCGACGTAATCCGGTGTTGAGCGCGACCAGGACGACCGGCCTCAGATAGTCGACGAATTCCTCCGCGCGCCGTGGCAGGGCATGGCCACCACGCGCGGTCCGCCATGCATTGAATCGGTCGCGGGCTTCCCGCAGTTTGGCCTCTCGGCCGAGCAAGGCTTCTCGCAGCAGCGTTTCCTCATCGGCGCTCAGATACCGGACGCGGCCACTCTTGTCGTGCCGCAGCGGCTTCAGACCGGAGAACGGGTGCCTTTCCAGCACCTTCCATTCGACCGCACGTGCCAGTAGGGCGTGCAGCCGTTGCACGGCGCGGTTGATGGTCACAGGCTGGTTGCCGGCCTCCTTCTGCCGCTGACGCCATCCCTCGAGCAGCCACGCGTTCAGATCGGTCATCGGCTTATCGAACCAGGCCCTGAAGTCCGCTTCGATGCACTCGAGCTGATATTTTCCTGACTTCAGCTGATCGAGCGCCCAGGCGCGATAACGTGCCTCGATAAAATTTCGCAGCGTACCCTCGCGCTTGCGAATTCCTTCCGCGCGCGCCGCCTTTTTCTTTTCCTGCACGTCGCAGCCGTTGGCCACCTCGACGGCGAGCGTCAGAGCCAGCCGCCGCGCGGCGGTTGCGCTCACGCCCGGAAAGCGACCCATGATGTATCGTCGTTGACGCCCCTCTGGATTCCGATACCGATACGTCCAGATCTTGGTGCCCGACCGGCGCACGCGAAATTCAAATCCGGGTATCTGCGTGTCGACGATGACGATGTCGCGGGCGTCGGTAACTGTGCTCCACGCGACCGCCTGTGAGAGTTTCTTGCGCATGCTGTCCGCCGATAACTTTTCCAATTGTGACCCAGTGTGCGTGGGTCACACCGGGGCCTCAATCGCTCGGAAACAGGGGAGAATTTGAGCGCAGTGAATCGTACCCGGGCGCAGGTGAATTCACACGCGGATCAGTGAGTCAGCGCAGCTTTTCCCGATGGATCAGAATCTTAGTTCGTTATCTATTTTCGTTTTCGGGATCGTAGGAGTCGCAGGTTCAAATCCTGTCACCCCGACCATGAAAGCAAGGTGCGAAAGGACACAAGCGGTGGCTGAAGAAGTCCTTCCATGATTAAGTGCTCTTACGCCCGCTGGCACCAATGGCGTCTGCTATGGGTGACGTGCGCCACCGTACAGACACCCCCGGTTCGAATGGTTAGGCTCGCAACCTGAGATAACTCCGGCTAACGCCGTCGGCGATGGAATCCGATGGCAGAGCAGCACGTCTGAGGCGGTGACACATTGGTGCTACTTAATCAGGATCGGATTGATTTACGTTGTGGGCCGACCGCGGACGCCGGACTGCCGCATTTACCAGGGATCAATCACGGTACTGGCTGGGTACTCTTCGAACAGGCATCCAAGCGACCAGCAGGCGCGCTGCTGTCCATTCTTTCGCCGCGTCGGCCGGCGCGAAACGTTGCGGCGTACCTGGAACAACTTTATGTCGATCGTTTTTGCGCTATCCGCGCACAACTCATCTATAAGAAATCCCGCAAGTATGCTGCATGGCCCACCAGGATTGATCGGTACGGCCTCGGCATGCGCTGCGGACATGATCCATGTTTCATTGGAATCTATGCGCGAAGAATCGTTCTGATGGGAGATATCCTTGAAATTGAATATAAAGTTGTCGAGGTTGCAGACAACCCTCGGCACCTGACGTTTCAAACCAAACGTCAATCTCTCACCGTCAACGTCTAGTCCTTGATCGCAGTCGGCGCGCGCCGAGAGCAAAGCTGATCTTAGCTATTTTCGGCCTATTCAGGCCAAAGTCACTCACGAAGGGCGCTACCGCTGAGCAGTGCCAGACAGCTCTGGCTCGGTAGGCGCTATCATTCGGGACGTAGGTGTCGCAGCTCCAAGTCCTGTCACCCCGGCCATGCTCCGCGGGTCCCCTATCCATCAGGAAGGCCAGCAAAAACACCTTAAAACATAGCGTTATCCAAGCTTGCGCTCGAGCCTTGGTTCGAAGGCCGGCAGTTGGCGTAACATGGCGACTTCGCCATCGGACAGGGGCACACCGTGAGTCTGTTTAGTAAAAGCGGCGATCTCAATCGCCAGTTCATCGCGCGTCCCGATACGGCCAAGGACGACATTCTCTTCAAGTGGCCTGACATGACCATCCGCAAGCTCACCCAGGTGACGGTGCAGCCGGATGAAACCGCGATCTTCATCAAGGAAGGCAAGGTTGCCGGCACGTTGCCGCAGGGCCGCTCGACCCTTGATGGCGCCCTGATCCCATTCCTCGGTGACATCGTCGACTGGGCCAGCGGCGGCAATATGTATCGCGCCGAGCTGTATTTCATCGGCACGCGCGAGTTTGTGAGCCTCCCCTTTGGTGGGCCGGTGGACAACATCGAGGATCCCGAGACGGGGCTGGCCGTGGGCCTGCGCGTCTATGGTGAGTACGCCTTGGTCATCGCCGACCCGGCCACGCTGATCCTGAAGCTTGTGGGTACGCGCCAGGCGAGCAACGATCTGATCACGGACTGGGCGCGTGAGCAGATCCTCAAGGCGCTGCGCACCGGTCTCGTGCGGCAGCTGACCACACAGAAATGGCCGGTGCTCGGACTTGCCGCGCGCACGGGCGAGGTGGAAACCGCGCTGCTATCCGATGTGCAGAGCGCTCTCTCCCCCTACGGCATCAAGATCACGCGACTCGGCAATGTCACGATCAGTCTGAGCCCTGAGGATGAGCAGACACTCAAGGGCCTGCGCAAGGACTCGGCCTACACGCGCCTGGCGGGCGGCTTTCGCGAATATGGGGTCGGTGCGGCCCTCAAGGGCATTGGCGAGGGCGCGGCGGCGGGCGGTAGCGGCGGCCCGGCGACACTCGGCATTGGCATGGGTCTGGGTGGCATCGTCGCCGGAATCGGCGGCATCTCACCCGGCGCTGCACCCGGTGCCTCCAATGGCGGCGGCGTCGCGCCTGCCCCCTCGGGCGCGGGGCCCTCAGGCGGCGGCGCGACGCTGAGCTGCGGCAATTGCCACGCGAGCAATCCGGCCGGCGCGAAGTTCTGCGCCAACTGCGGCACGGCGCTCGCTGCGCCGAAGGTCGCCCACTGCACTCAATGCGGTGAAACGGTGGCGCCGAACGCCAAATTCTGCGGTGGCTGCGGCACTGCTCTCGGCTGATTCCCCATGAAGCAGCGGCTACTGAGCGCCGCGCTGGCGGCAGTCGCCTTCTGCACGGCACCCGGTGCCTTCGGCCGGGCTGGCGGCGGGAGTCATGGCGGCGGTGGCGGCGGGTACAGCGGCGGCCACGGCGGCTACTCAGGTCACGGCGGCGGCGGCGGCAGCTTTGGTGGCTTCATCACCCTGGCCATCATCGTCCTGGTCATCTGGTACCTGTATCGGCGCGCGCAGCGCAATCGCGGCCAGACACCGCCCTCCGAGGGCTCGCAGCCACCGATGAATGCGGCGACACGTGAAATCGTCGGCGCGCTGCTCGGGGCCGCCACCGCCGGAACCCTCGCGGGAAATCGCGCCGCGGTATCTCCGGCCGCCGTGGCCGAGGTGGCCGCCGCGGTCGATGCGATTCGTACCCGCGATGCCAATTTCGATATGGAGACTTTTCTGCAGCGCGCGGAGATGACCTTCTATCTGGTCAAGCGCGCCATCAACAACAATGACAGCGTCGCCGTCCGGCCCTACCTGAACGACACCCTGTTCGCGCAGATCTCGCAGATGTTGCAGCAGCATAAGTCGCAGCACCGGCACGACCTGCTCGAGAGTCTGAACGTGCGCGGCGTGCACGTGATCCATGCCGACCTCAACGTCCAGCAGCAGAGCTTGCTGGTCCATTTCGATCTGGTGTATCGCGGCAAGACGCTCGACGAGGCCCAGCACCTGCTGGCGGACGAAGGCCAGGACACCCGGCACGGCGAGCGCTGGACCTTCGTGCGCGCCGCCGCCGCCGTGACACCCGCGGCCGGCGGTGTGACGGCTTCGCGTTGCCCGGCGTGCGGCGCGGAGCTGCGTCTCAATCTCGATGGCAGCTGCACGCACTGCCGAGCCAGCGTCACCAACGGCACGGTCGACTGGGTGGTCGCGGCCGTGCAGCCCGCGCCCTTCATCGGCCACTATGTCGATGGTCTGTCCGGTAGCGCCGCGCCCACCGTGGCCGACGGCATCGCCAGCCTCAAGGCAGCGGACACCAATTTCTCGATCGATGCGTTCTGCCAGCGCGTGGGTACCGGCTTCACGGCGTTGCAGGATGCCTGGTGCAAACAGAACCTCGATGCGGGCCGGGCTTTCCTGAGTCCGGGCGCCTACTTCGCCTGGCGCAGTCAGGTCGAGACCATGGCCGCGGAGGGTCGCCGCAACGTCATGGAGCAGCTGCAGATCCTGCGAATCGAGCCGATGCGTATCGTCCACGGGCAGGTGTTCGACGACCTGACTGTACGGATCACTGCGAGTTGCGCCGACTACGAGATCGATCAGAGCAACCGTGTGGTATTCGGCGATCGCACGGTGCGCCCCTTCACCGAAGAGTGGAGCTTTCAGCGCTCGGTAGGCGTCTCGAGCTCAGGCAAGCCCGGTACGCTCGAGAACACCTGTCCGCGCTGCGGCGCGCCGGTGCAGCTCACGCAGATCGGTGAATGCCGCTTCTGCAAGGCGGCCGTGACCAGCGGCAAGTTTGACTGGGTGGTCTCGCGCATCGAGCAGGAAGATGATGACCAGGATGGCGGTGAAGGTCGCGGGGGGCCCGACATCGGCGATCAGATTGCCGGAGCGATCGGTGGGGCCATTGTCGGCGGGCTCCTGGGGAGCCTGCTCGGCGGCAACTCCGACCGCGATGACAGTTAAGCGCGGGTCGAGAGTGCCGTGGACAGTCTACGCTTTCGCGATAATCCCGCATGCGCCTGAGGACGTCAGGTCATCGCCTCCCGAAGCTCTGATTCCGCGGCAATGATGCGATTGCGCCCCAGTTGTTTTGCTTGATAAAGGCATCGATCGGCGGCCTTGATCAATGGCGCGGCGCTGATGTTTCCATCGTGAATCAGCGCGGCGATGCCGCCGCTGATACTGACGTAGGGCGCAGCCGGGGAGCTCTCATGTGCGATCCGCAACCGCATGACCGCGTCCTTGGCGGCTTCAGCAACTTGCCTCGCATCGCCCAACTCGGTCTCGGGAAGGATCAAGGCGAACTCCTCGCCACCGTATCGGGCCACCATGTCCGCCGGGCGGCGGCAACACGATCGCAGGGCGGAAGCTACAAGCTTCAAACATTGATCGCCGGCCACGTGTCCGTAGTGATCGTTGTAAGCCTTGAACGAATCCACATCGAAGATGACGAGCGCCAGCGGGCGTCCGTAGCGATGCGCGGTGGCTATCTGCTCGCCAAGATGCGCATCGAAGCGGCGCCGATTGGCGAGACCAGTGAGTCCGTCCTGGTTGGATAACGTTTCGAGGGTGCCGTTGACCAATCTCAGTTGTGACGACACCTGTGCAAGTTCCTGGGTGCGCTCCCGCACGCGCGATTCCAGTCCGGCGTTGAGACTTAAATTCTCGGCTTCAATGAGCTGACGGTTGAGATCAACCTTGTGAAGAGTCGTTGCGGTCCAAGCAACCGCGACCAGACAAAAAGCGGTGCTCATGAGCACCATCAATGCCGCACCGAACTGGGCGTCATACAGCCCGAGCTCCTGACCTTTCATGCGCACCAGGCCGAGCACGAATATCATGATAGGAATCGTGGGCAGCAGTCGGCGCGTGACAATTCCGCCGGATGTATCGCTGATCGCAATGCTCGTGAATCCATGGGTCGAATCGGCCGCGATCATGCACAGGCACAGGACGACGAATGACTCTGCCGTGTATGCGGCCGTTACACCGTATGCGCTCGCTGTATACAGTGAGCTGACGCCGTAAGCGTAACCGAGGACGGCAAGGCCAGAAACCAATAGCGGCGGAACCACCAGCCAATGCGTGCATGCGGCAAGATTTGGCCGCCGAGCCTTGAGCGTCAACAGGGCGATGCCTAGAAACACCAAGTTGAACGACGTAGCGAGTGCCATGCGCCCTGGATGGGCAGATTGCGCCTCCAGAGGGAACGGGATGTCGATGCCAAGATCGAGTCCGAAGCGATATTCAAGCATGGTCAGGCCGCCGAGCGCGACCAGCAGAACGGCGAGGCAGCGCGCAACACGAAACCACGCTGACCCAGGTGGCTGCGAGTGCAATAGCCAGACAGCGCTACTCGCCACAATTACGGCACAAGCGACGTTGATTTTCATGAATGACAGCCCGGGGCGCACGTCCGTGAGGCGCGGGATATCAAAGATCCAGCCGCACAGCACCCCAAACCCAATGAGCGCAACCAGCAGACACCCGATTTCAATCAAGCGATCCAGCAGCAACTGGAAGGACTTTCCGGCGCTTCCGAAAGCCTGGCGTACGCTTGCCTTGGAAGCCCCCGCGGGAACGACTATGGTTACGGGCATTGTTGCAGCATCCGCCCGTTTGCAGCCCCTGTATGCGCGCTGGGCCGCTTAGCGGGAGGACCACGAGAGCGCGTGAATATCCCACGTGGTTTGTGCACGCGATGAGAGCCGCGGCTTACTTTTTCTTTTTTGTTGGAACCTTGGCACCCTTCTTGCGCTGCCTTGCGCGCTGGACGCTTTGGAAGTGCCGGCGAGCGCAGGCACGTGCACGCTCTTGGATCGAAGCGATCTGTTCGATCGTCATGGGCGGCTCGACCGAGTCAATGTGCAGGTGCTCCAGGAGATCGAATCCCGCGGAACGAAACACATGCGTGTCCTGCAACATGTCGATGGCCCGCCATTTCCCTGTCTCCCGCAACAGCGACATCGGCGCGCCCGACAAAGTCAGCAGCACGCACCGTTTACCTGTGAGCAGGCCGCGGTTCTGTCCGCCAACGGCCTCATACGCGAAGCCGCGCGCAAAGACCCGATCAATGTAGCCTTTGAGGATGGCGGGCATGCTGTCCCACCAAAGCGGGTAAATGACTGTCAACGCGTCGGCCCGGGCCACGGCCACCTGCGCCTGAACGACTTCACGCGGTTGTTCGCTTATCTGGCTGAGCGGCTCGAGTTCCTCGGCGGTCAGCACCGGATTGAAACCCATTCGATACAGATCATGGGTGCTTTGGCGATGCCCGAGGGCTTCCAGCTCGCTGGCGTAGGCCCGGGCGAGTTTCAACGTGACGCTATCGATCAGGGGATGAGCCACTATCAGCAGATGATCCACGGTCTTCAACCTCGGCCACCCGCCTATTGCAGGTGTGTTTCCAATCCTGGGAACGCTCATTGCAGAGTATATGCCTGCTGTCCGGGCGAGCTGCGGTACGATCCGGCGGCTCATGGACTCCACCCAGTGACCGATTGAGACGAGTGATGTCAAACAAAAGCCGGTTCCGCAGGATGCTGCAGGTCGTGTCCGCATGCCTCGCCTTCGCGGCAACAGACGCTTGCGCGGCGGAGCTGCATTCGCCAGCCCGTTTCACGTCTCCGGCCCGGACAGGGCAGCTGCAGAAGGCATTCCCACCGATCGACGAGATATTCCGGCGTTATGCCGCAGACAGGCATATCCCGGGCATGGTCTGGGGGATCGTGATCGACGGCCAATTGGCACATGTGGGTACGTTCGGCGTACAGGATTTGACAACCAAAGTCCCGGTGAGCGAGACGACCGCTTTTCGCATTGCCTCGATGACCAAGAGCTTCACGGCCCTTGCGATTCTAGAACTGCGCGATCAGGGGAAACTCTCCCTGGATGATCCCGTATCGAAGTGGATTCCCGAGTTCGCGAACATCCAATTACCCACCAGCGACTCGGCGCCCCTGAGGGTACGACAGCTCATGAGCCACAGCGCGGGTCTGCCGGAGGACAATCCGTGGGCGGACCAGCAGCTCGCTGCCAGCGACGCGGATCTCACGCAGTGGCTGCGCCGGGGGATCCCGTTCTCGACGCCGCCGGACACCCGGTATGAATACTCCAACTATGCCTTCGGTATTCTCGGGCGCATCGTGACGAAAGCCTCCGGGATCCCCTACTCCGATTACGTACAGCGCGAGATCCTCAGCAAACTGCACATGGACTCCACCACGTTCGAGTACGCCCGGGTGCCCAAGGAGCGGCGTGCCATCGGCTACCGGCTGCAACCTGACGGCAAGTATCTCGAAGAGCCGCCGCTTCCACAGGGCGCCTTTGGCTCGGCCGGGGGATTGCTCACGACCGCGGACGACCTCGCCCGCTACGTGGCCTTTCACCTATCGGCGTGGCCGCCTCGCGACGACCCGGATACGGGGCCCGTGCGCCGCAGCTCTGTTCGCGAAATGAGTCATCTGTGGACGCCGTCGAATCTGACTGCGCGCCGTGTGGACGGGAAGCTGCAGGTCATCGATGCCGGCTATGGCTACGGTCTCAGGATCGTTTCGGACTGCCGGTTTGAGCATATCGTCTTTCATAACGGCGGCCTGCCCGGCTTCGGCTCCACGATGGGTTGGCTACCAGACTACGGCGTGGGAATCTTCGCCATGGCGACGCTGACCTACTCCGGGCCCTCCGAAGCGGTCGACAACGCCTGGGACGCGCTGCTGCGGACGGGCGGCTTACAACCGCGCGAAACGCCGGCCTCGCCGCTACTCGTGCAGATGCGCGAGCACGTCATCCGGCTCTGGCAGCACTGGGACGAGGCCGAAGCGAAACAGATCGGCGCCATGAATCTTCTGGTGGACGAGCCATCAGCACAACGGCAAGCCGAAATCCGGAATTTGAAAGACGAGGTGGGCGAATGCACTCGAGCCGGCCCTGTGATCGCGGAGAACTGGCTACGCGGTCAAGTCAACCTGACTTGCACCAACGGCATCGTCGGCGCCTTCTTCACCATGGCGCCGACAAACCCGCCGGCCATGCAACATTTAAGCTACCGCAAGATCGCCTCGGACTCAGCCAGGCTCGGAGCTCCGACCGGCGCGCCGGCAGGGGTCAGTTGCGCGGAGGCTAGGTAAATCGGGGTACAAACGCGGCAACGATCAGCTATTGGCGCTTGTGAGCGAGCGATGGCGCGGCAGTGCGTTTATGCCGTCCATGGATTAACAATATCGGCGCCGCAATGGGCGAAATCCCTCACGTTGCGCGTTGCAAGACTTGCTCCTCGCGATCGAGCCATGGCGACAATCATGGCATCGAACTGACTGATCGGTTTACCCGCCTCCCGTCGCGAGGCAGCGATTTCGGCGTACATGTCTGCCGCATCGCCGTCGAAACTCAGCACTTGATCAGCCATATCTTCATTAAAAATCCTCATGGCAGCATCCCACAGTCCTTGCCGCCGCTTTCCGTCGGAGAGTAGTCGAATGCCATAGAGAATTTCGCCGCGAGTTACGGTAGTGGTAAATAAAGACGCACGCGGCTGATTCGCCAGCCAGGTCAGGACGGAAGGTTCAGGGACCGGTCGCAGCACTTCGGAAAGAACGTTGGTATCGAGGACAATCATGTATCCAAGCTCACCGGCCCACGTATCGCCTCGCGAGGAGCAATGTCCAAATCGATGCCGCCCAGCGGTTCAATACGAGCACGGATCGATTCCACGAGATTTCCACTGCGCGTACGCTCGATTGAGAGCGCGGTCCGCAGAATGTCGCGCGCTTCGTCTTCCATTGAGCGGCCATGGCGGGCCGCCTGCACGCGCAATCGCGCCTTGAGGCGGGCATCGATATCACGGATCGTCATACTCGCCATATAACCTCCATTAGTCATTGATTGCATATTAAGCAATGATTGCATGGTGGGCAAACCGGGTGGCCGAATTGCATCGCAAATTTGCGATTCCGGCTGTAACAGATTGTTTTAATTAGGCTTCGTGAGCCCGGAACATTCGGAGCGTAGCAGTCGCAGCCCCAACGCCTGCCGCTTCGACCTGGTTCGGACGATCAATATTTTGCGCAATCGAGGCTGCTGCAAGTCGGTTGCAGCCGAGGCAGAGCGAAAAGTTGCAACCTCCCGGCACTGTCGCGTGTCCTAGTGCTGGAATGTGGTGAGGGAGTTCGTGTCCTGCTGGTCGCAAAATTCAAACCATCGACGCAGCCAACCAAGACCTGTGCAGAATCTGCGGTGAAGCGCCGAGGCTAAGTACTTATGACTCAATCAGTTGCATCGCAAGAGCCGCAGTTGGAACGCCCCACGTCGCGCTGGCGACGGGTCGGCGGAATCGGGATCGTGCTGCTTCTGGCGCTGGGCGTAGGTGCGTGGCTGCTGGCGCGCTCCCATGCGAATTCCGCTGCCCAGAGCAACAACGCCGCAGTGCCCCCGCGAGTGACTGTGGTCATCCCGATCCTGGGCAAGATCAATGCAACGGTATCGCTGACTGGCCTGATCAGTGCGCGCAACGATATGCCCATCGGCAATGAAGGTGATACGGGTCGCATTGCCGAGGTCCTGGTCGAAGCCGGTGATCACGTCGAGCAGGGGCAGGTGCTGGCGCGATTGAATCCGATCACCGCACAGTCGCAGGTCCACAGTGCCGAGGCGGCACTCGATGAGGTCAAGGCCAATGCCGCGGTGGCCGAGGCGGAATGGGCCCGGGCACAGCGCGGCGCGGATCTGTTCTCGATGGAAGAGAACGATCGGCGGCGCACCAGTGCGGCGACTGCGCAGGCCAAGGTCAAGGCCGCCGAGGCGCAGCTGGCCGATGCGCGCAACAAGCTCGCGCACACCACGATTCTGGCGCCGACCGACGGCATCGTGTTGACTCGCGGTGCGGAAGTGGGACAGATCGCCGTGCCAGGCTCTACGGTCCTGTTTCGGCTGGCACGCCACGGCCAGATCGAGATGCGTGGCCAGGTCGCCGAACAGGACGTGCCGATGCTCAAGGTGGGAGATCAGGTCGAGGTGCGCCTCGAGGGCGTGGCGCACGCTTTCCCGGGGACGATCTGGCAAATCGGCCCCATCATCGATCCCACCTCCCGTCAGGGTACGGTACGCATTGCCTTGCCGTCCGAGGATCAGGATCTGCGTCCCGGTGCATTCGCTCGCGCCGACATCCATGTCGGCAGCAGCACCGGCGTCATTCTGCCGCAGACCGCCATACTCGCCGACGAACAGGGCACCTACGTGCTGATCGTGGGTCCCGACCACAAGCTCGAGCGCCGTAAGGTCCAGGTGACGGGCGCACGCTCGGAGGGCCTGCTGATCAGCGACGGTCTTGACGGCAGCGAGCAGATCGTAGCGATTGCCGGGGCATTCCTGCGCGTCGGTGAAGCGGTAGCGGTCGCGGGTCTCGCTGAAACGCCGCCGCCGAAGCCCACAGCCGCCATGGCGTCTGCCCCGAGCGAGGTGAACGCACAATGAAACGCATTTCCGCCTGGGCGATCACGCACCCGGTATTTCCGCTGGTGCTGTTCGCGGTGCTGACGGTGTTCGGCATCGTCGCGTTCGTGCGTCTGCCGATAACGCTCAATCCCGACATCTCCGCTCCGTTCGTGCAGGTCACGATCGACGAACCCGGTGCAGCGCCGGCCGAAATCGAGACGCAGATTCTGCAGAAGGTCGAGGGCGGGGTCGCCAATGTCGGCAACGTCAAGAACATCACCTCGTGGGCGACCGAGGGGGTGGCGCAAACGGTCATCGAGTTCCAGATCGGCACGCCGGTCGATCGCGCCACGAGTGACGTGCGCGACGCCGTGGCCCGGGTACGCGCCGAGCTGCCGCAGGGCATTCAGGAGCCGCAGGTACGGCGCCTGGACATCGATGGCGGCGCGATCGTCTATTACGCGATCAGCACCACCGGCATGAGCGAGGAGCAGTTGTCCTGGTTCGTGGACGACACCATTACCAAGCGACTGCTGGCGGTGCAGGGAGTCGCGCAGGTGACGCGGTCCGGAGGCGTGAGCCGGGAGATTCGGGTCGATCTCGATCCCGCGCGCATGGAGTCGTACGGCATCACGGCCGGCGAGGTAAACCAGCAGCTGCGCCAGGTCAATATGGACGCCGCGGGCGGCCGCGCACAGGTGGGCGGCTCTGAACAGTCGATCCGTGTTCTCGGCGGGGCGCGCACCGCGTTTCAGCTCGGAGACGTGCGCCTGACGATGCCAGACGGTCGCGTGGCGCGCCTGAACGAAATCGCCGACGTGCGCGACGGTACCGAAGAGGTCCGCAGCATTTCGCGTCTCAACGGCCGTCCGGCCACGACCTTCGGCGTCTACAAGGCCAAGGGCGCCTCCGACGTCACGACCCTGCATCGCGTCGAGACCGAACTCAACAAGCTCAAGACCGAGACGCCCAGCATCACGCTCAAGCAGGTGTTCACCACGGTCGATTTCACGCAGCAGTCGTACCGTTCCTCGATTGAAGCATTGATCGAAGGCGCGGTGCTGGCGGTCGTGATCGTGTTCGTGTTCCTGCGCGACTGGCGCGCAACCGCCATTTCCGCACTGGCGATTCCGCTGGCGGCGCTGCCCACCTTTGCCTTCATGCAATGGCTCGGATTCACGCTGAATCAGATGACCCTGCTGGCGCTGTCGCTAATCACCGGCGTACTGGTCGATGACGCCATCGTCGAGGTCGAGAACATCACTCGGCACATGAAGATGGGCAAGAGCGCTTATCGGGCGGCAATGGATGCCGCCGATGAGATCGGACTGGCCGTGGTGGCTTGCTCGGCCTGCATCATCGCCGTGTTCCTGCCGGTCAGTTTTCTCGGCGGCCTGGTCGGTCAGTTCTTCATTCAGTTCGGCTTCACCGTCGCGGTCGCGGTATTTATGTCGTTGCTGGTCGCGCGGCTCATCAGTCCACTGCTCGCCGCCTATACACTCAAGCCGCACGCCGGACTTCGCAGCGCCGACGGCCCAATCATGGACTGGTACCTGCGCGCTCTTCGCTGGTCGGTGCAGCATCGACTCAAGGCTCTGCTGTCCGGCCTGCTTATATTCGCGGTCTCCGTGGCCGGCCTCACGCTGATCCCGAAGACCTTCACGCCCGATGGCGATTTCTCCTCCTCCACGCTCGCCATCGAGTTGCCGCCGGGCGTGCTGCTGTCGCAGACGGCGGCCGCCTCGGCGCAGGCCTACCAGATTCTGCGGCGACATGCCGAAGTCGCCAACGTCGTGGAATCGATCGGTGAGGACGAAAACGGCGAGGTACGCAGCGGCAACCTGTTTATTCAGCTGGTGCCGCCGTCGCAGCGCAAGCTGTCGCAAAAGCAGTTTGAAGCAGAGGTCATCAAGGAACTGCGCTCGATTCCGGACGCGCGCGTTACCTTCCAGAGCCAGTCAGACGGCGGCGGCCGGGACCTCACGCTCTACGTGGTCGGCAACAACCCGGAACTGGTCGAGCGCACTGCGCGCGAGGCGATCGAACAGATGCGCACGCTGAAGGAACTGCGCGACCCGCGCATCAACGGCGATATGTCCCGTCCGGAGCTTCTGGTGCGTCCGCACCTGGACGAGGCCGCCTCGCTGGGCGTGACCGTGGCCAATATCAGCGACACCGTGCGCCTGGCCACGCTCGGCGATTTGCCGCAGAACAACGCCAAGTTCTCGCTGCCCGATCGGCAGATTCCGATCCGCGTGAGCCTGATCGAATCGGCGCGCACCCATCTCACGACCATCGAGAACCTGCCGGTGCGCACCGCCAGTGGTGCGACCGTACCGCTCAAGGCCGTGGCCGACATCAGCTTCGGCCAGGGTCCTTCCAGGTTACGCCGCTACAATCAGCAGCGGCGCGTGTCGCTCGAAGCGGATCTCAACCACGCCCAACTCGGCACGGCGCTGCAGAAGATCCGGGCGCTGCCGATCTATCAGCATTTGCCGAGCGGCGTACAGATCGTGGAGATCGGTACGGCCCAGTACATGCAGGAGCTTTTTACGAGTTTCATTCTCGCGATGATCGCCGGCGTCATGCTGGTATTCGCGGTGCTGGTGCTGCTGTTTGCGCGCCTGTTCCAGCCCATTACGATCCTGTTCGCGCTGCCCCTGTCGATTGGCGGCGCGGTGCTGGCGCTGGTCGTGACCCACAGTCCGTTCTCGCTTTCGACGGTACTGGGCATCCTCATGCTCATGGGAATCGTCGCCAAGAACTCAATCCTGCTGGTGGAATTCGCCATCGAGGAAATGCGCGCCGGCAAGGATCGATTGACGGCGCTGCTCGAAGCCGGACACAAGCGCGCACGCCCGATCGTCATGACCTCGGTGGCCATGATCGCAGGCATGTTGCCGGTGGCAGTCGGAGTATCGGGCGGCGCCGCGTTCCAAAGCCAGATGGCAATCGCCGTGATCGGGGGCCTCGTGACGTCCACCGGACTGACCTTGGTCCTGGTACCGGCAGCATTTACCTGGATTGACGACTTCGAGCGCTGGCTCGCTCGCAAGATAGGCCATCGCCTGGTGAACACGGACACTTCGAGCCCCACGGCACCGCTCGCGGCCGCGACTGGCGTCGCGATGACAACGACTGGAGCCGCCACATGAGGCGGCCAGTGGCGTTCCTGTTCATCGCTGTGGCGACCGTGTCTCTTGCCCTGGCAGGCTGCGCGGCGGGGCCAGACTTCAAAGCTCCGGCTGCGCCCGAGACCGAGGGGTACACCGCGCAGAGCCTGCCCGAGCGCACTGCCGCCACTGCGGTCACGGGCGGTGATGCACAGCACTTTGAATTTGGCCGCGATATTCCGGGGCAGTGGTGGACGCTCTTTCGCTCGCCGCAGCTCGACGCCCTGGTCGAGCGGGCCATGTCCAACTACCCCGACATCGCGGCCCAGCAGGCCGCACTGCGCGAAGCGCGCGACAACGTACGCGCCCAGCAGGGCGCATTCGCACCGCAGGTGCAGGCGGCGTTCAACCAAGAGCGAGCCAAGATCAGCGGCGCCTCGATCGCTCCGGGTTTTCCCGGCTACGTCACGAATCTCTATCAGGCTGAATTCAACGTCTCCTATACGCTTGACGTATTCGGTGCTCAGCGACGGCAACTCGAGAGTCTTCGGGCGCAGGTCGCCTACCAGGATTTCACGCTCGAGGCGAGCTACCTGACGCTGACAGCCAATGTCGCCGCAACGGCCATCCAACTGGCCTCCGCGCGCGAGCAGATCGCGGCCACAAACGAGATCATCGCGGTCGAACAAAAGCAGCTTGGCATCATTCAACGGCAGTTCGAGCTCGGCACTCACACGCGCGCTGACGTGCTGCAGCAGCAATCGAACCTGGCGTCCGTCCGCGCCACAATCCCGGGGTTGCAACAGCAGCTGGCGGCCTCAGAGCATCAGCTCGCTGTGCTCACCGGCCAGTTCCCGCACGATGCCGCGCCGCTCGCGCTGACGCTGTCCGATCTGACCTTGCCGCAGGAATTGCCGGTCAGTCTGCCCTCCGCGCTCGTGGCCCAACGTCCCGATGTCCGCCAGCAGCAGGCGCAATTGCATCAGGCCAGCGCCGCCATCGGTGTGGCGACGGCCAATATGCTGCCGCAATTGAGTCTGGGCGCCGCGACTGGCGATGAGGCACTGGTCTTTTCCAGTCTGTTCAAGCCCGGTTCAGGCATCTGGGATATCACCAGCGGCCTGACTGCGCCGATATTTCAAGGCGGGACGTTGCGCGCCAAACGGCGTGCGGCTATCGATGCCTATGAGGTCGCCGCCGCCCAGTATCGGCTCACGGTGTTGAATGCATTTCAAAACGTGGCCGATTCCCTGACGGCGCTCGCCCATGACGCCGAGTCGCTCAACGCCCAGTCCGATGTCCTCAGCGCAGCCAGCGCCAGCCTCGATCTGATTCAGCGGCAATACGACGCCGGTGCCGTCACCTATGTATCATTGCTGACGGCGCAACAGCTCTATCAGCAATCGCGAATCG
>JBELAR010000060.1:0-23904 GCA_049508555.1 Steroidobacteraceae bacterium
TGGCGCAGCTGCCGCATCGTGGCCGTCGTGGGCGAGGAGCATCTGGAGGCCGCACTGCAGAGCGCGCCGTCGTTTCTGCCCTGCTACTGGCACCAGCATCAGTTGTTCTGCGCGCGTTACCTGTTGCAGGCGCAGCGCCATAGGCGCCTGCGCATCGGCTTCCTGATCAGCCCCTCGGTGGACGGAGAGCTCGGCGCGATGATCATCCGCCGGGCCGGCGGTTACGTGATCCGCGGCTCCTCCTCGCATACCGGTGCGCTGGCATTGAAGGGATACTTCGAGGCGCTCATGCGCGAGCAGATCTCCCCGGTCATCAATCCTGACGGCCCGCGTGGCCCGCGCTTCAAGTTCAAGCCCGGTGCGGTGCTGCTGGCGCAGATGTCGGGCCGCCCCATGCTGCCCATGGCCTACGCCGCCTCGCGCGCCTGGCTGGTGCATTGGGATCGATTCGTGCTGCCGGTGCCGTTTTGCCGCATCGCCATCGCGCTCGGGGTCCCGCGGCAAGTCCCGCGCGTGCTCGATGCCGCGGCCATGCAGGCGCTGATGCTGGAGATGGAGCACACGCTGAAGCAGACCTATGCAAGTGCGCACGCCGCCCTGGTGACTGGCGGCCGGGCTGCTCCTTGAGCACCAGCGCCGAGGCGCTCGCCCGGAGTCCGGTCATAATCGAAGATGTAAGTCGCTAAATCAGCGGCTTAGCTTGTAATCCTGCGTGTCTGTGCGAGAATCCGTCGCCTGATGTCAAAGACGCCGGTCACCCCTACCGACTTCTCGGCTTCCGACGTGCTGGCGCCACAATTCTGGATGGGCAAGGCCGAGCGGCCCGCTCCCGGCATCGATGTGGCCTGCACCAAGATCGCCTTGGATCTGCAGAACATCCAGCGCGATGGTGCGGATGATTGCATCCGTCGCAGCCTGGAGAGTCTGCGCGAGGCGGCCTCCGCCGACGCGGCCTTTGCGCTGTTCTTCAATCAGGGCGCAACCCACTTCGAATCGGTGCTGTGCGCTCGCGGTCATTTTGCGCAATGCCATCCGGATGCACTGCGCGGTGCGGCGATTGAATCACTGCCCTGGCTCAGCACACGCTGCGAGCACCTGAAGCTCTCGGAGTTTCGCGATACCGCCTCGCCCCGCAAGGAGCAGGCCGACGACGCGGGCACGCTGGCTGAACTGGCCGTCGGCGCCGCGCTGCTGGTGGCGTTTCGTATCAGGGAGCGGCCGGCCGGCTTCCTCGGCCTGGCCTACGGTCTGCCCCGCGGGGGCTATGACGTCAATCTGCAATTGCTCATGAAGCTGCTCGGCAGCAGCCTCGCCTCAGGACTCGAGCGCGTGCGTCTGACGCTCGCACTCGGGAGCGTGGAGGAGCGCAACGCCCTGGCCGAGCTCGCGGCCAACGACGGCCTGTGGGACTTCGACGTCGAAGGCAACGACGTGTATTTCTCCCCGCGCTGGCGCGCCATGCTCGGCTATGACGAGGCCGATCTCAAGGGCGGCTTCGACTGGCGCAGCCTCGTGCACCCGGACGACTCCTCGCGCGTGCAGGCCGCGATTCGCGAGCACGTCGCCAACAAGACGCCGATCTTCGAGAGCGTGCATCGCATGCGCCATCGCAGCGGCGAGTGGCGCTGGGTGATCAGCCGCGCCAAGGCGCAACTCGACGCGCACGGACGCCTGCTGCGTCTGGTCGGCGTCGAGCTCGACATCACGGAACGAAAATTGTACGAAGAGGCGCTGTTTCGCGAGAAGGAGAGCGCCCAGATCACGCTGCAATCCATCGGCGATGGCGTGATCACGACCGATGCGGTCTCGACCATCGACTATATCAACCCGGTGGCCGAGCAGCTCACCGGCTGGCGGCTCGAGGACGCGATGGGCCGGCCGGTCGAGGAGATCTTTCGCGCCTTTCACGAGGAGACCTGCGAGCCGCTCGAGAATCCCCTGACGGTATCGATCCGGCGCGCGCGTCCCATCAAGTCGGTGCGCCCGATGCTGCTGATCCGGCGAGACGGCAATGAGCTGTACGTCGAGAGCACCGCCTCGCCGATCCGCGCGGGCAATGGCAAGGTCGGCGGCGGCGTGCTGGTGTTCCACGACGTGAGTGAATCGCGCGAGCTCAATCGCCGCCTGAGCTACCACGCCAGCCACGATCTGCTCACCGGGCTGGTCAACCGGCGCGAATTCGAAAACCGGGTCGAGCGGGCGCTCAAGAGCGCCAAGGCCCGCGAGGCTTCCTATGCGCTGTGCTATCTGGACATCGATCAGTTCAAAATCGTCAACGACACCTGCGGCCACAGCGCCGGGGATGCATTGCTCGGGCAGATGGGCGCGCTGCTGAAATCCAAGGTGCGCTGGCGCGACACGCTCTCGCGTCTGGGCGGGGACGAATTCGGCATTCTGCTCGAGAGCTGCTCGCTCGATGAGGCCATGCGCATGGCCGAATCGGTACGCGAGGCGGTGCGTAATTTTCGCTTCAGCTGGGAGGAGCGCGTGTTCCGCCTGGGCGCGAGCATCGGCGTGGTGCCGATCACGGCGGACAACGAAGATGTCGCCTCGATCATCTCGGCTGCCGACAGCGCCTGCGCGGCGGCGAAGGAGCTCGGGCGCAACCGCGTACACAGCTTTGCCGAAAACGACATCGAGCTCATGCGCCGGCGCCGCGAGATGCAGTGGGCGGCGCGCATCAACGCCGCGCTGGAGGAAGGCCGCTTCGAGCTGTTCCGCATGACCATCGCGCCGCTGCAGAAGCCCGAGACCGGCGCGCATTACGAACTACTGCTGCGCATGCGCGATGAGAATGGCCGCATCGTCGCACCGGACAACTTTATTGCCGCCGCCGAGCGCTATGGCATCACGCCGAGCATCGATCGCTGGGTGATCGAGAATGCGCTGCGCTGGCTCGTGTCGGAGGCCGATGAACGGGAACGGCTCGCGATGTGCTCGATCAATCTGTCGGGCCAGAGCCTGGGCGACGACAAGTTCCTGCCCTATGTCATCGACCAGTTCAACAAGAGCGGACTGGATGCCTCCAAGATCTGCTTCGAGATCACCGAGACCGCTGCGGTGGCGAGCTTCTCCCAGGCCAACCGCTTCATTCAGGCCCTCAAGCAGCTCGGCTGCAAGTTTGCGCTCGATGATTTCGGCACCGGCCTGTCCTCATTCGGCTACCTCAAGCATTTCCCGGTCGACTATCTGAAGATCGACGGCAGTTTCGTGCGCGAGATCCTGCACGATCCGATCGACCGCGAGATGGTCCGCTCGATCAACGAGATCGGTCACCTGACCGGCAAGCAGACCATCGCCGAATTCGCCGAGAACGCCGAGATCATTCAGATGCTCAGAAACATCGGCGTCGACTTCGCTCAGGGCTATGGCGTGGCCCAGCCCCAGCGCGTGCTCAAGGCCGTCAGCAACATCTAGCCGGGCAGCCGATACGGCAGCTCCAGCGCAGTGGCCCGCAGATTTGGCGCGCCGTCGCCTGCGCCGGCATCCTCCGGCTCTCGCGCCGCTCCAGGCAGCGGCGCGACGGCCAGGAATTCGCGCAGCCCGTCCTCGCGCAGCACCGAGTCTATGACGCGAAACGCGCGACCGTCCTGCAGTCGGCCGCCATCACCGCTCGCGAGCGGCAGGGTCGTGGCACTCTCGAAGCGCTGCATGCGCCGCTTCACGCGCCCGCGGTAGTGCGCGCGGGCGATGACCTCCTGGCCCGTGTAGCAGCCCTTGCTGAATGAGACGGCATCGATGCAGTCGAGATTGAGCATCTGCGCGACGAACTGTGCCGAGCTCGCCGCGTACACCTGCGGCAGTCCGGCGGCGATGTCCAGTGCGCGCCATCGCTCGCGGCTCATGGGCGCGCCGCTGGGCGCGGCTTCCAGCGCCGGCCGGATCAGGAGCGCGCGGCCGGGCGCGTAGAGGACGCCATCGGCTGGAGGCTGCGCGCTCTCATGGCCGCGCAGTCCATGGATGCGAAATTGCGCCGTGACATCCGTGAGCGCGAGTTTGGCGCGCAGCAGGTAGCGGCGCAGCTGCGCGCTGATCGGCGCGAGCAGCTCGCGCGGCAGCAGTGCGAGGATGTCATCCTGCGAGCGTTCGATCAGTGCGAGCAGCGCCAGGGTGCGACCCTGCGCATTGTGCAGTCCGGCACGCAGCATCGCGCCCGGCTCGAGTCGCGCGAGATCATTGGACAGCTGGCCCTGCAGGAATTTCCGGGCATCCGGGCCGTTGAATCGCAGTGTGCCCAGATCATCCAGCAGGCAGATGGCGGCGGGCTCGCTCATGGTGCAGCTTGAGATCGGTGCGGGGATGGTCTGGTGGTCGATGATGCCCGATTCTGGCACACTAGCGCCGTGCCGGCCCCGATCGACGACTCCCCTGCCCCTGGACCTACATCGGCCAGCCATTCGAGTCCGGTGCCTCGCGCCCATGAGCTTGAGCAGTGCGCTGTGCCGGCGCCGTCACGGCTCGCGCGCCCGCTAGAGATCGGCGGCCCGAGCGGACCGGAGCCGACCCGCTACGGCGATTGGGAAAAGCTCGGTCGCTGCATCGACTTCTGAGGTTGAGGAGCAATCATGCCGGAACGGCCGGTGTCACCGCATGTGACGGTCTACAAATGGACCTATACGATGACGCTGTCGATCCTTCACCGGGTCTCGGGTCTGGCACTGTGCATCGCCCTGATCGCTCTGGTGAGCTGGCTGCTCGCGGCGGCTGCCGGCCCCGCGGCCTATGCCGCGGCCATGCTCGTGCTCGCCTCGCTGCCGGTCAAAATTCTGATTGCGATCGCGTTGCTCGCCTTGAGTTTCCACTTTGCCAACGGCCTGCGTCATCTGGCCTGGGACGCCGGCTGGGGCTTTGAGCGTGCACAGGCGCGGCGCAGTGCCGCCGTGGTGGTCGCGGTCGCGTTGCTCGCGGCCCTCGCGGCCGTGCTGCTCATGTTCTGGACCGGACCTGTAAGCCGATGAATCTGCGTACCCCGCTCTCTCGCGTGCTCAATCATGGCGCGGCCGGTGAGGGGGTAGGGCACTGGTGGCAGCAGCGCGTGAGCGCGCTGGCGCTCGCACCGCTGAGTCTGTGGCTCGCACTCTCGTTGCTGCCCATGCCGACCCGCAACTATGCGGCCGTCACGGCCTGGATCGGCATGGGAGTGCATCCGGTGCTGCTGTCCCTCACTGTGCTGCTCGCCTTCTGGCATGCGTGGCTCGGAATCCAGGTCGTCGTTGAGGATTATGTGCCGCGGGCCGGTGTGAAGACCGCTCTGCTGCTGCTGTGCGGATTCGCGGCCGGCCTGCTCGCGGCCTGCGGGGTATACGCGGTGCTGCGCATCGCCTTGCGGCCCCTGACATGAGTGCCTACGAGTTCGTCGATCACACCTACGACGTGGTGGTGGTCGGGGCCGGCGGCGCTGGTTTGCGCGCGGCGCTCGGGCTGTCCGAGGCGGGGCTCTCGACGGCCTGCGTCACGAAGGTCTTTCCGACCCGCAGCCACACCGTGGCGGCTCAGGGCGGCATCAGCGCCGCGCTCGCCAACATGGGCGAGGATGACTGGCGCTGGCACATGTACGACACGGTCAAGGGTTCGGATTGGCTCGGCGATCAGGACGCGATCGAATTCATGTGCAAAGAGGCCGCGGCCGCCGTGATCGAGCTCGAGCACTACGGCGTGCCGTTCTCGCGCACCGAGGACGGCCGCATCTACCAGCGGCCCTTTGGCGGCATGACCACACACTACGGTCAGGGCATCGCGCAGCGCACCTGCGCCGCGGCCGACCGTACCGGGCACGCGATGCTGCACGCGCTCTATCAGCAGTCGATCCGCCATCGGACCGAGTTCTATATCGAATACTTCGCGATCGATCTGATGATGGAGGAGGGCGAGTGTCGTGGCCTCATCGCCCTCGATCTGGCCACGGGCAAGCTGCATCGATTTCGCGCCCAGGTGACCATCCTCGCCACGGGCGGCTATGGACGCGCGTATTTTTCCTGCACCTCCGCGCACACCTGCACCGGCGATGGCGGCGGCATGGCGTTGCGCGCGGGCCTGCCATTGCAGGACATGGAATTCGTGCAGTTCCACCCCACCGGCATCTACGGCTCGGGCTGCCTGATTACCGAGGGCTCACGCGGTGAGGGCGGCTATCTCACCAACTCCCTGGGCGATCGGTTCATGGAGCGCTACGCGCCGAACGCCAAGGATCTCGCCTCACGCGACGTGGTCAGCCGTGCGATGACGATTGAGATCCGTGAGGGACGCGGTGTCGGGGAGCTCAAAGACCACATCGACCTGCACCTGGAGCATCTCGGCGCGGCGGTCATCCATGAGCGTCTGCCGGGCATCGTCGAGACGGCACGCATCTTTGCCGGCGTCGACGTCACGCGCGAGCCGATACCCATCCTGCCGACCGTGCATTACAACATGGGCGGCATTCCCTGCAATATTCATGGCGAGGTCGTGACGCTCAAGAACGGCGATGCCAACAGCCTCGTGCCCGGACTCATGGCGGTCGGCGAGGCGGCCTGTGTATCGGTGCACGGCGCGAACCGCCTGGGCTCAAACTCGCTGCTGGATCTGGTCGTCTTCGGCCGCGAGGCCGCACGCCACTGCGCCACGCTGGCGCGGCCGCAAGCAGCGCAGCGAGCGCTGCCGAAGGACGCCGCCGATCGGGCACTCTCGCGGCTGGACCGCCTGCGCCATGCCAAGGGTTCACGCCCGACCGCCGCGATCCGCCTGGAGATGCAGAAAATCATGCAAGCCGATGCCGCGGTGTTCCGCACCGGGCAGACCCTCGCGCAGGGCATAGCGAAGCTCGGCAGTACCTTCGAATCCTTCGCCGATGTGCGTGTGTCGGATCGAAGCCTGATCTGGAACACGGACCTGATCGAAACCATGGAGCTCGAGAACCTGCTGTTACAGGCGCTGGCGACGATCCACTCGGCCGATAACCGCCGCGAGAGCCGCGGCGCGCATGCACGCGAGGATTTTCCTCAGCGCGACGATGCCAATTGGCTCAGGCACAGCCTGTGCCGGGTCGACGCGCTCGGCCGGGCGCAGCTCGGTTATCGTCCGGTGCACCTGCACACCTTGACCAACGAGGTCGAGGTGATCGCGCCCAAAGCGCGCACCTACTGATCATGAGGAGTGAGTGCAGACATGGCTGATCTGATGCTGCCAGCGAACTCGCGCATCGATAAGGGCGCGGGCAAGACCCATGCGGCGCCCGCGGGCGCCAAGAATGTCCGGCGTTTCAGGATCTATCGCTACGATCCGGACTCCGAGGCGCGGCCCCGCCTGGACATCTACGAGGTCGACATGGCCGGCTGCGGGCCGATGGTGCTCGACGCCCTGCTGCGCATCAAGAACGACATGGATGCCACGTTGACGCTGCGCCGCTCCTGCCGCGAGGGTATCTGCGGCTCATGCGCCATGAACATCAACGGTCTCAATACCCTCGCCTGCACCAAGGCCTGCGATGATCTCGGTCACGGCGACATCAGCATCTATCCCCTGCCGCACATGCCCGTGATCAAGGATCTGGTGACGGATCTGACGAACTTCTATGCGCAGTACGCCGCGGTCAAACCCTGGCTGCAGACGCGCACGAGCGCACCGCCCGACCGCGAGCGGCTGCAGTCCAAGGCGGATCAGGAGCGGATCGATCGGCCCTCGGCGTGCATATTGTGTGCCTGCTGCTCGACCGCCTGCCCGAGCTACTGGTGGAACTCCGAGCGCTATCTGGGGCCTGCCGCTCTGCTTGCGGCCTACCGCTGGCTCGTGGACAGCCGCGATGAGGCGAGCGGGGAACGGCTCGATGCCCTGGAGGATCCCTTCCGGCTCTATCGCTGCCACACGATCATGAACTGTACCGAGGCCTGTCCCAAGGATCTGAACCCTGCCAAGGCCATCGGCGCGATCAAACTCATGCTGGCGGGTCGGGGGCATTGACTGTGCCCGCGGCCGCGGACGCACCGGGGGGGGCGGCCCCGAGACTGTCCCCGCTGCAGGATCGCTCCCGATTGGCCTGGCGCTGCCGCCGCGGCGTCAAGGAGCTCGACCTGCTGTTGATGGGCTGGCTCTCGAGGGACTTCGAGAGTGCCACGCCCGATGAGCGCGAGCGCTTTGCCGCCCTGCTGGAGCTGCCCGATCCGGAGCTGGCGCGCTATTTGCTCGGCGCCGAGCTGCCGCGGCAGGCTGCGCTGGCCGCCGCGGTGCGGGCGATCCGCCCGCTGGTGGAACCTTCCTGGCCCGGCAGGCTCTAACCCCCATCACCATTACGTCAACTCCGGCTGGCGCAGGGCAAGGTCCTTATGAGCGTATCTGCTGATAGACTTCTGCCCACTGATCTGCAGGACCGGTTAAGGTCGGTGCAGGCCGCGCTGGCGCGGCCCGCCACAGCGACGACGGGGTTGACCTACATGGGCGCGGATGCAAGTGACCTGAGCCTGGTGCAGCGCGTGCAGCGCGGGGAGCGCAACGCGTACGACCTGCTGGTACTCAAATACCAGCACAAGGTCGTCAAGCTCGTCATGCGCTACCTGCGCGATCCGGCCGAGGCCGAGGACGTCGCCCAGGAGGCGTTCATCAAGGCGTACCGCGCGTTGCCCCAGTTCCGGGGCGACAGCGCCTTTTATACCTGGCTCTACCGCATTGCGATCAATACCGCCAAAAATGCGCTCGCGGCCCGCGAACGCCAGCCCGTGAGCTACGAGCTCGATACCCGATCCGGGGAGGACTCCCCCGATCTGATCAGCCGGCTCAGAGACCCGGAGACCCCCGAGGGGCTGGCGCTGACCGAGGAGATCCGCAATACGGTCAACGCCGCGATCGAGGCGTTGCCGGAGGATCTGCGCACCGCAATCGTGCTGCGTGAGCTCGAAGGATTGAGTTACGAGGAAATCGCCGCGTCGATGGATTGCCCGGTCGGTACGGTGCGTTCGCGTATCTTCCGCGCGCGCGAGGCGATTGATCGGCGCCTGCGGGAAGTCTTTGACGGCGGTCTGGGTCGAGCGGAGGAGCTGGTGTGAACCACGACGAAGTGGAAAGTCAGCTGTCGGCGATGTATGACGGCGAGCTGCCGGTAGCGGAATGCGAGTTGCTGTCGCGACGTATCGATCGCGACGAGGCTCTACGCGCGCGCTGGTCGCGCTACGCGCTGATCGGCGCCGCGATGCGTTCCGAGCCCGTAGCCACGGCCCGTAGCGGCTTCGCCGCGCGCGTGAGCGCGGCGCTGGGGAAACCCGAGGCCACGCCGCGCGGCCAGCGCGGACGCAAGCTGCTCTGGAGCGTGGCGTTGGCCGCGACGCTGGTCGCCTCGGTGGCGGGCCTGTCGATTTCCATGCTGCGCGATGCCGCGCTCGGCAATGGCGCGGGCGGGGCCGCACCCCTGCAGGCTCTGCGCTCCGCGCCGGCCACCGTCGAGGTGGCGAATCGCTCCCCGAGTCCGCCGGCCGCAGCGCCGGGCGCGCAGATCGAGGCCGTCGCCGAGCAACCCACTTATGTCACTCCGAGCACCCGCAGCGGTGGCAATACGCTCCTGCGCACCCAGCTGGCGGACTACATCGTGGCGCACAGCGCCTACTCGACGCCGTTGATGCGGCGTAATCTGCTCTCCGAGCTGGTCACGGGCGAGGAAGGATTGAACGGGGCACCGGGGTTTCCTGCCGTAGCGGTCCCGGGCCAAGGAGCTCTGGTCGGTGGCGTGGATGCGACCCGTGCCGCATCTGATCCACACCACTAGCGCTGCGCTACCGGCACGAGTGCTGTGCGCCGCCGGCTGCTGGGCGCTGCTGTGCCTCGCCGCGGCGCGCGCCACGGCAGGGGATGATCCACGCGAGTGGCTGGCACGGACCGATCAGGCCCTCGCAGGATTGAACTACGAGGGCGTGTTCGTGCACCAGCACGCCGGGGAATCCGAGACTTTGCGCGTGATCCACCGCGTCGGCAGCACGGGCGTGGCCGAGCGGCTCGTGTCGATGGACGGCTCCGGGCGTGAGTTCATCCGCAAGGGGACGCAGCTGATCTGCTACCTGCCCGATCAACACACCGTGCTCGTGGAGCGCAGTCCCGATAACGGCATGTTCTTAGGCGGCGTGCCGCGCGTCGACGCCACTTCAGCCGCGCAGTACGAGGTCCAGGCGCTCGCGCGCGCCAGAGTGTCGGGCCGCGACACCCGCGTCATCGCCATCACGCCGCTGGACCGCATGCGCTACGGCTATCGGCTCTGGATCGATGAGGCCTCGGCGATGCCGCTCAAGACGCAACTGCGCGACAGCCGCGGCGGCGTGCTCGAGCAGATCGTGTTCACGAGCCTGCGTCTGCCGGCGCATATCGCCGATTCCGAGCTCGAGACCGCGATCGATGCGCGCAGTTATCACTGGGTGCGGCACGATACCGACGCGGCCTATGCGCGCGGCCTCTCAGCCTCCTGGCAGGCGAGCTCGTTGCCGCCAGGATTTCGCATGCTCGCGAGCGCACGGCAGGTACTGCCGAGCGGCCCGGTCGAGCATCTGGTGTTCAGCGACGGCTTGGCGTCGGTCTCGGTGTTCATCGAGAGCGGCAGCGTGCGCCGCGCCGCGCCGGGCAGCGAGGAGGCCGCCGCCCTCGGCACCTCCTCGGCCTACTCGACCGTGGTGCAGGGCTATCGCGTGATCGCCGTGGGCGAAGTGCCGCCCGAGACCGTGCGCGCGATTGCGCAGTCGATCCGAAGCGCCGGCCCGGCTCCCACCCTGGCGGACTCGATCCAGGGCAGCAACGGCGCGGCTGGCGCGGCTGGCGCGGCGACGCCAGCCCCCGCGGCAGTCGCCGGCGCGTCCGCAACGGGCGCATCGAGCCAGAGCCGAGCCGCCTTTGGCGGCGGGGGCGAGTTCAGCGGCCAGAATGGGCTGCCCCCTGGCGGCCTCGGCCGCGGTTCCGGACGGCATTGAGCGCGACGCAGTCCGAGCCGCTCGCGCTGAGACTGCTCACGCGTGCCGAATGCGGCCTATGCGAGGAAATGCTCGCCGAACTGCGCTCGCTGGGCGCGCGCGTACCTCTGCCCCCGCTGCAGATCCTCGACGTCGATAGCGATCCGCAATTGCAGCGCCGCTATGGTCTGAAGATCCCGGTGCTGCTGTGGGGCGCGACACCGGTCTGCAGCCATCGCCTCGATGCGCCCGAGCTGCTGCGCTTGCTCCAGCGGCCTTGAGGCTATAATCCGCGCGCCCGGATCCCGGCGCGTTCAAGTCCCCTGATGCAACGCATACGCAATTTCTCCATCATCGCCCACGTCGACCATGGCAAATCAACGCTGGCTGACCGCCTCATTCAGCTCTGCGGCGGACTCGAAGAACGGGAAATGCAGGCCCAGGTACTCGACTCGATGGATCTGGAGCGCGAGCGCGGCATCACCATCAAGGCGCAAAGCGTCACGCTGCAGTACCTGGCGCGCGACGGCGAGCGCTATCAGCTCAACCTGATCGACACGCCCGGACACGTGGATTTTTCCTACGAGGTCTCGCGCAGCCTCGCCGCCGGTGAGGGGGCGCTGCTCGTGGTCGACGCCTCCCAGGGGGTTGAGGCTCAAAGCGTCGCCAACTGCTACACGGCCATCGAGCAGGGTCTGGAAGTGCTGCCCGTGATCAACAAGATCGATCTGCCCTCCGCGGATCCGGATCGGGTGGCGACCGAGATCGAGCAGATCATCGGCATCGATGCCACGGACGCGGTGCGGGTGAGCGCCAAGACCGGGGAGGGCGTGCCGGAGCTGCTCGAGGCGATCATCCAGCGCATCCCGGCACCCCGCGGCGATACGGCCGCGCCGGTGCAGGCGCTGATCATCGACTCCTGGTTCGACAATTACGTCGGCGTCGTCTCCCTGGTGCGGGTGGTGAACGGGACGCTGCAGCGTGGCGAGAGGATCCGCGTGCTGTCGACCGGCCGCAGCCACTACATCGACAAGCTCGGCCGCTTCACGCCCAAGCCCTTCGCGCTCGAGACCCTGAGCGCCGGGGAGGTGGGATTCGTGATCGCCGGCATCAGGGAAATCGACGGTGCGCCGGTCGGTGACACCATCACGCTCGATGCGCGGCCCTGCAGCGCGGCCTTGCCGGGTTTCAAGCAGATCCAGCCGCGTGTGTTCGCGGGGCTGTTTCCGGTGAACGCCGAGGATTATGAAAACTTCCGCGACGCGCTCGCCAAGCTCAAGCTCAACGACTCGGCGCTGCACTATGAGCCGGAGGTCTCGGCGGCGCTGGGTTTCGGCTTTCGCTGCGGGTTTCTGGGCCTGCTGCATATGGATATCGTGCAGGAGCGTCTCGAGCGCGAATACTCGCTCGAGCTCATCACGAGCGCGCCGACCGTGATCTACGAGGTGGCCCGCACCAACGGCAGCGTCGAATACATCGATAATCCCTCGAAGCTGCCGGTCGTGAACGATATCGCCGAGATCCGCGAACCGATCATCACTGCCAGCATACTGGTGCCCCCGGATTACGTCGGTGCGGTGCTGGGACTGTGCAGCGAGAAGCGCGGCGTGCAGCGCAAGATGCTGTTCCTGGCCACGGCGGTGTCACTGCAATACGAGCTGCCCCTGGCCGAGGTGGTATTGGATTTCTTCGACCGGCTGAAGTCCGCGAGCCGCGGCTATGCCTCCTTCGACTACGTGTTCAGCCATTTCCAGAGCGCGCCACTGGTCAAGCTTGATATCCTGATCAACGGCGAGCCGGTCGATGCGCTCTCGATCATCGTTCACAAGGACAATGCTTATACGCGCGGGCGCGACCTGGTCGACAAGATGCACGAATTGATTCCGCGGCAGATGTTCGAGGTGGCGGTGCAGGCGGCGATCGGCAGCCACGTCATCGCGCGCGCCACGGTGAAGGCGTTGCGCAAGAACGTGCTGAGCTTGATCGCGGTCATCGATGACTGGTTCCTGCGCCCGCGGCGGCGGCTCGCGGCCCACGGCGCCACGCGGCCCGATCCTCTGCTGGCGCGCGCAGCCTACCTGCTGCTGCCCGTGGTGCTGGTGGCGGCGGTGCTGCGTCTGCTCGGCTCCGAGCGGCTCGATTTCAGCCTGGTCCTGGTCATCGTGGTCGCCATTGCGGGCGCGATCTGGCTGCTCGATCATCTGCTGTTCGCGCCGCTGCGCGCGCGCGCGGCACTCGCCGCCGGCGGCGAGCCGCCGGCGCAGCCTGTGCCGGTGACCGTGGACTACGCGCGCAGCTTCTTTCCGGTCGCGGTGATCGTGTTGCTGGTGCGCTCCTTCATCTTCGAGCCCTTCCGTATTCCCTCGGACTCGATGATGCCGACGCTGCTGGACGGGGATTTCATCATCGTCAACAAGTTCGCCTACGGGCTGCGGCTGCCGGTGCTCAACACGAAGCTGCTCGGCATCGGCGAGCCGCTGCGCGGGGATGTCGTGGTATTTCATTTTCCGCCCGATCCGGACGTGAACTACATCAAGCGGCTGGCGGGAATGCCTGGCGACCATGTGCGCATCGAGTCCGATCAGCTCATCGTCAACGGCCAGCCGGTACCGCTGCAAAACGATGGCCGCTATGACGATGGTTGCTACCACAACATGCGCCTCTCGACCGAGATCCTGGGCAGCCATCGTCACCAGACACTCTCGTGCCTGACGCCCGGGGAGCTCAGCGCGCCGCCGAGCGAGACCTGCAATCGCCGGCTCGAGCGCAACTACGAATGCGTCGAGCCCGCCGTGGCCGGAGAGCGCGACCACAGCGATTCGCACGAGATCGTCGTGCCCCCGGGCAACTATCTGATGATCGGTGATAATCGCGACAACAGTTACGATGGCCGCTACTGGGGCTTCGTGCCCGAGGATCATCTGGTCGGCAAGGCGACTCGAATCTGGTTCAATTGGGATCTGCAGCGCACCGGTGGACCAAACTGGAGGCGCATCGGCCGGCGCATCGAATGATCGATGGCGTCGCTTCTGCCCAATCAAGCGCCACGGGGCCACGGCTCATAGGGAGTGTCTAACATGCGTCGATCACAGCGCGGAGTCACGTTCATCGGTTGGTTGATGCTGCTCGTGCCGGTGGCGATCGTCGGTTACGCGTTCATCCGGCTGGTGCCGATCTACCTGAACTACCAGCGCGTCGCCAAGGCGATCACGGCGCTGGGGGCGGAGTTCGAGGGCGCCGGCCCCGGCGGCGGCGCCACCAGCGTGGCGCGAATGCGCGAAGAGCTCGAGAAGCGCTTCGACGTCGAGGGCATCGAGCATCCGGCCCCCAAGGACATCGATATCCATCGCGAGGGCGAGCACTGGGTGGCGATCGTCGACTATGAGGATCTGGCGCCGATGTTTGGCAATGTGTCGCTGCTGGTGCAGTTCCACAAGCAAGTCGACATGCAGTGAGCCGCGCCCTGAGGCTGCGGGCCTGGCTGCAGCAGACGCTCGAATACGAACCGGCCGATATCGCGCGCTTCGAAATAGCGTTGACGCATCGCAGCGCCGGCGGTGTCAACAATGAACGGCTCGAATTCCTGGGCGACGCGGTGCTGGGCCTGATCAGCGCGCAGTACCTCTTCGAGCGCTTTCCCGACGCCGATGAGGGCACGCTGAGCCGGCTGCGCGCGCGCATCGTGAGCGGGGAGTCCCTGGCGCAGCGCGCCGCGGCGATGGAACTCGGTGAGCTGCTTGCACTCGGTCCCGGTGAGCTCAAGAGCGGCGGGTTTCGTCGCGAATCGATTCTGGCCGATGCGCTCGAAGCGCTTTGCGGAGCGCTCTACCTGGATGGCGGACTCGAGTCGGCGCGCTGCGCGATGCTGCGCTGGCTGGAGGACGCGCTGCCCGGCGAGGAACTGCTTGGCGAGCTCAAGGACCCCAAGACCCGCCTGCAGGAGCTGCTGCAGTCCAGGGGCCTGCCGTTGCCGCGCTATAGCATCGAGAGCGTGGAGGGCGAATTACACGCACAGCACTTTCGCGTAAGGTGCGAGGTCGAGCCGCTGGCCATGTGCGCCGAGGGCGAGGGCTCGAGCCGCCGGCGCGCCGAGCAGGCGGCGGCGGCGGGTGTACTGGAACGGATCCGATTCGAACCATGAGTGATTTTCGCAGCGGCTATGTCGCCCTGGCCGGACGGCCGAACGTCGGCAAGTCGACATTGCTCAACGTGTTCGTCGGCCAGAAGCTCAGCATCGTGACCCCGAGACCCCAGACCACACGCAACCGTGTCATCGGTCTGCTGCAATTGCCCGAGGCCCAGATCGCCTTCATCGACGCGCCGGGACTGCATCTGGGGCAACGGCGGGCACTGAATCGCGCGATGAATCGCACCGCGGCGGCGGCGCTCGGTGACGCCGATCTGATCCTGTTCGTGCTCGAGGCGCTCAAATGGACCGACGAGGATGAGATGGCCCTCGCGCGCATCCGCGAGTCCGGGCGGCCCGCGATCGCCGTGATCAACAAGGTCGACCGCGCCCGCCCACGTGAGCGGCTGCTGCCGTATCTGGCGCAGCTCGCCACGCGGCACGAGTTTCGGGCCCTCGTGCCCGTATCGGCGCTCAAGAGTCAGAATCTGGAGGACCTGCGCCGCGAGATCATCGGGGCGCTGCCGGTGGGGCAGGCCATGTTTCCGCTCGATCAGCTCACGGATCGGAGCGCGGCGTTTCGCATCGCCGAGGCCATACGCGAGAAGCTCACGCTCGAGCTGGTCGAGGAACTGCCCTACGGCATCGCGGTCGAGATCGAACAGATCGAGCTGCAGGAGGACGGGCAACAGGTGGTTTCGGCCGTGATCTGGGTCGATCGCGCCGGCCACAAGCCGATCGTGATCGGCGCCGAGGGCGCCCGCCTCAAGCGCATCGGCCGCGCCGCGCGCCTGGAACTCAATCATTTGCTCGGCGGACGCTTTCATCTGACGCTGTGGGTGAAAGTGCGCGAGGACTGGGCCGATGATGCGCGAGCGCTGCGCCAGCTGGGTCTGGAATGAGCCGCGCCGCACATCGCGTGCAGCTGGCACAGGCCTATATCCTGCATCAGCGCCCGTTCCGCGACACCAGCCTGATCGTCGAGCTGTTCGCCCGTGAGCATGGACGCATGACGGTGTTCGCCCGGGCCGCCCGCGGGCCGCGCTCGCGTTTCGCGGCGTTGCAGCCCTTTCGAGCGATGCTGCTGTCGTGGAGCGGACGCGGGGAGGCGCCGCAGCTCACGGCGGCGGAGAGCGTCGATGCGGGGCTCGCGCCGCTGCCCCCCGGACAACTGCTCAATGCGTTCTATCTCAATGAGCTGCTGCTCACGCTCACGACCCGGCACGACCCGCACCCTGAACTGTACGATTACTACGCGCACACGCTCTCGCGGCTGCGCGCGGACGCACCGGCCGAGCCCGCGCTGCGCCAGTTCGAGACCCGGCTGCTGGATCTGATCGGCTACGGCTTGAACCTCGCGACGGAGGCCGATACCGGCCGGCCGGTGCGTGCCGAGGCGCATTATTATTTCCGCCCCGGCGTGCATGGTGTGGTACTGGCAGGCCATGCGGCCGATGGGGCGATATCCGGGCAGGTGCTGCTCGGGCTCATTGCCGCGGCACCGCCCAGCGGCGAGGCCGAGCTGCGCCAGGCGCGCGGCTTGCTGCGCGCGGCGATCAATCATTGTCTGGAGGGACGGGAATTGCGCACCCGGATCGTGGCCCGCTCGCTGGTGGGCTTTCCGCGCAAGGAGCGTAGCGCGTGACGCGTCAGGATATCGCCCTGGGACTGAACATCGATCACGTGGCCACGTTGCGCCAGCAGCGCCACACGCGCTACCCCGAGCCGGTGGTGGCGGCGCTGCTGGCCGAGCAATCCGGTGCCGACAACATCACGCTGCATCTGCGCGAGGACCGGCGCCATATTCAGGAGCGCGACGTGCAGCTGCTCTGCGGCCTGCTCGCCACCCGCATGAATCTGGAGATGGCGGCAACTCAGGCCATGATTGACTTCGCCTGCGCGTTGCGGCCGGCCGACTGCTGTCTGGTGCCGGAGCGGCGCGCGGAGCTCACGACCGAGGGCGGGCTGGACGTCATCGCTGGCGCCGCGTCATTGCGTGAACATTGCCGGCAGCTCGGGGAGGCGGGCATTCGTGTCGCGCTGTTCATCGATCCGCAGGAGCGGCAGATCGAGGCCGCCGCGGGCGCGGGCGTGCCCGTGGTCGAGCTGCACACCGGAGCCTACGCGCAGTACAGCGGCGGCACCCAGGCGCGCGAGCTCGAGCGGCTGCGCCATGCGGCCCAATTCGCTGCCCGGCGCGGCCTCGAGGTGCACGCCGGGCACGGCCTGAACTATCAGAACGTCGCGGCCGTGGCCGCCATTGCCGAGATCGTCGAGCTCAATATCGGTCACGCCATCATCGCCCGCGCCCTCTTCGACGGACTTGCCAGCGCGGTGCGCACCATGAAGGCGCTGATGCAAGCCGCGCGGGCATGATTTTCGGCGTCGGCATCGATGTGCTGGAGGCACAGCGCATGCGCGCGAGCTACGCGCGTTTCGGTCAACACCTGGTCGAGCGGCTGCTGCTGCCGCAGGAGCGCGCGCAATTCGAGCGCGCCGCGCGCCAGGAGCGCTTCCTGGCCATGCGCTTCGCCGCCAAGGAGGCGATCGTCAAGGCGATGGGCACGGGGTTCGCGCACGGTGTGTGGATTCGCGACATCGGCGTGGTCCACAATGCCTGGGGCAAACCCGAAGTGATCTATTCCAAACGCGGGGAGCGCGTGCGGCGCCGCCTGGGTATCGGCGAGGGACACGTCACGCTCACGGATGAGGCCGGACTGATCGTGGCGGTAGCCATCCTGATGCGCGCCCGGCGTGTGGCGCGCCGCCGGGCGGCCCCGGTCCGGCGCCGGACCCCGAAAGCGCCGCGTTCGCGCGCCGCTCGCTGAGGCCGGCCCGGCGATGGACTGCCTGGTGTTTGATATCGAGACCGTGCCGGACGTCGCGCTGGGCCGGCGCCTCTACGCTCTCGAAGGGCTCGATGATGCCGGCGTAGCCAATGCCATGTTTGCGCGGCAGCGTGCGCGCAGCGGGAGTGAATTTCTGCCGCACGTGCAGCAGCGCGTGGTGGCGATATCCTGCGTACTGCGCAGCCGCGAGCAGCTCAAGGTCTGGAGTCTCGGGGATCTGAAGTCGAGTGAAGCCGAGCTGCTGGGGCGTTTTTTCGATGGCGTCGAAAAATATGTGCCCGAGCTCGTGTCCTGGAATGGCGGGGGTTTTGACCTGCCGGTGCTGCACTACCGTGCGCTTGCCGCCGGCGTGCAGGCGCCGCGCTACTGGGAGATCGGCGATGAGGATACCGCGTTTCGCTACAACAATTATCTGAGCCGCTTTCACTGGCGCCATCTGGATCTCATGGACGTGCTCTCCGGCTTCCAGCCGCGCGCGCGCGCGCCCCTGGCCGAGGTGGCGGCGCTGCTGGGTTTTCCCGGCAAGCTCGGGTTCTCGGGTGAGAAGGTCTGGGACGCCTATCTGGCCGGAGAGTTGCTCGCCGTGCGGCGCTACTGCGAGATCGACGCGCTCAACACCTACCTGATCTACCTGCGCTTTCAGTTCCTGCGTGCGCGGCTCGACGGCACGGGGCTGGCCGCGGAGCTCGAGCGCGTGCGCGCACTGCTGCGCAGCTCCGGCGAGCCGCATCACGCGCGGTTCCTCGAGTCCTGGGAGGCGTTGTCTTGAGCCGGCAGGGCGCGGTGGTCGGCGCGCTCAGCGAGACGGGTGTGGTCGCAGACCTGACCCACGATGGCGAGGGCGTCGTGCATGGGGGCAAGGCCGCTTTCATCCACGGTGCACTGCCCGGGGAAACCGTGCGCTTTCGGCGCTCGCGCCGCCATCGTCAATACGACGAGGCACTGCTCGAGGAGATCATCGCGCCGGCGGCTGCGAGGGTTAAGCCGCGTTGCGCGCATTTCGATATCTGCGGGGGCTGCGCCCTGCAGCACCTGGAACACGGGGCGCAGCTGCGGCTCAAGCAGCAGCAGCTGCGAGAGAGTCTCGAGCGGCTGGCCGGGCTCGTGCCCGCGCATTGGCTCGAGCCGCTCTCGAGTGAGCCCTGGAGCTACCGGCGGCGAGCGCGCCTGGGCGTGAAATACGTGGCGCGACGGGGCCGCGTGCTGGTCGGCTTTCGTGAGCGCTCGAGCCACCTGATCGCGGCCATCGAGCGCTGCGAGGTGCTCGCGGCACCGATCGATGGGCTCATCGCGCCACTGTCCGAGCTGATCGGGCAGCTCACGATTCGAGAGCGCTTGCCACAGATCGAGGTCGCGGTCGGAGATGATGGCGCGGCCCTGGTGCTGCGCGTGTTGAGCAGCCCCACCGAGCAGGACCTGCTGCGGCTGCGGGAGTTCGAAGCGCGACATGGCGTGCGCCTGTGGCTGCAGACCGGCGGCCTCGATACCGTGCGCCCACTGAGCGAGCCGGCGCCGAGTCTGCACTACCGCTTGCCCGCGGCGGGGCTCGAACTTGAATTCGGGCCGACCGACTTCGTGCAGATCAATGCCGCCGCCAATCGTATGCTGGTCACGGCCGCGGCCGAGCTGTTGGGGCTCGATGCCCGATCGCGCGTCCTCGACCTCTATTGCGGCCTAGGCAACTTTTCGCTGACGCTCGCGCGGCGCGCGCAGGCCGTCGTGGGCGTCGAGGGTGATGCCCGGCTCATCGAGCGGGCGCGCGCCAATGCGCAGCGCAACGCCATCACCAATGCGCAGTTCTTTCAGGCCGATCTGTCCCAGGCCGTGCCCGCCGGGACGGCCTGGCTGGGCCAGAGCTATACGCATGTGCTGCTCGATCCGCCCAGGGCCGGGGCGCGTGAGCTGCTCTGGCAGCTCGCACAGCTGGCCCCGGAGCGCCTGCTTTACGTATCCTGTCATCCAGGCACTCTGGCGCGCGATCTGGGGCTGCTGGTACACGAGCACGGATTCGAATTATTGGCAGCCGGAGTGGTCGACATGTTCCCGCACACCGCCCATATGGAATCCTTGGCGCTGCTCGGGCCGCCACGTTAGGCAGTGACAGAGGCACTCATGGCGTTGGAAATCGAACGCAAGTTCCGCGTCCGGAGCGATGCCTGGCGCGCCGAAGTGCGCACCAGCACGTTGCTGCGCCAAGGCTATCTTGCCAATACCGCGCTGGCCTCGGTGCGGGTCCGCCTGGCGGGGGATCAGGGCTGGCTGTCGGTCAAGGCCATGACGCGCGGGCTCGCCCGCGCCGAATACGAGAGCGCGATCCCGGCCGCTGATGCCCATGAGATGCTCGATGCATTGTGCGAAGGACCACCGATCGAGAAGTGGCGCCATATCGTCGTGCACGACGGCAACGATTGGGAAATCGATGAATTCCTGGCCGAGAACGCGGGACTCGTGATCGCCGAACTGGAGCTTGAGTCCGAGCAGCAGCGCTTCGCGTTGCCATCCTGGCTCGGTCCCGAGGTGACTCAGGATGAGCGTTTTTACAATTTCCGGCTCTCGCAGCACCCCTATCGGCGCTGGCCGCAGAGCCAGCAGTCCGTGCCATGACGCTCGGTCCCCTGATGATCGACATCGGCGGCCCCGAGCTCACAGCCGCGGACCGCGAGCTGCTCGCCCACCCCCTGGTCGGCAGCGTGATCCTCTTCACACGCAACTACCACGAGCCGGCACAGTTGCGCGCCCTGACCGCGCAGATTCAGTCGATACGCAGCCCCTCGTTGCTCATCGCGGTCGATCATGAGGGCGGCCGGGTGCAGCGCTTCCGCACCGGCTTCTCCGCACTGCCGCCCATGCGGCGAATCGGTCAGCTCTACGACGCCGATGCGCAGCAGGGACTGGCCATGGCGCGCGCTCTGGGCTGGCTCATGGCCGCCGAATTGCTCGCCTGCGGCCTGGATTTCTCCTTTGCACCCTGCGTCGATCTGGATTACGGACTCTCGGAAATCATCGGCGATCGCGCCTTCCACGCCCGCGCGGATGTCGTGGCGCCCCTGGCCATCGCCAGCATGCATGGCATGCGCGATGCCGGCATGGCCGCGACCGCCAAGCATTTTCCCGGCCACGGTGCCGTCGTGGCCGACTCCCACCTGGCGTTGCCGGTGGACCGGCGCGAACTGATCGATATGTCCGAGGATCTGCTGCCCTACCGGCGCCTGATCGCCAGCGGCCTGCCGGCGGTCATGGTGGCGCATGTGCTCTATCCGGCGCTCGACGCCGTGCCGGCGAGCTTCTCCGAGCGCTGGGTCACGCAAGTGCTGCGCCAGGAGCTGCGCTTCGGCGGTCTCGTGTTCGCCGATGATCTCACCATGGCCGGGGCCGCGGCGGTGGGGGATCTGCACGCGCGCGCCGAGCGTGCTCTGGCCGCGGGCTGTGACGTCTTGCCGGTCTGTAACGATCGCGCCGGGGTCGAGCGGTTGCTCGGTGAGCTCAAGACGCAGCCCGATGCGGCCTCGCAACTGCGCCTGATCCGCATGCGCGGCCGCAAGCAGTTGAATTTTGAGACCTTGATAACTACCCCGCCCTGGCGAAGCGCGCGAGAATGGCTGGAACGCAGCGCGGCGAAGCCGGAACTCAAATTCGAACCGGGAGGCGCTTGACAGACATGGCCCAATGGTCGGACGAATTCCTGCGCACCGTACTGGACGCGGCACCCGAGGGTATTGTCGTGTGCGAAGTGCGCTCGGGGGATCAGCCGGTGGTCTACGTCAATGCCGCGTTCGAGAAGCTCACCGGCTATAGCGCGGCCGAACTTCTGGGGCAGGATCTGCGGCGGCTGCAGGCCTGGGACCGCGAGCAGGAGGGACGCGCTCAGCTGCGCGAAGCCATCGGACAGGGTGGGCAGTGCCGGGCGCTGCTGCGTAACTATCGCAAGGACGGCAGCCAGTTCTGGAATGAGATGACGGTGCAGCCACTGCGCCACGAAAACGGCGCGGTCACGCATTTCGTCGGTTTCCATCGCGACGTCAGCGAGCGCGAGCGTTCGAGCCTGCGCCGCGTCACCGGCTTGCCGACCTGGCTGCGCGAGGACCGGCTCTCGGGCCTGTGTTCACGCGCCTATTTCGAGGAACTGTTGCAGCATGATTGGCTGAGCGGCGCACGCGAGGCGCGCCTGGTCACGCTGGTCGCGTTCGATATCGATGAGCTCGCCAGTTACAACGAGACCTTCGGACGGGCGGCCGGAGATGCCTGCATCCGCAGGGTCGCCGGCGTGATCGGGGCGGCCTTCAAGCGCGGCTCGGACGTCGTCGCGCGCTGGGAGGGCGGGCGCATCATCGCGCTGGTGCGCAATTCCGATATGGCGGTCGTGCCGAGCTTTGCCGCTTCCGTGGCGAGCAAAGTGCTCGGCCAGCACATCCATCATCCGCGCGCGGCGCGGCAGAAATTCGTGTCGGTCAGCGTCGGGGCCGCGAGCGTCAATCCTACCGCGGAGCGCGGCGCCGACACGCTGGTGCACGCGGTCATGCGCGCGCTGGAACGAGCCAAGCAGGACCGCGAGGCGCGCGTGGCCGTCGCGGTGCCGGAGGACATGCAGGGCACGAACTGAGCGGTCCGCGATCCCGCGCGCGCACAGCGCTCGCAGCCCGTGCCGCTAGTGTGCGGCGGTCCCGGTGCCGGCGCCGTGTGGCATCGGGGAGACCAGGGCGATGACTCCGAAGGCGGGGTGATCGAAGTACTGCCGCTCGTTGAACTTGACGCTGCGCATCTCGTCGATGGTGTAGGTGGCGCCGGCGCTTAAGGTGAGGTTCATGCCCAGATGCAGGTAGGTGGCACGCTCGAGGTAGACCAGGCCGGAGAGCCCGGGCGTGTTGATTCCCACATCCGCCAGCGCGATGCCGATGTGCGTGCCCCAATTCGCTGCCGTTTGCACCCACGCGGCGTGGGCGATCGGTCGCCACGCGCCGCTGCCGCGCAAGCTCGCCTCGATGGCGCCGAGCTTGTACTCCTCGGGCGGCAACACGCGTATCACCTGCGCCGAGCCGCCACGAGTGCTCTCGCTGCCAAAGCCGCGTCCCGTCGGCTCGGCGCTCCAGTCCTCGCCCGCGGGCACGCTCGCGGCGCGAAAGACGATGATCTCGACCTCGTAGAGCCCCGCGCCAGCCTGCTGCGCCTGTGCTGCGGGCACTCTCGCGAGGATGGTGAGGGCGAGGAGCAGCAACACTGCGCGCAACGCGGCTGCCCGTCCGCGGTGGCTGTTCCGGCGCTCGGCATTCATGCGGCTATGGTAGCAGGGCGCAGCGCTCATGCCCCGGCCAGGTGATCGAGCAGCGCCTCGGTGCGCACGAAGCGCGCTTCGGACTGCGGCAGCGCGCGCGTGATGCGCAGTTTCAGCGGGCCTTCGAGCCGGTACTCCTGCGCCTGGCGCTGTATCAGCCCGATGAGGCGCGAGGGGTCGATGCGGTTGTGTTCCTCGAACACGATGCTGCCCCCGGCCGGCCCGAGCTCGAATCGCCGGATGCCCAGCTCGCGCGCCCGCAGGCGCAGGCGTGCGAGTTGCAGCAGATTGCGCGCCGGTTCGGGCAGCTCGCCAAAGCGATCGACGAGCTCGGCGGTCATGTCCTGCAGCGTCGCGGCGTCGGCGCCGGCTATGCGCTGATAGAGGGCCAGGCGCAGATGCACGTCGCTGACGTAGTCCTCCGGCAGCAGCGCCGCCACATGCAGCTCGATCTCGCTGACGGCCGCCAGCGGGCGATCGAGCGCCGGTTCACGCCCGGCGCGCATGGCCTGCACCGCGTGTTCGAGCATGTCGAGGTACATGGTCAGACCCACTTCGCTGAGCTCCCCGCTCTGCTTCTCGCCGAGAAACTCGCCGGCCCCGCGGATCTCCAGATCGTGCGTGGCCAGCACGAAACCGGCACCGAGCTCCTCGAGGGATTCGATCGCCTCGAGCCGCTTGGCGGCATCGCCGCTGAGGCTCTTGCGCGAGGGCACGATCAGATACGCATAGGCGCGATGATGCGAGCGGCCGACGCGGCCGCGCAGC
>JBELAR010000061.1:0-12746 GCA_049508555.1 Steroidobacteraceae bacterium
AGTACACGGTCTGGCCAGGCGTGCCACAGGCAGTTGCTGAGAAGCAGCAGCGCTGTCGCAGACCCTCGACCCTTTCGGCATCAATCGCCCTCTATCGCCCCCAAGCGGAATCTTCTGACGGTGGAAATGACGGTAGAATTTGAATGGTCCGACACGAAATCTTCGTTCTTCAGATGCATATACCTGCCGGAGACAATTGGGTCGGGTGAACAGGGCGCTTTCCGAGTGTGCCACGGTCCGCTGGGGTAGTTAACCCCGAGTTTCCAAGTAATACCGGCAAAAACCCGCTCGTCATTTAGCCTTCTTGACGATGCGCACGTGAGCGACGGTCTTCGAGGGGATGTACTCGGCTACATCGTAGCTGTCCGAGAGTCCATCCAATCCCTCAAAGATCCTTTCGCCGCCGCCCAGCAAAATCGGCACCAGTACGAGATGCAGCTCATCCACCAGGCCGGCCTTCAGATACTGGCTGACCGTGCAAGCGCCCCCGCCGATGCGAACGTCCTTGCCCTTGGCCGCCGCAAAGGCCTGCTTTAGAGCGGACTCGATGCCATCGTTGACGAAACTGAAGCTGGTGCCTCCTTCCATCTCGAAGCTCGAGTGCCTGTGATGGCTGAGCACGAAGACAGGGTGGTGATAGGGCGGATTCGGGCCCCACCAGCCTTTCCAGTCCTCGTTGGGCCAGGGGCCGCGCTGCGGGCCGAACATGTTGCGGCCCATGATCGTGGCGCCGATATTGTCGAAAGAATGGACGAGGAAATCGTTGTCGAGGCCCTCGGCACCACCCTCTTTACCGACCATCTTCGTGAAGTACTTGGTGGCAAAGGCCCACTCCATCAGGCGCAAGCCGTCCTTGCCAAAGGGCGCATCGAGCGCCTGGTCCTTGGCGGCGGAGAATCCATCTAACGAGATGGCGATACAACGGGCGACGAGCTTAGGCATGCTGGATCCTTGAAGAAGAAGTTAAGTGTTGGTCTTTTTGCGGCACCCGGCACAGCAGCTCCAACTGCTCGCCGATGTCATGGACCCGCCTCCGAGGGTCCTCAGGCCTCACGAGGCGGCAACGAGTCGACGCTGCGCATAGGCGACAAGATTATCGAGGGTCTGCGACGTGCCGACATCGACCCCCATCTTCAGATATTGATCCAGCTGCTCCGCAGACTGGCACTCTATCTCGACCATCATGTGCGTCTTGCCGGCAACGTCCCGCAGCACGACCCGGCCCGTGGCACCCATCGCCACGAACACAAGACGATCGGGCGGCGCTATCTCTCGATAGTTTCCGGCGAATGGCATGTCGGGGTGGCTCTGGCTGACAAATTTGAAAGCGCCGCCCGGTCGCAGGTCGATCTCGCACGCTGTCAGCGGCGCGCCGGCGGCATCCCACCAGCACGTCACCTGTTCCGGCTTGGTCCATGCTTCAAATATCTGAGCCCGCGAAGCGTCGAAAACTCGCGTCAGCCTGATCGTGTGAGCGCGACTATCAATCTCGAGGTTGGTCTTGGCGGTGGCTTGTGGTTGGGCCGGCATATCACTTCTCCTGTTTTTTGATTTTGGCGAGATGGGCATCCAGATTCTTGAACCTGCTCTCCCACTGCTGGCGGAACGGCTCGATCCAATCGGCAATATCTTTCATGGCGAGCGGCGCGAGCCTGCGGGGACGCCGTTGTGCATCGCGCCCGCCTTCGATGAGGCCGGCATTCTCGAGAACCTTCAGATGTCTCGAGATTGTCGGTTGGCTGAGCTGAAAGGGCTCCATGAGCTCTGAGACCGTCGCCTCGCCCGATACAAGCCGCGCCAGAATCGCACGTCGAGTGGGGTCGCCCAAGGCGTGAAAGGCGCTGCTCAGGCGGTACGAACGTCTCTCTTTGATATCCATATGGCTATATAGCCATCTGGCGATATAGATGTCAAGAAGCGCTATAAATATGACGGAGGTGCAAGGTTCTTCAGCAAAAACGGCAAGCGATTGCGCTTTGGTTGTGACACCGCAGAGATTCTGGGCCTGCTTGGATTCGAACCAAGGACCAAGGGATTATGAGTCCCCTGCACTAACCGCTGTGCTACAGGCCCGCCGGCGCAGGGCGCAGTCTAACGCAATGCGTGCGCCAAGCAGTCGTGTGTCTAGGCCGGTGTCTTCAGAAAGGCCTCGCAGCTCGTGTGGGCTGCGTCCTGGTTCGGAATCTTGACGCAGATCTGCTGCATACGCTCATGCAGTCCCTGCAGGATATCGCTGTGGGCGCCCTTGGCGGCGTCGTTCCAGGCGCGCAGCTGCTGGTCGAGCAGCTCGAGCCGTACCCGCGCGCGCCGGTATATGCGATCGGGTCCGTCCAGCTCGCCGAGCACCGCCGTGCCGGCGTCCGCGATGCGCTGCGTGTCATTCGGTGCCATGCGCAGCAATCCACTCATGTAGAGCGAGCCCCACTGGAAGCGGGTCGCCGTGCCCTGGGATTCGTGGTAAGCCTGATCGAGCAGCGCGACCGCCTCGTCCTTGTGGCCGAGTTTCTCGGCGATCTCCGCGAGATCGGCCTTGAAGTAATACGGCGCGCTGGCGCGCGCGATCTCGGCCTGTGCGATCTGGTAGGCAGCGTTATAGTCGCCGAGGTCCTCCAGGATACTGAGCGCGGCAGTGACCAGGCCGGAGCGCACGAAAGGATTCTGTTCGGCCCCGAGAGCGGCCTCGATCCGCTGATGCGCCGCAGCGACCACGGTCTTGGGCAGCGGTGCCTTGGGTTTGCCCAGATCCTTCAAGGCGTGCAATTTGGCATCGATGAAACCCAGCTGATCGGCGAGGACGTAGCGGCCATCGCCCGCTGCCGCGTCCATCGCGGCGACGTAGCGATCGCGGAACGAGTTCGCAAAATCGACTCCGCGCAGACGCACCGCCTTGAAGAAGCTGTCATCGAGCATCGACAGCGCGCCGGCAGCACCGACCGCCAGCTCATTCTGGCCGAGCACGAGCGAGATCTGATCCTCGAGCCCCGAGAGCATCGCCGATGCCTGGGCCTTGGGCCGGTCAAGCGCCTCGGATTGCGCCTCGGCAGCGTAATAGGCGGCCACTATGTTGAGGTCCGCTCGCTCCAGCTCGGCGTCATGCGGACAATCGGCGGCGGCGGCGGCGAGCGCACTGGCGCGCTGCTCGTAGCCGCTGGCCTCGAGCGGATCGAGGTCCCAGGAATTGTAGGCAAGGCGGCTGCATTCCTGGCTGCTCAGTGTTTTGCCGCTGACGGCCGCCTGCAGCAGGGTGTCGACCGGTTGAATGTCCTCGAGCGCCAGATCGAGCACGGCGGCGTATTGCGCCACGTCACGACCGGCCCCAAGCCGAACGATCTCGTTGCGCTCCGGATCGAACACGATCAGGGTCGGATAGCCCTGGATGTGAAAGACTTCACCCCATTTCTGAGCCCCGTCATCATCGCCGTCCAGATAGACCGGCAGAAACAATCTGCTCTTGGCGATGAAATCCGGCCGCGAGAAAACCGTGGACTTCAGCGTGTGACAAAACGGACACCATTCCGCGCCCCAGTAGATCAGCACGGGCCGGTTTTCGCGTTTGGCGACGATGAATGCCCCCTCGAGGCTGCCATCGAACCAGGCGATGTCACGTGGCTCATTGGCGTGCGAAGCGTGGGTGGCGTGCAGAGGGGGCTGCGGCTTCTGGCAACTCGCCAGCAGCAGCAGCATGCTCAGGCAGAGCAGATTTCGGTACATGACTGGCAGCCTCCACATCCGCAGCACTCCCGTCAAGGACAGGATAAAGTACTGTAACGCTGTTCACCCTCCGCGGCTGACATCACGTCAATGGCGCCGGCTGCGAGCCGATGGCCGCCAGGGCGGAGGGCGCCCCGAAATCGTTCATGGAGTACATCATGCAGCTCTACTACGCGCCCGGCGCCTGCTCTCTGGCCTCCCACATCGCTCTGGAGGAATCGGGCCTTCCCTATCAGGTCGTGCGCGTGAGCCTGCGCGACAAGAAGACCAGCGATGGCGTGGATTTCAACACCATCAACCCCAAGGGCTATGTGCCCGCCCTCAAGCTCGACAATGGCGAGGTGCTGACCGAAGGGGGGGCGCTACTCGCGTATATCGGGGAATTGCAGCCCTCGCGGGGGCTGATCCCTGCAGCGGGGACACTCGAGAACTATCGCGTGCGCGAATGGCTGGTGTTCATCGGCAGCGAATTGCACAAGAATGCCGGCCCGCTCTTCAGCCCGAAAACGCCCGAGGCCACACGGGCGACTCAGATCGAGGCGCTCAAACGCCGCCTGACCTACGTCAGTGAGGCGCTCGCCAAGCGCCCGTTTCTGACCGGGGAGAAATTCACGGTCGCTGACGCCTACCTCTACACCGTTCTGAGCTGGATGGGGCATTTGGGTATCGAACTCGCCGAGTGGCCTGCGCTCAAGGCCTACTACGAGCGCATCGGTACGCGTCCCGCGGTGCAGGCGGCCCTGAAGGCCGAAGCGCAGCCTAACTAACCTCGCGAGTGCCGTGGGCCGCGTCGCGTGCCGCGGGTGGGTGTGGCCTCGAGCGGATTGTCCGGCCACGCGTGTTTGGGGTAGCGACCCCGCATGTCCTTGCGGACCTCGGCGTAGCTGCTGCGCCAGAAGCCGGCCAGGTCGCGCGTGATCTGCACCGGACGCTGCGCCGGGGAGAGCAACTTGAAGGTCACCGCCACCGCGCTGCCGCCGATCCGCGGTGTCGCCTCCAGACCGAACACCTCCTGCAGACGCACCGCGACACACGGCGCGTTGTCGTCGCGGTAATCGATGCGGATACGTGAGCCGGAAGGCACGCTGAGCTCCCGCGGCGCGAGAGTTTCGAGTGCCTGTCGCTGGGCAGGGCTGAGGCGCTCGCGCAGTGCCTGGCACAGATCCAGACGTGCCAGGTGCTCCCGGCGAGTCATGCCCGCGAGCCATGGGGCGAGCCACTGGGGCAGCGTCGCGCATAGAGCCGCATCATCGCTCGCCGGCCAGTCGGGCAGATCCGATCGGCCCAGGGAGCGCACGAACTCCATGCGCGCGCGCAGCGTGTAGGCCTCATCGTCCCAGGGCAGCGCCTCGAGGCCCATCAGCCCCAAGCCCTCGAGCATGGCGTCGACGGTCCGATCCCCCGCACTCGCGGCGCTCGTGTGCTCCTCGATCACCAGGGCATCGAGCCGCCGGATGCGCCGTTCGAGCACGGCGCCCTCGCGGCTATCCCAGCCGAAGAACTGCTCGCTCGTGATATGCGCGCCGAAGCACTGCTCGAGCGCGGCCTGCGGCAGTGCCGCGGCCAGATCGATGCGGGCCTCGCGCTCGCGATCATCGAGCACGGCGGCGACGATGTAGGCTTCGCGCGCCAGGGAGGTCGCCTGCGAGAAAGCCGCGCCGCGTCCGTTCGCGAGCAGGTAACGTCCCGGGGCCCCCTCGCGCCGCTGGCCAATGCGATCCGGGTAGGCGCAGGCGAGCAATGCGCCGATCGGCGCACCCGTGCCGGACGCGGGCGCCGGCATATCTCCCAGCGAACGCTCGAGGGCGCGCGCGCTGCGCCGGACCTGCTCGAGCCCGGCGCGGTCGGCGCCCTCGTGGCCGGTTGCGCCCTGCAGCAGCATGATTCTCGCGCGCAGGTCCGGATCGCCGCCAGCCACACCGCCGCGCAGCAGATCGCGCTCGGAGAGCAGCGCCGCAAGCTGCGCGGCCAGGGGTACGGCGCCCAACTCACGCGCCGCGAGCAGCATGGCGCCGAGCCGCGGATGCACGGGCAGCCTGGCCATGTTCTGACCCAGCGGCGTGAGGCGAGCCTCGGCGTCGAGTGCTTCGAGGCGGATGAGCAATGTGCGAGCCTGCGCGAGCCTTGGCGCCGATGGCGCATCGAGCCACGCCAGGCGTGAGGCATCGATCGCTCCCCAGCGCGCGAGCTCGAGCGCGAGCGGTGCCAGATCCGCATCGTGGATCTCGGGCACGCTCGTCGCGCTCAGGGATTGTTGCGCGCCTTCGCTCCAGAGCCGATAACAGATCCCCGGCGCCACGCGGCCCGCGCGCCCGGCGCGCTGCTCGCTGGCGGCGCGCGAGACGCGCTGCAGTTCGAGGCGGCTCATGCCGGTGGCCGGATCGAAGCATGAGCGGCGCACGAGCCCCGCGTCGATGACCGCCGTGACGCCGGGAATCGTCAGGCTGGTCTCGGCGATGTTGGTTGCAAGCACGAGTTTGCGCGCCGCGCCGTGCTCGGCTGCGAGCACCGCGTCCTGAGCCTCGGCGCTCATCTGGCCGTAGAGCTGCAGCAGCCGCACGTCGGCCGTGAGAGCCGTCTGGCTGAGCGCGGCTTCGACGCGACGGATCTCACCGACCCCGGGCAGAAACACCAGAATGTCGCCGCGCGTGTCCGCCAGTGCGCGCTGCGCGGCGCGCACCACGGCTTGCACGAGTTGCGCCGCGTCGCGGCCGGCGGCCGCGCCGGGGCCGGGTAGCCATGGCAAGCCTCGGCCCAGGTAGTGCACTGTTACGGGATAGGCGCGTCCAGCGACCTCGACCACGGGTGCGTTCGAGAGCAGCCGCGCGACGCGCTCGCCCTCGAGCGTCGCGGACATGACCACGATGCGAAATTCGCCCTCGAGCTCCCGGCGCGCATCGAGGGCCAGCGCCAGTCCGAGGTCAGCCTGCAGGCTGCGCTCATGGAATTCATCGAAGATGACGCAACCGACGCCCTCGAGTGCGGGGTCATCCTGCAATAGCCGCGTCAACACGCCCTCGGTGACCACCTCGATGCGCGTGGCGCGCGAGACGCGCGTGTCGAGCCGCATCCGATAGCCGATGGTCTGCCCGACGCTCTCCCCCAGCAGCCACGCCATGCGCGCGGCCACCGCACGGGCGGCCAGACGCCGCGGCTCGAGCATCAGGATCTTGCGCCCGGCGAGGTACGGCTCCTCGAGCAGCGCCAACGGCACGATCGTGCTCTTGCCGGCGCCGGTCGGCGCCTGCAGCACGGCGTCGCGATGCTGCGCCAGCGCCTCACGCAGTGCGATGGCGAGCGGATGCGCGGTCAGATCATTTCGCAAACATCTCCTTGACGCCGCCGGAGATCAGTACGGATATGTCCAGCAGCACCCGCGGCAGCGCGAAGCCGCCCGGGCAGGCCAGATATTTCGATTCCCAGACCGGGTTGAATTTTGCTTTATAGCGGCGCAGCCCATCGAAGTTGTAGAAGTGCTCGCCATAGCGGAAGACGAAATTGCCGACACGATGCCAGGCGGGGGCCAGCGGGTGCTGTTCGAGACCGGCGAGGGGCGCCATGCCGAGGTTGAGCCAGCGATGTCCCTGCGCACGGCCCCAGAGCATCAGCTCCACAAACAGGAAATCCATCGCGCCGCGCGGCGCATCCGGACCGAAGCGCATGAGATCCACGGCGATCTCCTCACCGTCGCCGGAGATCCACAGACTGGCGAAGGCCACCGGCTCATCGGCACAGCTCACGATCGCGATCGGGAAACGGCAGATATAACTCTCGCTGAAGGCGCCGACCGAGAAGCTCTTTTCCGCCACGGCCTTCTCGAGCAGCCAGCTGTCTGAGACTGCGCGCAGTTTGGGCAGCAATGGGGCAAGTTCTGCGGGAGGCACCACCCGAAAGCTCGCGCCATCGCGCTGCGCCCGGCGGCGCTGTGTGCGCAGTTCCGCGCGCGCACTGCCTTCGAGCGAGAAATCGGTCAGGTTCACGCGCGCTTCCTCACCGAGCTTCATGACCGCGAGTCCCAGATCGATGTAGAGCGGCAGCTGATCGGCACTGATCTGATAGAACACGGCCCAGCCGCCATGACGGTCCGAGAGTTCGCGGAAGCGCCACACGAGCTCCTCCTGACCGCTGCGCACGCCGGTTGGATCGCCCAGCGCCACCCAGCTGCGCCCATTGATCTGATACATCAGGAATGCATCGCCCGCGGCGCTGAAGAGCAGGCGCTTGTCGCCACTGAGCACCGCATTGGCGAGCGCCTGCGAACAGCCACCGATCAGTGCCCGCGCGCGCGCGATATCCTCCGCCGAGGCCACACCCGGGGCCGGACGCGCCGGGCGCAACAGATTGGCCGCCAGGAACGCTGCGGCCAGCAGCACCACGAGCAATGATGCGCGCAGCATGCGCGGAGCGTCGGCCTCGAAGGCAAAGGTCCACCAGAGCGAATGCGAGTAATCGATGTGCCGATTCGCGAAGAAGCCGATCCACACCGCCGTGGAAATCACGATGGCGAGGCTCACGATCCAGGCCGGAGTGAAGCGCTGCGCCATGATCTGCGCGGGGCGGTAGAAGGCGCGGCGACCGAGCCACAGCACGGTCAATACCAGGCCGAGGATCAGCGCCTGCTCGATCTCGAGCCCGCGCAGCAGGCAGGCGATCATGCCCGCGACGAGCAACCATACCGTGAGCTGGTAGGCGGCCGAGAGCCGGCGGAACAGCGCCCGCGCGAGTATCAGCAGCGCCAGCCCGATCACGCTCGAGGCCAGATGCGACACCTCCAGCACCACCAGGGGCAGCACATCGCGCAGGACCGAGAGGCGTTGATCTATCGACGGCGTCGCACCGGTCACGAGCAGGGAGAAGCCCGCGACGAACACGAGCGCACCGCTGACCTGCGGCACGATCGGGGAGATATAGGCCGCTGCGAGCTGCTCGATGCGCGCGATGGCGCTGCGCTGTGCGCGCAGTTCCTGGCCGCCGAAGAGCACGGCCGCGCCGAGCAGCGGTAGCACGTAGTACACCGCTCGCCAGGCGAGCAGAGATCCGATCAGCTGATCGGCCGGCACGCCCGGCAGCGCCAGGACGAGCACGGATTCGAACACGCCGAGGCCGCCGGGCACATGGCTCGCGACCCCAGCCGTCATGGCGATTGCATAGGCGCCGGCAAAGGCAAACGGACCCACAGCGCTGCCGGCGGGCAGCAGCAACCACAGCACGAACGCCGAGACCGCGAGATCCACCACCGCCAGCGCGATCTGCGGCAGCGCGACCCAGGGCTTGGGCGCGCGCAGCGCCCAACCGTACAGCTCGATGCGCTCAGGGCCGAACAGCGACCAGAGCGCATAGAGGCCGACCCCCAGCAGCAGCAGCACGCCGAGGACGAAGGCAGCCTGGTGATGCAGATTCAGTGCGTGGCCACCCTGATAGGGCGCGAGGATGAAGGACACGCCCGCCAGCGTCCCCAGGCCGATGGCCGTGGTGACGCCGCAGAATCCCGCTACGGTCGCGACATCGGCGCCGCTCAGACCGACCGAGGAGTACAGGCGATAGCGCACCGCGGCGCCGGTAAAGGCGGCGATGCCGAAGTTGTGGCCGAAGGAGTAGGCGATGAACGAAGTGAACATCGCGCGCCCGTACGGCACGGCCTTACCCAGGTAGCGCAATGCCAGTACGTCGTAGAAGCCGAGCAGCCAGTAGCTCAGCGCGGTGCTCAGGATCGCAGCGCCCAGGGCGCGCAGGTGTATAGCGCGCAGATGTCCGAGCATGCTGCTGAAGCTGAACTGCGCGAGCTGGCGGTGCAGTCCAGCCGCTACCAGAGCGAATATCAGCAACGTGACCCCGGGCATCAGCCAGCGGCGCCATAATTCTTTGAGCTCTTGACCGGTTTGCGCCATGTTCATCGCGCCCACGTTAGCGCGCTTACGTCGCGCGCTTTGCTCTCAACGCCAGCGCCACCGTACACCAGCCGGCAATCAATGACAGCCCGCCGAGCGGCGTGAGCACACCGATCACTCGGGGGGCTCCGGCCAGCAGCAGATACAGGCTACCCGAAAACAGCAGCACACCGCTCAATACGAGCCAGCCTGCCAGCCGCAGAACGGGCGTGGGCAGGCGATCGCACAGCAGCCCGATCGCCATGAGGCCCAGGGCATGGAAGAACTGATAATGCAGCGCCGTCTGCAATATCTCGTAGCGTTCGGGCAGCAAGCGCGGCTTCAGGGCATGCGCACCCAGCGCGCCGATGAGGGTCGCGAGCGCGAGCAGCAGCGCTGCGAGCATGCAGAAGCGTCGCGCCGGAGCCTGCATCTGAAGGCTCAATGCCGATCGCGTGGGGACTTCGCGCGCGCCGGGGCGCGAGCCGCGCGCAGCTGCGGCACCCGGGGCAGGCCGGTGTGCTGCGTGCGCAGCGGCTGCGCGGCATTCCTTGGCTTGAATGGGCGGCGCCCCTCGCCCTGCTCGCCCGTGCCGGGCGGCTGGTAGGCGGGCACGAGCTGGTGACGGGCGCTGCCGATCAGATCCGCGCGACCCATGCGCCGCAGCGCCTCGCGCAGCAGCGGCCAGTTGTTCGGATCGTGGTAGCGCAGGAACGCCTTGTGCAGCCGCCGGATGCGCAGACCCTTTGGAACCGTGACGTCCTCGCTCCGGCGCGTCACGCGTCGCAGCGGATTCTTGCCGCTGTGATACATCGCCGTCGCGCTGGCCATGGGCGATGGCAGGAACGCCTGCACCTGGTCGGCTCGAAAACCGTTCTGCTTGAGCCACAGCGCGAGCTCCAGCATGTCCTCATCGGTTGTGCCGGGATGGGCTGCTATGAAATAGGGAATCAGGTATTGCTCCTTGCCCGCCTCCTTCGAGTAGCGATCAAAGAGCTCCTTGAAGCGATAGTAGCTACCCACGCCGGGCTTCATCATCTTCGAGAGCGGTCCCTCGCGCACGTGCTCCGGAGCGATCTTGAGGTAGCCGCCGACGTGGTGCTGCGCGAGTTCGCGCACATATTCGGGGGATTCGATGGCGAGGTCGTAGCGCACGCCGGAGGCGATCAGGACTTTCTTGATGCCCGGAAGCGCGCGCGCCTTGCGATAGAGCTCGATCAGCGGCGCGTGATCGGTGTCGAGATTCGGACAGATGGCCGGAAAGACACAGGAAGGCCGGCGGCAAGCGCTTTCGATCTCGCGGCTCTTGCAGGCGAGCCGGTACATGTTCGCGGTCGGGCCGCCCAGATCGGAGATCACCCCCGTGAAGCCCGGCACACCGTCGCGAATCTGCTCGATCTCCTTGAGCACCGATTGCTCCGAGCGGCTTTGAATGATGCGGCCCTCGTGCTCGGTGATCGAGCAGAAGCTGCAGCCGCCAAAGCAGCCACGCTGAATCGAGACCGAGAAGCGAATCATTTTGTAGGCCGGAATGCTGGCTGTCCCGTACGATGGATGGGGCTGCCGCTGATAGGGCAAGCCGTAGATCCAATCCATCTCATCGCTGCTGAGCGGAATCGGCGGCGGATTGAGCCACACGTCCTGCGTGCCATGACGTTGCACCAGTGCGCGGGCGTTACCCGGGTTGGCCTCCAGGTGCAGAATGCGCGAGGCGTGCGCGTACAGCACCGGATCGCGCGCAGTGTGTTCGTATGCGGGCAGTCGAATCACGCTGCGCTCACGGTCGGTATTGCGCACGCCGCGTACGAAGCGCACGACCTGACCCCCTGGCGGCGAGTCTCGGTCGGCGGGCTCCTGCGCTCGCGCCTGGCGCTCCGCTCCCACAGTCATGGCATAGGGATCGAGTGGCGGGTTCAGCGGGCCCGGCGCATCCAGATGCGTCGAATCGATTTCGATCCACGGCTCGGCTGGCGGGCGGTGCGCGAGCACGGTGCCGCGGATATCGCGCAGCGTCTCGATGCCCTCGCCGCGGTTCAGGCGCTGCGCGATCTCGCAGATCTGGCGCTCGCCATTGCCGTAAACCAGCATATCGGCCTTCGCATCGAGCAGGATCGAGCGGCGTACCTTCTCCGACCAGTAGTCGAAATGCGCAATGCGGCGCAGGGAAGCCTCGATGCCGCCGATCACGATCGGCACCGAGCGATAGGCCTCGCGGGCACGCTGAGCGTAAACGATCACCGAGCGATCGGGCCGCTTGCCGCCGGCGCCATCGGGCGTATAGGCGTCATCGCTGCGCACGCGCTTGTCGGCCGTATAGCGGTTCACCATCGAGTCCATGTTGCCGGCCGTGATGCCGAAGAACAGCCGCGGTGCACCCAGGGCGCGAAAAGGCTCGGCGCTATGCCAGTCCGGCTGCGCTATGATGCCGACGCGCAGGCCCTGGGCCTCGAGCACTCGACCGACGATCGCCATGCCGAAGCTCGGGTGATCGACATAGGCGTCGCCGGTGATGATGATGACGTCGCATTGCTCCCAGCCGAGCAGGCGCATTTCCGCTCGCGACATCGGCAGAAACGGCGCAGCTCCAGCGTTTGCCGGCGCGATAGCGTAGGTCCGTAGATCGGGGGCCGGGAGCATGGCCGGCCATTATAGCCGGGGGCGGCAACGGCCTGCCGGCAATCCCGAAATGCCGTAAAATAGGGACGATCATGGGCCACAATGCGCATGACGCGATCGTCGTGCGCGGCGCGCGTCAGAATAACCTACGCAATCTCGATCTCGACCTCCCGCATAACGCGTTGATCGTGGTCACCGGCGTATCGGGTTCGGGCAAGTCCTCGCTGGTGTTCGACACGCTGTTTGCCGAGGGGCAGCGCCGCTACGTCGAGACCTTCTCGCCCTATGCGCGGCAGTTTCTCGACCGCATGGACAAGCCGCAGGTCGATCGCATCGAGCACATTCCCCCGGCCATTGCCATCGATCAGGTCAATCCGGTGCGCACCTCGCGCTCGACCGTGGGCACGATGACCGAGATCAACGATCATCTGAAATTGCTGTTTGCGCGTGCCGCGCGACTCTACTGCCGCGGCTGCGGCCGGATGGTGCGCCGCGACCACGCGCAGAGCATCGCCGAAGCTCTACCCTCTGCGCTCGCCGACCTGCAGCAGC
>JBELAR010000062.1:0-12571 GCA_049508555.1 Steroidobacteraceae bacterium
GATCAGCAGTTGGAATGGCGTGTTGAAGAGCAGCTCGCCTCGGGGCTGCGGATTGGCCGCACGCAGATGGATGAAAATCTGGCGGCAGCGCGCCGGACTCATCGCCGCGATGACGCCAGGGCGGCGCGCTTGCGCTCGGCGAGCAGCCGCTCGCGTTCGAGTCCGGCGCGCCGGTCACGGCTGCGATGCCGCTCGAAGCGCGCGCGGTTGGACGCTGCGTCCGGTGCGCTCTGATCGGCCGTGCGCGGCAGTATCCGGATACAGTCGACCGGGCAGGCCGCGACGCACAGCTCGCAACCCGTGCATTCATCGCCGAGTACCGTGTGCAGAAAATGCTGAGCGCCGAGAATGGCATCGACCGGGCATACCGGCAGGCAGCGCGCACAACCGATGCAAGCCTCGGCCTCGATCCACGCCACGGCCGCGGGCTGCTCCCTGCCGCAGTGCGCATCAAGGGGTAACACCGGGCAGTCCATGAGTGATGCCAATGCGGCGATGCCCGCGGCGCCGCCCGGCGGGCAGCGGTTGATCGGCGCCTCGCCCCGAGCGATGGCCTGTGCGTAGGGCAGGCAGGCCTCGAAACCGCAACGGGTGCACTGCGTCTGCGGCAGCAGCGCGTCGATGCGCTCGGCCAGCTCGGCGAGTTGCGTGGCCGCCGCCGGCGGCAAGTTGGGCTTCAAGGTCGCTGGCTCAAGCGTGCTTGCCGGCCAGGATGCCTTGCTGGATGAGCGCGGGTACCAGTACGTGACCGATCTCCTCGGTCGTGTGGCTCGTCGATCTCACATCGATGCTGCGCGTGATGCCCGTCCAGATCAACTTCCCACCTGCAGCGTCAACGGTAAACACATCCGTCTGATAATCCGTGCGATGCTCGCTCTCGACGTAGCCCGGGCCGTAGACGTCGCCCCAATAGCCATAATAGCGCCAGCGCCAGCCGATACCGATCCCCACGTATCCCGGCACCCAGTAGTTGCGCCGGCTGGCGGCGACGAAGTGCGTGGCCAGCACGCCATCGAAGCCCTCGCGGCCGGCCGTGCTGCCGAGCTCCTCGGCCGTGGGCGCCTTGCTGGGGAACAACCGGTAGGAGGCGGTCGAGTCGGTGCCCTGGCGAGCCAGTGCCGCAACCATGCCATCCTCCCAGACGCGTCGCGCGCCATCGTCCCTCTGTACCCCGACCACGAGCACTTTGTGCAGGGGCGGACCGCTGAAGGAGGCGTCCTTCCAGTGATCGATCAACGAGGTGCTCACGCAGCCGGCCAGGCACAGCAGCCACGACATGCCCAGCAGTGCCTGGAGCGCAAGGGGGCGGGCTCGACTCAACTTAGAAGCATCCATGGCAGGGCTCTCCTGATGGCAAAATGCCTCACGATGTCGATTCCATTGCACCGCGAGATGGCATGTTTCGCAACCTGACGCCCGTCGTTCGGGCGATTCTCTACGCCAACTTGATCGTTTATGCCCTGGAATGGTTGACAGGCGGTGAACAGCTGCGTGCGCACTTCGCGCTCTGGCCCTGGGGCGCCGACCGGCTCTATGGCGCCCCGCCCTTCGAACTCTGGCAGGTCGTGACTTATGCCTTTTTGCACGATACGGCAAGCATTTGGCATCTGCTCGGTAATATGTTTGCGCTCTACATGTTCGGTCCGGATGTGGAGCGTACGCTCGGCCCGCGTCGATTTTCACTGTATTACTTCAGTTGTGTCATCGGTGCCGCGCTGGCACAGCTCATCGTGGTGCAGATGTTCTCGCCGGGTCCCTACGAGACCATCGGCGCCTCGGGGGGCATCTTCGGACTGCTGCTGTTCTACGGCATGACCTTTCCGCACCGCCGTCTGCTGCTGCTGTTTCCGCCGGTGCCGATGCCCGCCTGGCTGTTCGTGACGCTCTACGGCATCCTGGAGCTGTCACTGGGGGTAACCGGCCGCATGCAGGGCGTCGCTCACTTTGCACACCTGGGCGGCATGGCGAGCGGCTTCCTGCTGATCATGTACTGGCGCCGCCCCCGTGCCGGCGGCATCAGGTGACCTTCATGCCCGGTAGCGCGCCGGTATCGGCCGTGAGCAGGAACACCGCCGAATCCTGCTCGCCGCTGGCGCACAACACCATGCCCTGCGAGACGCCGAAGCGCATCTTTCGCGGTGCCAGATTGGCGACGAGAATCACGGAGCGGCCGAGCAGTTGTTCGGGCGCATAAGCCGCGCGGATTCCCGAGAACACGGTGCGCTGCTCGCCGCCGAGATCGAGCGTGAGCTGCAACAGCTTGTCCGAACCTTGCACGAGCGATGCCTGCGCCACGCGCGCCACGCGCAGGTCGAGCTTGGCAAAATCCTCGATGCTGATATTCGCCACGGGCACGGGCGCTGGCGCTGGCTTTGGATCGGCAGGGGCCGCGTCCGGCTGGACCAGCGCCGCCACCGCGGCGGGATCCAGGCGCGTCGCCAGCGCCGCGTACGGCGCCACCGCGCTACCCAGCAATGGTGTCGCGACCGCTGACCAGTCGTCGAAGCGCGTGCCGAGGAACGTGGCCGCGGCCTGCGCCATGCGCGGCAGCACGGGTGCCAGACAGCTCATCAGCACGCGGAACAGATTCAGACCCTGCGTGGCGATCGCTCGCACCTCATCGGCCCGCGCCGGCTGCTTCGCCAGTGCCCAGGGCTTGTGCTGGTCCACATAACGGTTGGCACGGTCGGCCAGGTCCATGATCTCGCGTATGGCCGCGGCGTATTCGCGCCTCTCGTAAAGGGCGGCGATCGGCTCTGCGGCCGCGGTGAACTGGGCGTACAGCTCTGGATCGGGCAGCACAGGGGCGAGCCGCCCGCCGCCGCGCTCGATGAAGCCGGCACAGCGGCTGGCGATGTTGACCAGTTTGCCGATCAGGTCGGAATTGGTGCGGGCGACGAAGTCGCCCAGATTGAAATCGATGTCCTCGATGCCGCTGCTCAGCTTGGCCGCGAAGTAATAGCGCAATGGCTCGGGCGGCAGGCGCTCCAGATAGCGCTGGGCCGTGACGAACGTGCCGCGCGATTTCGACATCTTCTGGCCGTTCACGGTCAGAAAACCATGGGCGTACACCGCCGTGGGGCGCCGCAGGCGTGCGCCATAGAGCACGGCAGGCCAGAACAATGTATGGAAGTAGCTGATGTCCTTGCCGATGAAATGGTACAGCTCGGTCGCGCTCTCGGAGCCCCAGTACTCCTCGAATGAGTCGCCGTGCGCGGCGCGCCAGGCCTCGAAGCTCGCGATATAGCCGATGGGAGCATCGAACCAGACGTAGAAGTATTTGCCCGGAGCGTCCGGCACTTCGATGCCGAAATACGGCGCGTCGCGCGAGATGTCCCAGTCCTGCAACCCGGCCTCGAACCACTCGGCGAGTTTCGCCCGCACGGCGGGCTGCAGGCTGCTGCCGGCGACGTATTCGCGCAGCATGGATTCGAAGGCGCCGAGAGTGAAGAACAGGTGATCCGATTCGCGCCAGACGGGCTTGGTTCCGGTCACGGTCGATACCGGATCGATCAGGTCCGCCGGCGTGTAGGTCGAACCGCAGACCTCACAGCTATCCCCATACTGATCCGGGGATTTGCAGCGCGGACAGGTGCCACGCACATAGCGATCCGGCAGGAACATATGCGCCTGCTCGTCATAGGCCTGGCGCACCGCACGGCGCGTGATGGCGCCGGCCGCGCTCAGCGTCTGGTACAAGCTGCGCGTGAAATGCGTGTTCTCGGCCGAATGCGTCGAATGGAACTGATCGAACTCGATCAGGAAGCCTCGGTAATCGCGCCGGTGCTCCTCGGCGCTGCGGGCGATCAGGGCTTCGGGCGTGATGCCCTCCTGGCCCGCGCGAATCATGATGGGCGTGCCGTGCGCGTCCTCGGCGCAGCAATAGATGCATTGCTGGCCGCGCTGCCTCTGAAAGCGCACCCAGATGTCGGTCTGCACGGCCTCGATGATGTGGCCCAGATGCAGCGGGCCATTGGCGTAGGGCAGTGCGCTGGTGACGAGAATTTTGCGGGGCATGGACAACGCCGGGCGAGGTAACTTGAGCCGGCTATTATCGCATGCAGCGCCGACTCAGTGCTGATCCTTGAGCGGCTCGAAGCGGGCCTTGTTGATGCCCTTCTTGTAGGCCTCGGCGCCGTTGACCACGCCGGCGTCGAGCAGCAGCTGGATCGCGCTGTCCATGGTGCGCATGCCGTAGGCGCCGCCGGCCTGCATGGTGTTCTCGAGCTGATCGAGCTTGCCCTGGCGGATCAGGTTGGCGGTCGCGGCGGTGTTGATCAGTATCTCGAGCGCCGCGGCGCGGCCGTTGCCATCGGCTTTGCGCAGCAACTGCTGCGATATGACGCCGCGCAGCGAAGTCGACAGCATGGTGCGCACGTGCGACTGTTTGTCGGACGGAAAGGCGTTGACCATGCGATCGACGGTCTGCGCCGCGCCATTGGTATGCAGCGTGCCCATGACCAGAATGCCCATCTCGGCGGCCGTCACGGCAATACTCATGGTCTCCAGATCGCGCAGCTCACCGATCAAGATCACGTCCGGGTCCTCGCGCAATGCGGAGTGCAGGGCGGCCGCGAAGCTCGGGGAGTGCACGCCGATCTCACGCTGGCTGATCAGGCATTTCTGTCGCGTATGCACGAATTCGATTGGGTCCTCGACCGTGAGAATGTGTCCCTTGATGCGCTTGTTGATGTCATCGATCATCGCGGCGAGCGAAGTCGACTTGCCCGAACCGGTTTTGCCGGTCACGAGGATCAGGCCGTTGTTGGCCCGGCAGAGCGTGCGCACCGCGGGCGGCATATCGAGCTGATCGAGCGTCAGTGCCTGTGAGGGTATCGCCCGGAATACCGCGCCCATGCCGTTGAGCTGGCGCATGACATTGACGCGAAATCTGCCTTTGCCCTCGAGCGTGTAGGCGAAATCCGCGCCATCCTTGCTCTCGAAGCGCTCGATGGCCTTCTTGGAGAGAATCTCGTAGAGATTTGCCTTGACCAGCTCCGCCGTCAGGATCTCGGTGCGCAGCGGCGAGAGCTCGCCGTGCAAGCGGATTCGCGGCGGGTCGCCGGCAATGAAGTGCAGATCCGAGCCACGGCGGCGAATCAGCTCTTCGAGAAACTGATCGATTTGCGCCATCGCCGCTCTGCTCAGCCGCCGGTCGGCTGGATGGTGGTGCTCTCCAGCCGCGGCATCAGGCCGGTGTCGGTCGCGAACTTCTGGAACATGCGCTTGTCGCTGGCGTAGGCGTAGGCATCGTCCGGATCGATCTCGCGCGCATTGAGCGCGTGCTGCAGCGCCTGATCGAACAACTGCATGCCAAAATCGCGCCCCATCTGCAGCTGGGTCGGAATCTGGTGCGTCTGATCGGTAGTGACCAGCTTGGCGATCGCCTTGGTCATGACCATGACCTCGACGATTGCACGGCGGCTGCGGCCCTCGGCGCTGCGCACCAGGATCTGCGTGATCACGGCGAGCAGGCTCTGGGACAGAAAGCTCTTGGTCTGTTCGCGCTCCTCGGCCGGCAGCGCATCGATGAGCCGGTCGATGGTCTTCACGGCGCTCGTGGTGTGCAAGGTGCCGAGCACCAGGTGCCCGGTTTCGGCCGCGGTCATGGCCATGCGAATGGTCTCGGCATCGCGCAGCTCACCGACCAGGATCACATCGGGGTCCTCGCGCATGGCCGCGCGCACGCCTTCGGCGAAACTCGGAATGTGCGTGCCCAGCTCGCGCTGGATGATCTGGCTGGATTTGCTGCGGTGGACGAATTCGATCGGATCCTCGAGGCTGATGATGTTGAGCCGGCGCGACTGGTTGAGCAGGTCGATCATGGCCGCGAGCGTGGTGGATTTTCCGGTGCCGGTGGAGCCGGTGACGAGGATCATGCCCTGGTGGTAATCGCACAGCTTGGTCACGATCGGCGGCAGCCCGAGCTTGGAGAGAGAGGGAATATCGGATGGGATCGCGCGGAAAGTTGCCCCGAGGCCGGTGTCCTTGCGGAACACGTTGACGCGAAAGCGGCCGCCCTCGGCCGAGACGTAGGAAAAATCCAGGTCATTGCCGCGGCGAAAATGGTCCGACTGATTCGGCGTGAGAATCTCCGTGATGTAACCCTCGAGCTCGGTATCGCGCAGATCGCGGAACTTGATGGCCTCGAGGTCCCCGTGCTGGCGCACCATGGGAGGTACGCCCACCGCGAGATGGATATCCGAGCAGCCCTGCTGCGTGCCGAGTTTCAGGAACGCATCGATGCGTGCCACGTCGCTTTATCCTTGACGGGTAGCCAGACGGGAGAGTCCGGGTGCTCGCTGTGTAACCCAAACCATCGAGGCGGAGCAACGTCTCGAGGCGTGAAATTTGACCCAGTGCACGGAGTTTAGCAATTGTCGGGCTGCAACACCCGCACTTGAGGCCACGTCGGCGCCTGCACCCCGGACGGAGTCTTACAAAAACCGCTCCAGAGCGCCCTTGAATTCTTCCATGGTCTGGAAGCGCTTGGTCTTGTCGACCGCCATCGCCTTGACCACGACCTCGGCCAGGTTGGCCGAGAGCGCGGAGTTGATCTCCTGCGGGGCGCGCGCTTTACCCTGCACGTGCTGATACATCACCGCCATATGATCGCCGCGTGAGTAGGGCGGGATACCGGTCAACATCTCGTACATGATGACGCCCAGCGCGTAGATATCCGCGCGCTCATCGACCTTGCGGCCCAGGATCTGTTCGGGCGCCATGTACTTGGGCGAGCCGATGACGTAGCCGGTCTTGGTCAGCTGCGTATCGCCTTCGCGATGTGCGGCCGCAACGCCGAAATCCACGATCTTGAGCAAGCCCTCATCATTGATGAGCAGATTCGCCGGCTTGAGGTCGCGATGCACGATACCGACCTGGTGTGCCACGGTCATGCCGGTGGCGATGTCGATGCCGAACTGCAGGGCGCGCCGCTGCGCCAGCGGTTTTTCATTGACGATCTCGGAGCCCAGGGTGTGCGAGGGAAAATACTCCATCGAGATGGCGTAGTTCTGCTGCATGTACAGGAAGTCGTAGATGCGGATGACGTTGCGGTGGGTGATCTTGCGCGAGTAGCGCAGCTCGTGCACGAAGCGCTTCATGATCTCCTCGTCGTTGGCGACATTGGGATTGAGGAACTTCAGGATCAGCCGCTCCTCGACCACCGTATCCTCCATCAAGAGCACGGTGCCGAAGGCCCCGCGCCCGATGCGCTCGATGTATTTGTAGCGCCCCTCGATCACATCGCCAGGGGTCAGCGTGGAGATGTCCAGTTTCGGCCCACCGGCATTGGCCACCTGCTGCACGACCTGGGCCACCTCGCGTTCGGGAATCAGCAAGGTGCGCGCCGGCGACACCACCGCCGGCCGCGCCGCGGTGCGGTTCGGATGCGTACTGGCGCCCGGCGCCAGCGATGCAGACAGATCGGCGCTCGGGGAGAAGCGCACCTCCAGTTCAGTCAACGCGCGTATCGCCGCCTGCGCCACGGTCGCATCGGCATTGCTGGTCTGGGCCTGGAGTTGCACGCGAATCTGCTCCGCGATCTGCTCGTCCGCCAGGCTGGTCAGTGCCTGCATGGTCTCGATGCGAATTTCCTTCTCGGGGCGCGCCAGCAGCGGCAGCAATAGACTGATCGATTGTTGATCGCCGAGCTTGCCAACGGCACGCACCACCACGGGCAGTGCGCGCGCGTTGCCCGCCTTGAGCATCTCGTAGATGCGCGGCACCGCCAGTTTACTGCCGATCTCCGCCAGCGCATCGACCGCCCGCTCGCTGACCCACCAGTCCTTGTCGCGTGTGGCCTCGATCAAGTGCGCGATCGCGCGTTCATCCTTGGTCTGGTTCAGGATCTCGATGGCGGCGCGGCGGATGTCGTCGTCTTTGTCGCGCACGAGCTCGAGCACGGCGTCGATGACCTTCGGGCCGCCGATCTTGCCAAGCGCGTCGCCGGCCCGGCTGCGTACCCACCAATCATCGTCCTTCAACGCCTGCAGCAGGTATTTCACCGAGCGCGCATCGCCCACCACGTTGAGCACCTCGACCGCGCAACGTCGCGCCTGCTCCGACTCGTCCTTGAGCACCGGCACCAGATGGCGGATCGTTTCCGGATCGCGCGCCTTTTGCAGCAGTTCGACCGCACGGTTCTGCACATCGATTTCCGGGTCGCGCAGCAGGGCACAGATTTTCGCGACTTCGATCGGCCCGTCCATTTTGGCCAGCGCGCCCAGTGCCGCGGTGCGGATCATCTTGTTGTTGTCCGATAGCTGCGCCTGCAGTGCACGCTGCACATCGGGTTTGTTGAAGCGCGCGAGAATGTTGATGATGTGCAGGCGCGTGATGGGATCCTTGCCCTGCAGCCGGCCGAGCAGCTCCGGCACCGCCGCTTCATCGGCCGCTTCCCCGACGATGCGAAACAGCGCCGCCTTCTCGTTGGGCTCCTGGGCATAGGCCGCGGTGAGCAACTCGCGGACCGAGAATCGCCCGCGCTGTCCATTGATCACGTCGAGCAGCGCCGTCTTCGCGACCCCTGGCGTCGAGAGCGCTTCGAGCAGCAGATTGGGCGGGTAGCCGCGGCTACTGGTGAGCGCCCAGGAAACCCCGGCGATCACGCGGTGACTGCCCTCGACGAGCGCCCGTACATACAGCGGGAAGGTCTTGCCGCTCGCCAGCGTGGCGAGCACGTCGACGAAGGCGACGGTCGCCTGCTTGTCGGCGTCCGGCAGTGCGGCGATCACGGACTCGATGGCGCCGGGCCCGACCTCCTTGAGCTTGGCGATCGCTTTCTGGGTCTCGGCGCCCATCAGATCGGTCGTCGACTTGATCTGGGTGATCAGCCGATCGGCGCGCAGGTTGGTAAAAAAACTCATTACGCCGTGTTAATGTTGTCGGGTGGGCTGCGTGCCCAGCCCAATGCACACAATTTCACAAGGCCGGGACGTTTCCAGCGAACAGGGATTATGCCATGTTTGCCGCGCATCACGGCCGTTCTTGCCAGCCCCCGGGTGACGCCTACATGTCCATTTCCGAGGCCAGCGTGCGCGCGGCTCTTGAAAGCTTTGTCGAGCCGAATCTGCAGCAGACTCTGGCGCAGGCCGGAGCGCTGCGCGCCGTGGAGCTGTCCGGCGCAGCCGCGCTGGCACGAATTGAACTCGGCTTTCCGACACTTGGATATACCCACGTGCTTCAGTCGGCGTTGCAACGCCACCTGCATGAGGCCGGCCTGCCCGTGGGGCTGACTCTGGAATTGAGCAGCGCCATCCAATCGCACGCCGTGCAGCGCAATCTTAAACCCCTCGCCGGGGTCAAGAATATCGTCGCGGTGGCGAGCGGCAAGGGCGGAGTTGGCAAATCCACGGTCGCCGTCAACCTGGCGCTCGCCTGGGCGGCTGGCGGCGCCCAGGTCGGGATCCTCGATGCCGATATCTACGGTCCAAGTCAGCCCCTGATGCTGGGGCTCTCGGGTGAGCATCCCACTTCTCCCGATGGCAAGCAGATTCGCCCGCTGCAGGCGCACGGACTGGTCGCGATGTCGATCGGCTTTCTGGTCGATCCACAGCAGGCCGTGGTCTGGCGCGGCCCCATGGTCACGCAGGCGCTCACGCAGCTTCTCACCGACACGCAATGGGGCGAGCTCGACTACCTGGTCGTCGATATGCCACCGGGCACCGGCGACATTCAGCTCACTCTCGCGCAGCGCGCACCGGTCTCCGGCGCCATTATCGTCACCACCCCGCAGGACATCGCTCTGGCGGATGCGCGCAAGGGGCTCGCCATGTTCGAGAAGGTGTCGGTGCCGGTGCTCGGCATCATCGAGAACATGAGCGTGCACGTATGCACCCACTGTGGCCACGCCGAGCACATCTTCGGTGCCGGCGGCGGTGCGCGTCTGGCGGCCGAGCACGGCGTGATGCTGCTCGGGGAGCTGCCGCTCGATGCGCGCATTCGCGAGCAGGCCGATGGCGGACGGCCCACCGTCGTCGCCGACCCGGACAGCCCGGCCGCGCGCGCCTATGTCGAGGCCGCCAGACGGGCCGCTGCGATGCTGGCGCGCCGCGCCCGCGATCGCAGCACGTTGTTTCCCAAAATCGTGGTCGAGGACAGCTGATCCTGCCGGCGGGATCGCGCGGCGGTCAGCGTAACAGTAGATGAGCATCAAATCAGACAACTGGATCCGGCGCATGGCGCGCCAGCACCGCCTGATCGAGCCTTTCGAGCCCGAGCAGGTGCGCTACCACGGTGCCGAACGTGTGATCTCCTATGGCACCTCGAGCTACGGCTATGACGTGCGCTGCGCGCGCGAGTTCAAGATATTCACCAACATCAACTCCACGATCGTCGATCCCAAGCAGTTCGATGAGAAGAGCTTCGTCGACGTCAGCGCAGACGTATGCATCATTCCGCCCAATTCATTCGCTCTGGCGCACACCGTGGAATACTTCCGCATACCGCGCAACGTACTCACGGTGTGTCTGGGTAAATCCACCTACGCGCGCTGCGGCATCATCTGCAACGTCACGCCGCTCGAGCCGGAATGGGAGGGCCACGTGACGCTGGAGTTCTCCAACACGACGCCGTTGCCGGCGAAAATCTACGCCAATGAAGGCGTGGCGCAGATGCTGTTCTTCGAATCAGATGAGGTCTGTGCGACCTCGTATGCCGATCGCGGCGGCAAATATCAGGGGCAGCGCGGCGTCACGTTGCCCAAGACCTGAGCGGCGGTTCCCGGCGCATCGAGGCGGCAGCGCCGCGGCTAATGCACCTGGAGAGTCTGGATTTCCATGGTCCACTCGACGCTGTCGAGGCGTTTCTGCTGTATCCGCACCGGCAGGAAGCCCTTGGACGGTGCGCACCAGAAGCGCGTCACGCGCGGTGAGCCCTCATGATGGCTCGCATAAACCACGGTCTGCATCTGGCCGAGCTGAGTTGCGATCGTCTCCTCGCCCTCGCGGCTGTAGCTGTAGTCTCGGATCGAGTTCTTGTCGATGAGCGAGAGCACGCCGGGAGCGTGACCCTGCCGCAGGGCGACGAGCAACGCTATCTGTATCGACAGATCATCCTGCACGCCGCTCTTGAGCGGCAGATCCAGGCTCACAGCCTCATAAGTGCCGCTGGCGTGGGCGCTGTCCCAGTCGAAATGCACGTCCGCGCCGCGCGTGTTGGCGGCCGAGCCGTCGGTCGCGCGGTAACTGAGCGGCTGGACCCCCTCATCGCCCACGCGCAGCACACTCTGCATCTTGGGACGCAGTGGATAGAGGTTGCCCAGCCCGCGCGGCTCGCTGCTGGAACTGTATACCCAGGTGTCGGCCTCTCCCTGCTCGAGGCGGAGGGTCGAGATTGCAACGGTTGCGCCATGCCAGATCCAGGCGTAGGAGGCTTCAAAAGGTGCGAGCACGCTGGCCGCCAGAGCGCCGGGCGGGCTCAGCGCGGCGAGCGCGAGCAACAGCGCGCGGGCAACGAGGCGGAGGAGGCTCGGGGCGCGGGATTCAGGCATGGGCGCCGGTGTTGCCCGGGCCCGCGGCAGGCAGCTCGAGCGCGACGCGGCTCTGATCTCCATCCACCGCGATCGGTTTGGCCAGCGCGTTTCCATCCAGCAGGATTGTGTCACCTTCCAGCACGAGCCGTCCGTCGGCGATCAGGCCGACCACCAGCGGATAAATCCGATGCTCCTGCTGCAGCACTCGTGCTGCGAGGCTGTCCTCGCTCTCATCGGCCAGGATCGCCACGCGCGCCTGGCAGATGAGCGGGCCGCCGTCGAGCTGGTCCGAGACAAAATGCACGCTCGCCCCATGTTCGGTCTCGCCGGCCGCCAGCACCCGGCGATGCGTGTGCAGGCCCTGGTACTGCGGCAGCAGCGAGGGGTGGATGTTGAGCAGGCGGCCGGCATAACGCTGCACGAAGAGCGCCGAGAGGATGCGCATGAAACCTGCGAGCAGCACGAGTCCGGCGCCGCTGTGATCGATCGCCGCAGCGAGCGCCGCCTCGAAGGCAGCACGGTCGGCAAAGTGCCGGGCCTCGATCACGCTTGCCGGCAGCCCGAGGCCCATCGCCGTGGCGATGCCCGGCGCATCGCGCCGGTCGCTGATGACCGCGACGACCTCGGCCCGGATCTGTCCATCCAGGCAGCTGTGCGCGATCGCTTCCATATTGCTGCCGCGTCCGGAGATCAACACGGCGAGCCGCAGCTTGCCCCGAGCACTCATGCGTCAATGATCGCTTTCAATCACGACCCCGCGCTCCCCGCGCTGGACCCGGCCCAGCAGCAGCGCACTCTCGCCCAGGGCTGCGAGCAGGCCCACGGCCTCATCGGCGCGCTCGCGCGCCACGATGACGATCATGCCGATGCCGCAATTGAAGGTGCGGTACATCTCCGACTCCTCGATCGCGCCGGTGTGCGCGAGCCATTCGAACACGGCCGGCCGCGGCCACGCGCGCCGCTGCAGCACGACCTCGAGTCCGCCGCGCAGCACGCGCGGAATATTGTCGCTGAGTCCGCCGCCGGTAATGTGTGCCAGCGCGTGCACCGGTACGGCGCGCATCAGGGCCAATAGCGGTTTGACATAAATGCGTGTCG
>JBELAR010000063.1:0-12548 GCA_049508555.1 Steroidobacteraceae bacterium
GGATGACGATGAAGACGAGGAGGAGGATGAGGATGATTGGGACGAGGACGAGGAGGGTCGCAACAGCTGATGAGGGCGGCCCCCCGCCCACTCGGTGGCGACGCTGCGCCGCCATGACCACGGCTCGGGCGTGACCCTAGAAACAGTCTGGGTATCAGAAATAATATATTGAATTATAACCATTTTTATTTTCGACCATGAAACGCATTGTTCTATTCGTGCTGACCAATCTCGCGATACTCCTCGTGCTCTCGATTGTCGCGCAGCTCACGGGCCTCGATGCCTGGCTCGCACAACAGGGCGGCAGCCTCACGGGTCTGCTGGCCTTCGCGGCATTTTTTGGCTTCTCAGGCTCCCTGATCTCCCTGGCCATGTCCAAGTGGCTCGCCAAGCGCTCGATGGGAGTGCGCGTGATCGAGACGCCAAACTCGCCGAGCGAACGATGGCTCCTCGACACGGTGGGGGGTCTCGCCAGACGGGCCGGACTCGCAATGCCGGAGGTCGGAGTATTCGAATCCGCGCAGCCCAATGCCTTTGCGACCGGACCACGCCGCAACAATGCGCTCGTCGCAGTCAGCAGCGGCTTGCTGGCCACCATGAATCACGATGAAATCGAGGCCGTCCTCGGCCATGAGATGACGCACGTGGTCAATGGCGACATGGTCACGCTCGCGCTGCTGCAAGGGGTCGTCAACACCTTCGTGCTGTTCCTCTCCCGCATCATCGGCAATATCGTGGATCGATCCGTCTCGCGCGATAGCGATGGCCGCGGGGCGGCTTATTTCGTGACGGTGCTGTTCACACAGGCCGTGCTCGGCGTGCTGGCGAGCGTGATCGTGATGTGGTTCTCCCGGCGGCGCGAATTCCGGGCCGACGCCGGCGGTGCACGCCTGGCCGGCCGCGACAAGATGATCGCCGCGCTGCAAAGTCTCGAGCGCGCGCACGATGAGCCTCTGCCCGCGCAGCTCAGTGCCTTCGGTATTGCCGGCGGCGAGGCGTCGGGCTGGGGGCGCCTGTTCATGAGCCACCCGCCGCTCGAGGAACGCATCGCGGCCCTGCGCGCCATGGGCTGAGACGCTCCAGCGCATCGCGGCGGGCGAGAGCCGGGCGGGTGCATCCAATCGAGCGTCAGAAACGATAATCAGGCAGGGATGATTGATCACGAGGCGTCGATGAGCACACCGTGCCCCAATTCAGCGGCGCGCCCCGAGGCGTTGCGCTGGCCCGGCAGACTGTATCTTTCGTTCGTGTCCTGGTTCGACACCGGCTCCAGTTACATCGCCGCCGCGCGCGGGAAGGCGCCCGATCACATCGACTGGGCGCGAATTGTGCCCTTTGTATTCATGCACCTGGCCTGTCTGGCTGCGTTCTGGGTCGGCGTGAGCCCGATCGCCCTGATCGTCGGGGCCATCGCCTACCTGGTGCGCATGTTTGCGATCACCGGTTTCTATCATCGCTATTTTTCCCACCGCTCGTTCAAGACTTCGCGCGCCGCACAGTTCATCTTCGGTCTGCTCGGAGCCTCGGCCGTCCAGCGCGGACCGGTCTGGTGGGCCGCGCACCACCGCTATCACCACGCGAACTCCGATCTTCAGTCCGATCTGCATTCCCCGGCGCAGCACGGCTTCGTGCGTGCCCACATGGGCTGGTTCCTGACCATCAGGGGTTTTGCTCCGGATCTGCGTTTCGCCCGCGACTGGCAGAAATTTCCGGAACTGCGCTGGCTGGACCGCTTCGATATCCTGGTGCCCCTGGCCTTGGGCGCCGGCATGTTCATGCTGGGCGGCGCGCTGGCGCACCGAACGCCTTCCCTCGGCACCAGTGCCAGCCAGATGCTGATATGGGGATTCTTCATCTCCACCGTGCTGTGCTGGCACGCGACCTACACCATCAACTCCCTCTCGCACGTGTTCGGGCGTCAGCGCTACCGCACGGGTGACTCCAGCCGCAACAACTGGCTGCTCGCACTGCTGACCCTTGGGGAAGGCTGGCACAACAACCATCACTACTACCCCAGCGCCGCGCGCCAGGGGTTCTTCTGGTGGGAATTCGACATGACTTACTACCTGCTGAAGCTCATGTCCTGGCTGGGTCTGATCTGGGACCTCAGGACCGTGCCGGCCCCGGTGCGCGACAATCCGCTGCGCAGGCTCGGTTGAGCATGAAAAGCAGCATCATTCCGGCAGCGGCCGTGGCCGAAGCGCCGAGCGCCCCTGACGGGCGGACTTCGCTGTGGCTGCGCCTGGCTCGAAGCTCGCTCTTGCGCGGCCTCGAGGGCCTCGAGCACGGCGAGCTGCGCGTGATCGATGCCGATGGCGACCATCTCTTCGGCCGCCGGAGCGCCGCATGCCCGCTGAGCGCGACGCTGCGGGTGGTGCGGCCGCAGTTCTATGCCGACACCGTGCTGGGCGGCAGCGTCGGGGCCGGCGAAGCCTATATCAACGGTCACTGGAGCTGCGACGATCTCACGGCGCTGGTACGGATCCTGGTCGTCAACCGCAGCACGCTGAACGGGCTCGAGGGGGGTGCGGCGCGACTGAGCCGGCCGCTGTTCAAGCTGTTTCATCACCTGCACCGAAACAGCCGCGATGGCAGCGCACGCAATATCGCGGCCCACTATGATCTCGGCAACGAGCTCTACCGCCTGATGCTCGATGAGACCATGGCCTATTCCTGTGGCATCTTCGAGCACGAAGACTCGACGCTGCTGCAAGCCTCACGCGCCAAGTTCGATGCGGCCTGCCGTAAATTGGCGCTCAGTGCCGCGGACCATGTACTGGAGATCGGCACCGGATGGGGCGGACTGGCGATCCACGCCGCGCAGCACTATGGCTGTCGTGTGACGACGACGACGATCTCCAGGGCGCAGTACGAGTATGCACGCGAGCGCATCGCAGCCGCGGGTCTCGAGGATCGCATCACGCTGCTGCTCGAGGACTATCGCGACCTGAAGGGCCGCTACGACAAGCTGGTGTCCATCGAGATGATCGAGGCGGTCGGCGCGCGCTATCTGGACGGCTATTTTCGCCAGTGCAGCACGCTGCTCGCCGGCAACGGGGCCATGTTGCTGCAGGCGATCACGATCCAGGATCAGATCTATGAGGAGGCGCTGCGCTCGGTCGACTATATACAGCGCTACATCTTCCCCGGCAGCTTCATCCCGTCCATCACCGCGCTCGCGGCGGCGATCCGCCGCGCCAGCGATCTGAAAATCTTTCACCTCGAGGACATCGGACCGCACTATGCGCGCACGCTCGCGCACTGGCGCCGCAACTTCTTCGAACACCTGCCGGAGGTGCGCCGGCTCGGCTATCCCGAGAGCTTCGTGCGCCTCTGGGAGTTCTACCTGTGCTATTGCGAGGGCGCCTTCATGGAGCGTCAGCTCGGCGATGTGCAGATACTGCTGACCAAGCCGGGCTGCCGCCGCTCGCCGATCGCGGCCTCAGCACGGCCTGGATGAGCGAGCCGGTCCAACCGCACATCGCGGAGCTGCGAGCACTGCTCGGTGAGGATGCCGTGTTGACGCGTCCCGAAGACACCGTGGCCTTCGAGATCGATCACCGCCATCTCTACCACGGCCATGCGCTGGCGGTGCTCATGCCGCGAGAGGTCGGGCAGATCGCAGCAATCGTGGCCTGGTGCAATCAGCGCCGGATCGGCCTGGTGCCGCAGGGGGGCAACACCGGCTACTGTGGCGGGGCCACACCGGATGAATCCGGAGGCCAGCTCGTGCTGCTGTTGCGCCGGCTCAATCGCGTGCGTGCCATCGATGCCGCCAACTTCTCCATGACGGTGGAGGCCGGCTGCGTGCTCGCCAACGTGCAGCGGGCGGCCGACGCGGCCGATCGGTATTTTCCCTTGAGCCTGGGCGCCGAAGGCAGCTGCCAGATTGGTGGCAACCTCGCGACCAATGCCGGCGGAGTGAACGTCCTGCGATACGGCATGGCGCGCGAACTGGTGCTCGGCATCGAGGCCGTGCTGCCCGATGGCAACATCTGGCACGGGCTCAAATCGCTGCGCAAGGACAACACGGGCTATGACCTGAAATCGCTGCTGATCGGCTCGGAAGGCACGCTCGGCGTGATCACCGCGGCCACGCTGAAGCTGTGGCCGAAGATTCGCAGCAGCGCGACTGCCCTGGTGGCCCTGAAGACCCCCGCGGATGCCCTGAGGCTGCTGGCGTTGCTGCGCGCCTCGAGCGGCGACACCTTGAGCTCCTTCGAGCTCTTGCCGCGCGTCGCACTCGAGCTCACGCTGCGCCACATCAGCGGCACCAGCGATCCGCTCGCTCAACCCTATCCGTGGTACGTGCTGTGCGAGCTGACTTCGGGTGCATCGGGGGCCCTCGAGGAACAGTTGCAGCAGACACTCACGAAGGCGATGGAGAGCGCTCTGATCCTGGATGCGGCGATCGCCAACAGCGAGCGAGTGCGCCTGGCCTTCTGGCGCCTGCGCGAGAGTGTGCCCGAGGCCCAGCGGCACGCGGGCGTGAGCCTCAAGCACGACATCTCGGTGCCCGTGGCGTCGCTGCCGGAGTTCATCGAGGAGGCCTCACTCTGGGTGCAGCAGCAGGTCCCGGAGGGATTATTGGTGTGCTACGGGCATGCAGGGGATGGCAATCTGCATTTCAATATCAATCGCATCGGTGCGGGGCCGACTGAGGCGTTTCTGGCGCGGGGGCCGCACATACGACGCGCGATACACGATCTGGTGACGCGCTATCAGGGCAGCATCAGCGCAGAACATGGCATCGGGCGCCTCAAGCGCGAGGAACTGGCGCATTACGCCTCGCCCGTCGCACTCGCGAGCATGCGCGCGATCAAGCAGGCACTGGATCCAAACGGCATCATGAACCCGGGCAAGTTGCTCTGACTCACCCGGTTAAGAGACATGCTGCAGTTTGAGGCTGATGGGTACCATGGACTGGCTTACGTCAATGTAAGCCAGTCCATGGTACCCATCAGCCTCAGATAGCAACGAATCTCTTAGGTAATGCGTTCGGCCGAGTGCTGTTGTGTTTGCCGATCCCCGGCGTTGATGACCCGTCAACCGCCCAGTGCGTGACCGATCGCGTTGACGTACACGGCGTACACCGAACTGGTGCCGCACATGAACAGCCGATCACCCTTGGGTCCCCCGAAGCACAGGTTGGCGACCAGTTCCGGCGTGTGCAGGATCGCGAGCACCGCGCCGTCGGGGTGATGCACGCGCACACCATTGGTGTCCGCTCCGCCCCAGCCCCAGGCGCACCAGAGATTGCCATCGGTATCGCAGCGAATGCCGTCCGTGCTGCCGGGCGCAAAGTCCGCGAACACCCGCGGATTCGATAGCGTGGTGCCCTTGACGTCGAAGACGATGATGTTGGCTGCCTTGTCGGGACCTTCGGTCCCAGCGCTGTCCACGATGTAGATTTTCTTGTAATCCGGCGAGAAGCACACGCCATTGGGCCGCGCCATCGGTCCTTCCGCCGCAATCGTCACGGCGCCGGCAGGGTCGATACGATAGACGCGCGTGGGCAGCTCGAACTCGGCCTTGTGCCCCTCGTACGGCGACATGATGCCGTAGCCGGGATCGGTGAAGAAGATCGAGCCATCGTGAAAAACCGCGAGGTCGTTCGGCGCGTTGAGCTTCTTACCTTTGAAGTTGTCACACAGTATCGTCCACGAGCCATCGTACTCACGGCGGCGCACCCGCCGCGTATCGTGCTCCACGGCCAGCAGCCGGCCCTGCAGATCGCGCGCGTGCCCGTTGGAGTAGCCCGATTCGGCCTGATAGACGCTCACGTGACCATCGTCCTCGCTCCAGCGCAGCACACGGTGATTCGGAATGTCGCTCCAGAGCAGGCAGCCCCAGTCCGTCATGTACACCGGCCCCTCGCACCAGCCGGCGGTGTTGGGGCCGACGCCGTGCCAGATACGCATGAGCGGCGCGTTGGCCTGTCGCGCCGTGAAGCGCTTGTCCTTGATCTCCCAGGCCGGCTCGGGCAAATACACCGGTTCCGCGCCGGTCCAGTCCCGGTCCCGGCCAAACTTGTCGCTCCCGGCCGATGCTGAACTCAGCGGTGCGACCACGGCGGCCACCGCGGCCGCGCTCGACAGGAACGTGCGCCGGCTCAGTGCGATCCGCGCGACGTCGCCCACCGGACTGGCTGCGCCGGCCACGCGAGGCGTTGTTGGCTCGTCCATAAGAATTCCCCCCTTCGATGTCTCCAATCGGGCGGCAGCGATTCTCGTATGCGGCGCGCCGTGGACGCAAGGCGTTAGTGTGCAAAGCGGTCGGCTTGAGTCGGTACGCTCGGCGGCAGCACAATCGTCGGCATGTCTGCGCATTCCAGAAGCATTCGGCGATCGCTTTGGGCATCTCTGTGCCTGAGCGTGTGTGCGGCGTTGCTTGGCGGCTGCGCGAGTCCGCCATTGGTCTTTCCCGCGCCCGCGAGCCCACCTGCTCCCGCTCGCGCGCCCACCCCCGCGCCCGCCCCCACCGTCGCGCTCGAGCCGCACGCCTTGATCGAAAGATCGCTGCCGCGAGCGCTATCAGACCGTGCCGGCTGGGTCGCCGATATATACGGCGCGTTCTCGGCGCTGAGCATCGAACCCACGCCGGAGCACGTGTGTGCCGTCGTGGCTGTGATCGAGCAGGAGTCGGATTTTCAGATCGACCCGCAGGTGCCGGACCTAGGCGCGATCGCCTCGCGTGAAATCGACCGGCGCGCCGAGCAGGCGGGCGTCCCGCTGGCGCTCGTCCATGGCGTATTGCAGCTCAAGTCCGCCAATGGACGCAGCTACAGCGAGCGCATCGCCGCGGCCAGGACCGAAAAGGATCTCAGCGACATCTACGAGGACTTCATCGCCAGCGTACCGTTGGGCCATACGCTGTTTGCCGAGCGCAATCCAATCCGCACGCGCGGCCCGATGCAGGTCAATATCGCATTTGCCGAACGCTATGCCGCGGCGAAGCCCTATCCCTACCCCGTGCAGCAGAGCATCGACGATGAAGTATTCACACGTCGCGGCAGCTTGTACTTCGGCATCGCCCACCTGCTGGATTACCCGGCACCCTACAATCGCTACCTGTACCGGTTTGCCGATTTCAACGCCGGCCAGTACGCCAGCCGCAACGCCGCCTTTCAGAGCGCTCTGAGCACTGCTTCGGGCTTGCCGCTCATAACCGACGGCGCGCTGCTTGGGCCGGCGAGCGACACGGACGCGCCCGGCAGCACCGAGGCCGCAGCGCGCGTGCTGGGACGGCGCCTGGACTTGAGCGAGCGCGCCGTGCATAGCGCGCTCGAGGACGGCAAAGCGAGTGATTTCGAGCGCACGGCGCTCTACCAGCGCGCCTTCGCGCTGGCGGAAAAGAGTGCCGGACACGCGCTGCCTCGCGCCATGGTCCCGCGCATCACACTTGAGGGCCCGAAACTCAGGCGCCATCTGACCACCGAATGGTACGCCGGCAGGGTCAACGAGCGCTTCACACGCTGCTTGAAGCGCTGAGCGGCGCTATCATTCCCGCTCCAGCGCCTCAATCCGATCCATGTAGCGATTCATGCGCGCGAGGAGCGCCTGATACGGTGCCGGACTCGCCATGTCGATGCCGGCTCTCTTGTAGAGCTCGTAGGGATAATCCGCGGCACCTGAGCGCAGCATGTCGAGAAAGCGCCGGCGCGCCGCGGGACCCTCTTGCAGAATCGCGTCGGTGAATTGCGCCGCGCCCGCCATCGACGTGGCGTACTGCCACACGTAAAAATGATAATAAAAGTGCGGTATGTAGGCCCATTCGATGCAATAGGCCGGGTCGATTTGCATCACGCCCTGCGCCTCGCCGTAATAACGCTTGACCAACTGGCAATACATATCGCTCAAGCGCGCACCGGAGAGCGGGCGGCCGCGCTCGATCTCCTCATGGATGGCCAATTCGAAATCGGCGAACATCGCCTGACGGAAATACGAGGTGCGCATCGACTCCAAGCCGGCACCCAGATAGTAGATTTTCTCCGCCTTGCTCGGCGCGTGCTCCACCAGGTAGTCGTTGAGCAGCATCTCATTGGCGATCGAGGCGGATTCCGCGATGAACGTCGAATAATTCGACTTCTCGTAGGGCTGATTGGCGTCGGTCAGCAGCGTATGCACGGCGTGACCCCACTCGTGGGCAAACGTGGAGAGTGAACCGTAGTCGTCGATGTAATTGAACAGCAGGTAGGGATGCACGTCGTAGGCACTGCCGTTCATGTAGGCACCAGTTGCCTTCCCCGGGTGCGGCAGCAGATTCATCCAATGCCCGGCCAGACCCCTGCGTAGCAGGGACAGATAGTCCTCGCCCATCGGCGAGAGCGCCTCCAGCGTGATGGCCTGCGTTTGACTCACCGAGAATGCGGGTGCCTTCGCCTGCGCGAAGATCGGCGCGTAATTGTCGTAATAGGCGAGCTCCCCGGCTATGCCCAAGCGCCTCTGACGCAACTTCAGATAGCGCTGCAGTGTGGGCAGCGCGGCGTGAGTCTGCGCGATAAGTGTTCGATAGACCGCCTCGGGCATGTTATCGGGAGACAGTGCGGCGGCGAGCGAGGAGTCGAACCTTCGCGACCTGGCACTGAATACCTCGCCCATCACCTGAGTGGTCAGGGTAGCGCCGGCGGTGCCCTCAAATTCTTTCCACGCGCCAAAGAATGCATCAAACACCGCCTTGCGCTCGCCGCGATCGTCGGCCTGGCGGTATTTTTCGTAGGCCGGGTCATCGAGTCGCACCTGTGTCCCATCGGGCAACGTGAATTGCGGATAGGGCAATTCGGCGTAGGCCAACTGGCCGAAGATAGCCTCGGGTTGGGACAGCACGTCCCCTGCTCCGGCCAGGACGCTCTCCGCCTCCGTCCCCAAGGTGTGCGGTGCTGAGCGCAGCGTGTCGTCCAGATAGAAGCCGAATCGATCCGCGTGCGCCTTGTCCGCGGCCTCGAAGGCTTTCAGACGCGTGGCGCCCACGGCGATGATCTCCGGTGCGAGCCACGCGGTTTTCTCGCTGATCAGCGTGACGAGCCCCTGCGCCTGCTGGCGACGCTCCTGATCGCTCGCCACCCGCGTATCGTCATCTGCCTTGAGCTGCGCGTAGGTCGAGAGCCGATCCGATTCGCGCCGTATGCTCGAGATCGCATCCAGCGCGGCGAACAGTGCGCTCGCACCCTGCCTCAACGTTCCCCGGTAGTGATCGAGCCGCGCTGCCGCCGCCTGGGTCCGGTCATAGGAGGCGCTCCAAGCCTGCGGCGTGGCATAGAGATCCGAAAGGTCCCAGTTCGTGGCGATGACAGCGCCTGGCTCGATGCTCTGATTGGACGCGTTCTGCGCCGCGAGGGGCAGCGACAGCGCCAGCAGGATGAGCAGACAGGAGCGCGTGCCAGCACGGAGGTTATGGCAATTCATGGGCATTGATGAGCATTTATCGGCGATTGGATGAAAGCGATTGGGTGACATATTCAATTGGGTAAATGATATATGAATGGCGCCTGACTGATTCGCCGGTACGCCCGTCGCAACCCGGCCGATCGCAGCGACTCCGTGTCAGCGCCAACGCCCGCCGTGCGTTGTTTGCAGCAGAGGCAATCATTTTCAGGAGTCGGGCACATGAAACGCATCATCAAGATTCTGATCCCCTTGAGCGTATTGGCGCTCGCCGGTTGTGTCGTGGCCCCGGCGCGGGGTTATTACTACCATCCCCACGCGGTCATTGTGGCCCCGGCGCCGGTCGTCGTGGTACGCCCCTAAACGCGCCTGCAGGCGGAGGATCGGCATCGCAGGCGTGTTGCCCACGATGCCCTCCCGGTGCATAGTTGCAGCGTCGCGATGCACGGGAAGAGGTACAGCCATGCGCCGCTCTGTAGCGTTGATTCCGGGACCGCAGGCCCTCACGCGGCGGCAAATCATGCTGGCCGCCGCGGCGCTCTCGTGCAGCGGGGTTGGAATTCGGGCCGCCAGCGGCGCAGAACTGCCGGCTGAGGGTATCGCGCGCAGCGCTGAATCGATTCATCAGGAACCGGTTATTGCGGCCAGCAGGCAGCGCGTATACGCCGTGTTGACCGATGCCAGGCAATTCGATCGGCTCACCCTGCTGAGTGACGCCGGGAAGTCGATGACGCCGAAGCCACCGCCCGCGCGCATCAACGCACGGCCCGGCGGCGAGTTCGCCCTGTTCGGGGGCTACATCAGCGGACGGTTCATCGAAATGGTGGCGAACGAATTGATCGTACAGGCCTGGCGGGTCGGTAACTGGAATCCCGGCATCTACTCGATCGCTCGCTTCCAGCTCATCGAACAGGGCGCGAGCACGAGAATCTCATTCGACCACACGGGCTTCCCGGCTGGAAACGCCGAGCACCTGGCCGAAGGTTGGCACAGCAACTACTGGGATCCCCTGCAAAAGCTGCTGTCCTAGCCGCAGCGAAAATCAGGCGCGATGCTCGACCAGGCCCAGGGCGCCCAGTCTGTCCCAGGAGAAATCGACGAATGCGGCGACGGCGCGCGGCAGCTGTCGCTGGCTGGGATAGACGAAGGCGATGCCCACGGCATGGCGCCCGTAGGCCGGCAGCACTTCGACCAGCGTGCCTTCGTGCAAATCCTTCGCGATCAGCAGATCGGGCAGCAGTGCGATTCCTAAGCCCGCGACTGCGGCCTTCACCAGAGCCTGTGCCGTGTCGGCTTGAAAGCGCCCGCTGACTTGAATCTCGCAGGCGCCCTGAGGCCCTTCCAGCCGCCACGTTGCGAGGGCCGAGGTGCGCAGGAACGTGAGGCAATCGTGAGCCGGGAGTTCTTCCAGCACAGCGGGCGCCCCGCGCTCGGCCAGGTACCTGGGGCTCGCCACCAGGCGGCCGCGGCTCACTGCAAATTGTCGAGTCACCATGCTGGAGCCACCGGGCTTGCCGGCGCGCAAGGCGACATCGACGCCGTCGGCAATGAGGTCGACCATCGCGTCACTGAGCAGAAACTCGAGCCGCACCTTGCGGTAGGTATTCAGAAACTCCCTGACCCACTTGATCTGAAACCAGTCAAAGAAATCCGCCGGCACGGCAACGCGCACGTTGCCGCTGGGCTCCTGTGAGACAGCGCTCAGGTTGGAGGCCGCCTCGGCCAAGGCGGCGACCTGCTGCGCACAGCGCTCGTGGAAGCTCCTGCCCGCTCCAGTCAGCCTCAGGCGCCGAGTCGAGCGCTGGAGCAGGCGGACACCCAGATGCTGCTCGAGCTTTTGGACCCGACGGCTCAGCGTATTGGACGGCATACCTAAGCGACGCGCGGCCCTGGCGAAGCTTCCGGCCTGCACGACCTGGACAAAAAGCGAAATCTCGTTCAAATCCAATCTGTTATTAGTCATATATATGGCTTAGTCTACTACAAATAGGCCATCTTTATTAGTAATGGAATGTCGTGTAGCTTGAGCGGCGTGGGGCCATTCAGCCTCATCGAGGTACTCATGGATCTCACTGACCATACCGGCCAGTTCGAACCGTTGCTCTGGCTCGTCATGTTCTTCTACGCGGGACTCTCGTTTCTCATTCTGGGCTTCAGCGTATATCGTCGGTTCTTCAGGGGACATTGGGCCGCGTCTACAACTGTGCACGGCACACTCACCGGGGATTCCTCATGAGCGATAGCGCGCCCAGGATTGCCCAGAAGTCTCCTTATGCTGTCGCTGTGGAGGCCGGCAAGAGCTACTGGTGGTGCGCCTGTGGCAAGAGTGCGACGCAACCGTTCTGTGACGGCAGCCATCGCGGCAGCCCCTACACGCCCGTGGAGTACCAGGCGGAGAAGAGCGGAACCGCCTATTTCTGCGGCTGCAAACACAGCGGGCACGGTGCGCTCTGCGATGGGACCCACCGCACTCTTTGAGCGCCGGTGGAAGCGCAGATCATCGTCCGCGACGCCGCGGAACGCGACATCCCGGAAGTACAACGCATCTACGCGTTTGAGGTGCTGCACGGGTTGGCGACCTTCGAGGAAGTCCCCCCATCCTCGGAGCAACTGCTCTCACGCCGTGCCGGGGTGCTCAAGCTCGGCCTGCCCTATCTCGTCGCCGAAATCGACGGCCGTGTGGTGGGCTATAGCTACGCCACGGAATATCGCTCGCGACCGGCCTATCGGCACACCGTCGAGGACTCCGTCTATGTCGCCGATGAGCTGCATGGCCGCGGCATCGGCACACGATTGCTCGAGGGACTCATCGCGCGCTGCGAACAAGGTCCGTGGCGGCAGATGCTGGCCGTCATAGGCCACAGCGGCAACGCCGGTTCCATCGCCCTGCATCGTCGACTGGGTTTCCGCGACATCGGCACGCTGCAATCGGTCGGCTTCAAGCTTGGCCGTTGGGTCGATACGGTGATCATGCAGCGCGAGCTGGGTGAGGGCGATTCGCGACTGCCGCTCAGCGGCGCTGCCTCATCTAGCGAGCCGCACTCATCGCCTTGATCAGCCGGTAGGTGTACTCAACGCTCTCGTCAAACTCCCGCATGCCGACGCGCTCATCGCGGCCGTGCGCGCGGTTTTCATCCGCATCCATCCACACTCCGCTCAAGTCGT
>JBELAR010000064.1:0-16839 GCA_049508555.1 Steroidobacteraceae bacterium
GTCGAGTCTGCTCGAGCCCCTGATCATGGCGATCCTGGGCGTGCTGGTCGGCGGCATGGTCATCGCGATGTACCTGCCGATCTTCAAGCTCGGCTCCGTCGTCTAACCGCGTGCAGGAACTCCTGGCCCTATCGCCGGCGGCGTGGGTCATCCTGGCCCTGCTGCTCGGTCTGATCGTCGGTAGCTTTCTAAACGTCGTCATCTACCGTCTGCCGGTGATGCTCGATCGGCAATGGCGTGCCGATTGCGCGCCATTGCACAGCGCTGCCACCCCGGCCGCTGCCACCCCGGCCGCTGCCACCACACTCCCGGCGCGATTCAATCTGCTCGTCCCGCGCTCCGCGTGTCCGGCGTGCCGGACGCCGATCAAGGCCATCCACAACATACCCGTGCTCAGCTACCTGCTGCTGCGCGGCCGCTGCGCGCACTGCCGGGCGAGCATCAGCCTGCGCTACCCGGCGATTGAGCTGCTCAGCGGCATACTCACGGCGCTCGTGGCCTGGCGCTTCGGCGCGCAGGCTTGCAGCGCCTGCGCGATGCTCATCACCTGGTTCCTGATCGCCCTGACATTCATCGATCTGGATCATCAATTGTTGCCCGACTCCCTGACTCTGCCCTTGCTATGGCTCGGGCTGCTCGCGAGCCTGACGGGGTGGAGCGCTCCGGGCGCCAATCTGCCCGTGGACCCGGTCAGCGCCATCGAGGGAGCGGCCGCCGGGTACGTCTCACTCTGGGCGGTCTATCATGCCTTTCGGCTCCTGACCGGCAAGGAGGGCATGGGCTACGGCGATTTCAAGCTGCTCGGCGCCTTGGGGGCCTGGCTGGGATTGCAGATGCTGCTGCCCATCGTGCTGCTCTCGGCTCTGGTCGGTGCCCTGATCGGTGTCGGCCTGATTGCCCTGCGACACCACCAGCGCGGCACACCGATCCCATTCGGTCCGTTCCTCGCCGCTGCCGGCTGGCTCGCGATGATGTGGGGTCCGCAGATGCTCGCGCGCTACCTCAGTCTGTACGGCCTGCGCAGCGGATGAAGGCTGCGGCAGACTCTGCACGCCCACCCCTTCGCGTCGGACTCACCGGCGGCGTCGCCAGCGGCAAGAGCACCGTCTCTGCACTGTTCGCCGGCCTGGGCGTACCGGTCATCGATGCCGACCTGATCGCGCGTGAAGTCGTCGCCCCGGGCACGGCGCTGCGCGCACGGCTCTTCGAGCTGTTCGGCGAGGCCATCCGTGGGCCCGATGGCGGACTGGATCGCGCGGCGCTGCGGCGGCTGGTATTCGCGCAGGAGACTCGGCGGCGCGAACTCGAAGCCCTGTTGCATCCGGCGATTCGCGAGCGCGCGGAGCAGCTGGCCGCAGAGGCGACGGGCCCGTATCAATTGCACGTCAATCCCCTGATGGTCGAGACCCGGGAGGCGGCTCGTTACGATCGGGTGTTGGTGGTGGATTGCCCGGAAAGCCTGCAGTACGAGCGGCTGCGCGCGCGCGATGGTTGCAGCCCGGTCGAGGCACGCGCCATGCTCGAGGCACAGGTCAGCCGCGCCGCACGGCTCGCCATAGCCGATGATCTGATCCGCAACGATGCGGGCCTCCCGGAGCTGCAGCCTCGGGTCGAGGCCTTGCACCAGCACTATCTGCAGCTCGCCGCCGCCGCGCCCACCGGCCCCGCGCTTTGAGCCCGGACGTTTACGCGCGCGCCGGGCCTCAAGCACAATAGGTCAATGGCCGAACCCGCGAGCACCCCAGAGACCGCCCCAGAGGCGTCGATGTTCGAGCAGCCACTCAACGAGCGGATGCGCACCTTCCTGCGTCTGGATTTCCTCTACAGCCAGGCGCTCTTTCACAACGAGAAGGGCAGCCCCTGGGGCACACGAGCGGCGGTAGACAGCCTGCTCGACATACTCGCGATCCTCACCCGCGGTGACGTGCGCAGCGACGTGCTCAAGGAGCTCGAGCGCCATCTGGTCATGCTCAACGAATTCCAGAATCGGGCCGGCATCGACGCCGCCCGACTGCGCGCCCTGCTCACGAACCTGGTGCGATTGCGCTCGGAGCTCACCGCTGTGGGCGGCTCCTGGCTACAACCCTTGCGCGATTCGGAGTTCCTGGCCGCCATCAAGCAGCGCAGCGCGATCCCCGGGGGCACCTGTGAGTTCGACCTGCCGGATTATTTCTTCTGGCTCAATCAACCGGCCGAGAGCCGCATGCACGCCTTCGGCCGCTGGCTGAGCCTGCTGCGGCCGCTGTGCGATGCAATCGCGGAGTTACTGTGGCTCACGCGGCAGAACGGCCGTCCGCGCGAGGAACGCGCCGCGGCCGGGGTATTCAACGTCACCTTCGATCGCGACACCCCATACCAGCTGCTGCGCATCAGCGTACCGCCCGGGATCGCGTTGTATCCGGAGATCAGCGGCAGCCATTACCGCTGCAGCATGCGCTTCCTGCAATGGCACGGCATCGATCAGCGCTCCACGCCGAGCGACGCGGACGTCCCCTTCACGCTGATCTGCTGCACCTGAGCGCGCGCGATCGTCCATGCGGCTGCGCTGTCCCACCTGCAAACGCGACACCGAGTGGTCGGACGCCTACCCGTACCGTCCGTTCTGCAGTGAACGCTGCCGGCTCATCGATCTGGGCGCCTGGCTGGGGGAGCAGCACGCCATCCCCGGCGATGCCTCGGAACTCATCGACGAGGCTGCGAATCAGGGCGACGGACCGCCCGAGAACTGATCAAAGCTTGATCTTGCCGCCGCCGGGCAAGGCACCGCCAGCCACGTCGGGCACGACGATGCGCGAGGCGGTCTCACGCCGGAATTCGCGCGCCTCCTCGATCGCCTGCTCCAATGCGTCCTTGACGGCGCCTGGGAATTTTGCGATCGCCTCCTCCAGCGAGGCCGCCTCGATCTCGAAACCCAGCGGCAATACGCCATTGGGCGTCAGTAGCTGCGTCTGACCGGAATAGAGCACCGCTCGATTCGGATCGGTGCTGCCGTCGAGCAATACCGGGATGAGGCGGCGGATCGTGCCCGCCTTGCGATCCGTGTAAATGTCCTCGCGATACAGCCCGGCGCTATCGAGCTGAATGTCCGGCATGCCGGTGTCCTGCGCCATGTGCGGTTTCCTTGTCAGCATTAAGAGCCTCAACGATCGGCAGATCGGCCGGCAGCAGCGCCTGCTGCGACAACGCCGCCAGGCTCACCCATTGGAGCACCTGGCCCTCGAGGCCTGAGGGCTCGCCGCGAGACTCATCAACGACGAACACCTCGAGTTCCACCACGCGATCGCCGTAATCATGCCGCAACTGCAGCAGAGCATGACAGCGCTGCACGTCGATTCCCAGTTCCTCGCGCAATTCCCGGCTCAGCGCCTGCCGGGGCGTCTCATGGGCGTCGAGCTTGCCGCCCGGAAACTCCCAGTAGCCCGCGAGCGGCTTACCGGCGGGCCGCTGCGAGATCAACACGCGGCCAGCGGCGTCGACGATCACTGCGGCGACCACGCGCTGGGTCGGATTCACTGGCTGCCCGCCAGGGCACCGTGGCAATGCTTGTACTTCTTGCCGGAGCCACAGGGACACGGCTCATTGCGCCCGACCTTGCGATCCGAGCGGACAAAGGGCGCGAAGGGCTCGGCCAGTTCGGCGACCGGAGCGGGTTCGGGGCCCCCGATGGGCCGCGGCGCGTTCGATGAGGCGGCCGCCGGCCGGCCGGCGGGCTCGATGTCAGCGCCGCCGAGCAATGGCTGCAGCTCGGCATGCTGGGCCTGCAGCGCCCGCATGAGTCGCTCGCGCCGCTCGGCCTCCTCGCGGTCGATCTGCTCCTGGGTACGCACTTCGATCTTGGCGAGCGTCGCGACGGTATCGAACTTGACGCGCCCGAGCATGGCCGAGAACAGCTCGAACGCCTCGCGCTTGTACTCGAAGCGGTAGTCCTTCTGCGCATAGCCGCGCAAATGAATGCCCTGCCGCAGATAGTCCATCGCCGCGAGGTGATCGCGCCAGTGCTGGTCGAGCGTGCGCAGCACGACGTCGCGCTCGACGTGGCGCATGATCGGCGCGCCGGTGCGCTCGACTTTCTGCTGGTAGGCGCCGCGGACCGCCTCGCGCACGCGCGCGCGCAGCGCCGCCTGCTCGAGCTCGGGTTCGGCTTCGAACCACGCAGCCGGGCTCACGCTCAGATTGAAATCGCGCTGCAACGCCTGCTGCAGGCCCTCGAGATTCCAGTCCTGCGGCACGCTGTTGGGCACGACGTACTCATCCACCAGGCCATCGACGGCATCATCGAACATTTCCAGGATCGCGGCGCTCATGTCAGCGGTACCGAGAATCTCGGTGCGCTGCTGATAGATGACCTTGCGCTGATCGTTGGCGACATCGTCGAACAACAGCAGCTGCTTGCGGATATCGAAATTGTGCGACTCGACCTTGCGCTGCGCCTTTTCGATCTGTCGCGTGAGCATGCCGCTCTCGATGACTTCCCCCTCCTTCATGCCGGCGAACTGCAGCAGCCGCTTGGTGCGGGCCGGATCGCCGAAGATGCGCATGAGGTTGTCTTCCATCGAGAGATAGAAGCGGCTCGAACCCGGGTCGCCCTGACGGCCCGAACGGCCGCGCAGCTGATTGTCGATGCGGCGCGATTCGTGCCGCTCGGTGCCGATGATGTGCAGGCCGCCGGCGCCGATGACCTGATCATGGCGCTCCTGCCACGCCGCCCGCACCGCGGCGCGCTGCGCCTCGGGCTCGCCCGGGGCTACCGGCTCGGCCGCGGCGGTGGCCTCGCGCAGGGCCGCGAGCTCGGCCTCGAGATTGCCGCCGAGCACGATGTCCGTGCCGCGGCCGGCCATGTTGGTGGCAATCGTGACCGTGCCGGGCCGGCCGGCCTGCGCAATGACGTGCGCCTCGCGCTCGTGCTGCTTGGCATTGAGCACCTGATGGGCGATCGCCTGTTTGCTCAGCAGGCCGGAGAGGAATTCCGAGGTTTCGATGGATGTCGTGCCGACCAGCACCGGCTGCGAGCGCTGCACGCAATCGTTGATATCCTCGATGATGGCTTCGAACTTGTCCTTCTGGTTCAGGTAAACGAAATCCGGATGATCCTTGCGGATCATGGGCCGGTGCGTCGGGATCACGACCACCTCGAGCCCATAGATCTGCAGGAACTCCGGCGCCTCGGTGTCGGCCGTGCCGGTCATGCCGGCGAGCTTCCTGTAGAGCCTGAAGTAGTTCTGGAACGTGATCGAGGCGACGGTCTGATTCTCCTCGCGCACGCGCACGCGCTCCTTCGCCTCGACCGCCTGATGCAGACCGTCCGACCAACGCCGCCCGGGCATGGTGCGGCCGGTGAATTCATCGACGATGATGACCTCGCCGCCGCGCACGATGTACTCGACGTCGCGCTTGTAGATCGCGTGCGCCCGCAGTGCCGCGTTGAGGTGATGCATCAGACGGATGTTCGCCGTGTCGTACAGGCTCTCTCCCTCGCGCAGCAGCCCGGCCTCGAGCATCAGCTGCTCGACTCGCTCGTGCCCGGACTCGGTCAGGTGTACCTGTTTGCCCTTCTCGTCGACCGAATAGTCCCCGGGCCCCTCCTCGCTCTGCTGGCGCGTGAGTCGGGGCACGAGATCGTTGATGCGTACATAGACCTCGGTGCTCTCCTCGGCCGGACCGGAGATGATCAGCGGCGTGCGCGCCTCGTCGATCAGGATCGAGTCCACCTCATCGACGATCGCGTAGGGCAATGTGCGCTGCACGCGATCCTCGAGCCTGAAGGCGAGGTTGTCGCGCAAGTAGTCGAAGCCGAACTCGTTGTTCGTGCCGTAGGTGATATCGCAGGCATAAGCGGCACGCTTCTCGGCGGAGTCCTGCGAGTTGCGGATCACGCCGACGCGCAGGCCGAGGAAGCGATAGATCGGACCCATCCAGTCCGCATCGCGCTGGGCGAGATACTCGTTGACGGTGACGACGTGCACACCCTCCCCGGGCAGCGCGTTGAGATAGGCGGGCAGCGTCGACATCAGCGTCTTGCCCTCCCCGGTGCGCATCTCGGCGATGCGGCCCTGATGCAAGGCGATGCCGCCGATCAACTGGACGTCGAAATGGCGCAGGCCGAGGGTGCGTCGCGCGGCCTCGCGCACCACGGCGAAGGCCTCCGGCAGCAGCCGGTCCAGCGCCGTGCCCTGTTGCAGCCGGGCGCGAAATTCCGCGGTCTTGTCGCGCAATTGCTCGTCGGAGAGCCCCTGGAGCGCGCTCTCCTGGGCCGAGGCCTCCCGCACCAGGCGGGAAAAGGTCTTGATGAGCCGCTCGTTGCGACTTCCAAATACGCGCGTCAGCGTCTGAAACACGAACAATCCTTTGAAAATAGTGAATGCAGTCAGCGGCTTGAAGGCAGCACGCCGGACGCTAATTCACTATTGTACGGGTAGAATGGAAAAAGTAGACAGCGCGCGGCCGCAGACGTTCAGGGACGTTTGCTATCGATGACAGGCCCAGGCGTCGCGCCTGGGACGAGGCATCAGCGCCCGACGTAGGCCATCGGGTCGATCTGGCGACCTTCCTTGATGACCTCGAAGTGCACGTGGGGCCCGGTGGAGCGGCCGGTCGAGCCCACCACGGCGATGGCCTGCCCGCGTTGGACCTCATCCCCGACATGGACCAGCGTTTGAGCGCTGTGGGCATAGCGGGTGCTGTAGCCGTTGCCGTGATTGATCTCCACCAGATTGCCGTAGCCCTCGCGCGGGCCGGCCCAGGTCACGATACCGGAGGCGACGGCGAGCACGTCGGTGCCGGCGTCACCCGCGAAATCCACGCCCTTGTGCATGGCTTCCTCGCCATTGAAGGGGTCCATGCGCTCGCCGAAATAGGAGGAGATATAGCCCTCGCGAATCGGGCGTCCGGTCGGTTTGATGTCGGCCGAGAGCTGCCGCCCGAGAATGACGTTCTCGAGCGAGGAGAATTGCGCGCTGCGGGCATCGATGCGGCGGCTCAAATCGTCCATCATGACCGTGACATCCGGGATCTGCGCGACGCGACCGATGCCATCGGAGTCCGAGCCGCCCTGTGGCGGATCGTGGTCGAAATCGAATTCACGGCTGTTGATGTTGGCCATCTGCGTGAGCTGCTTGCCCAGCGCGTTGAGCCGTATCATGTTCGCGTTGATCGACCCCAGGCGCATCGCCAGCGCATCGATCCGGTCCTGCACCTGCGCGCGCAACGCATTGATCTGTCGCTGCTCGGCGTGCAGCGCGGCCGTGGGGCTCAGCAGTCCGCCGCGCTCGGCGCTGTGCTGACCGAATGTGATGCCCAGGACGAACACGCTCGCCAGCAGGCCCACCCCGAGCAGGCTCAGCACGCCGAGCGTGAGCGGATGTGACAGATTCAGGGAGCGGGCGTTGGTGGCGCGGCGCGAGAAGAAAATGACGTTCATTGGCTGTCGCTCCGTGCTCGCCGCGCTAACACTTAAGGCCTAAAGCCGATACCGGCGCCCACGAGGCGCGACCGTACGGCACAAATGCATTACCTTGTCTCTCCCGGCGGCCTCGCGGTCAGGGCGTCTAAGCGCGCTGGCCTCGTGGCGCTCCTGTCCACTTTGGGGCGGTTTGGGTTGCCCTCGATCAGTGCGTCCGACTATGCACAAGAAGCTCGCCGCTGACAAGAAGAGTCGCTCACGAAATCGGCCCGGGTCGCCGACATTCGGTAAAGCACCATCCAGAATCAAGGACATATTGCGCCATGGTCCGCTCCTGGGGGAGCTCGCCGGGCATCTTCCCGAACAGCAGTCCTGGGCACAATGGCTGCGCGCCGTGCTGCCCTCCGAGCTTGCCGCACATATCGTCAATGTGGTCCCGAAGGCCCTGGCCGGCCCGGGCCAGGGGACCGAGTTGGTGGTATTCGCCGATTCGGCGGCCTGGTGCAGCCGTCTGCGCTACACGCTCTCGGGGCTCGAGGCCCAGATCACGAACCGGGATGCGGCGGTGCAGCGAACGCGCGTACGCGTCTCGATGCTCTGACCGCGACCGGCTCGCCGGCCGCCTTGAAGCCTATGAGGCCAGCGCCGCCAGCGTGGTGTCTGCGACCGGATGGGCGCTTATATAAGAGATGGGCGCCTGCTCGGGGCGCTCGAATACCACTTCCTCCCAGGCCTGCGGGTCCTTGAGCAGGGTGCGCAGCAGCGCGTTGTTCAGGCCGTGGCCGGACTTGTGGCCGCTGAACTCGCCGATGAGGCTGTGGCCGAGCAGATACAGATCACCGATCGCGTCGAGGATCTTGTGCTTGACGAACTCGTCCTCGTAGCGCAGGCCGTCCTCGTTCATGACACCGACATCGTCGAGCACGATCGCGTTGTCGAGAGTCCCGCCGAGCGCCAGGTTGTGAGCCCGCAGCCGCTCCAGATCCCGCATGAAACCGAAGGTGCGCGCGCGGCTGATCTCTTTGAGAAATGAGGTCGTGGAGAAGTCCATGCTGGCGCGCTGCAACCGGCGCTTGAACACCGGGTGATCGAATTCGATCTCGAAATTGACCTTGAAGCCCTCGAACGGATCAAAGCGCGCCCATTTGTCGCCATCCTCGACTTTGACGCTTTTCTTCACACGGATGAAGCGCTTGGGTGCAGCCTGCTCCTCGATGCCCGCGGACTGCAGCAGGAACACGAACGGGCCCGCGCTGCCATCCATGATCGGCACCTCACCCGCGGTCACCTCGACCAGGGCATTGTCGATGCCAAGCCCGGCGAAGGCCGAGAGCAGATGCTCGACGGTGGATATGCGTGCCGCGCCGTTGACCAGCGTCGTGCCAAGCGTGGTCTCACCCACATTCGCGGCGCGCGCAAAGATGTCGACCGGCTGCGGCAGATCCACGCGGCGGAAGCAGATTCCGGTATCGGGGGGCGCCGGCCGCAAAGTCATCATGACTTTCTTGCCGTTGTGCAAGCCAACGCCCGTGGCCCGAATCGACGTACGCAGTGTTCTTTGACCAACCATAGTATTGAACCTGAAACCCCTGAATCTTAAGGGACACGCAAGCGAGCCGCATCCGTAGCCAAAACCCATCCCGCGTCAGGCGCAGACAGGCCGCGAATCGGAACTCGGCCCTAACCTAGCATAGGGCGGCCCTATTGCACCGCACGCCACCACGCGATCGGCGCCACTAATCGGCCTGGCGGCGCAAAAATGCCGGAATATCCAGCAACTCCTCCGAGTCCGGTTCGACCCGCAAGCCATCACCGACCGCCCGCTGGCGCACGATCGTGGGCTTGTCGAGCGTGGAATAATCGCTCGCGCTGAGCGGCCCGCGTGCGCGCGAGCCGCGCATCGCGCTCTGCTCCACGCGCGCGGCGTGTGCCTCGCGAGCTGTGAGCGTAGTGCGCTCGGTGATCGCCTCCCGCGCCGCCTCTCCGCGCACGCGCTGCGCCGCCGCACTTCTCCCCAAGCCGGTGGCAACGACCGTCACACGGATCTGATTTGACATATCCGGATCGATCACTGTCCCCACGACCACCGTGGCGTCATCGGAGGCGTACTCCTTCACGATGTTGCCGACCTCCTCGAACTCCCCGATCGCAAGATCCAGCCCCGCCGTCACATTGACCAGGATGCCATGCGCGCCGGCCAGGTTGATGTCCTCGAGCAGCGGCGAGGACACCGCCGCTTCCGCAGCCTGGCGCGCGCGGCTCTCCCCGCTGGCCGAGCCGCTACCCATCATGGCCATGCCGGTCTCGCTCATGACGGTACGCACGTCGGCGAAGTCGACGTTGATCAGACCCGGCCGGGTGATGAGCTCGGCGATGCCCTGCACCGCACCCTGCAGCACCTGATTGGCGGCCTTGAAGGCATCGAGCAGCGTGGTCTGGGGCCCGAGCACGGTGAGCAGCTTCTGGTTCGGTATCGTGATGAGCGAATCCACGTTCTTGGTCAACTCGGCGATCCCGTGGTCCGCGACCAGCGAGCGCTTGTTGCCCTCCATCGTGAATGGCTTGGTCACGACCGCGACCGTGAGGATGCCGAGCTCGCGGGCGATCTGCGCCACGATCGGCGCCGCGCCGGTGCCGGTGCCCCCGCCCATGCCCGCCGTGATGAAGAGCATGTCGCAACCCTCGATGAGCTCGATGATGCGGTCGCGGTCCTCCATCGCGGCCTGGCGGCCGACTTCCGGGTCGGCGCCGGCACCGAGCCCCTTGGTGATATTGGCGCCGATCTGCAGCGAGGTCTTGATCTTCGAGGCCTTGAGGGCCTGCGAATCGGTGTTGATGCAGATGAAGTCGACGCCTTCGATCCCGCTCGTCACCATATGCGAGACCGCGTTGCCGCCGCCACCTCCGACACCGATCACCTTGATTACAGCGCTCTGGCTGTATGCGTCCATCAGTTCAAACATGGTTGTCAGCTCCTTACGTTGATACCCTGGTCGGTTGATCAGAAATTGCCCTTGAACCAGCTCTTCATGCGATCGAGCGCACCGGCCACGTTGCCGCCGAGCGCCGTGGCGCGTGAGGCCGGCGACGTGTTCTCGCGGGCATAGAGCAGCAGCCCGACGCCGGTCGAATAAATCGGATTGCGCACGACATCGGCCAATCCCTTGACGTGGCCGGGCAAGCCGAGGCGCACCGGGACGTGGAAGATCTCCTCGGCCAGCTCGATTGCCCCCTCCATGCGCGCACTGCCGCCGGTCAGCACGATGCCGGCGGCGATCACTTCCTCGAAGCCGCTGCGCCGCAGCTCCTCGCGTATCAGGTTGAAGAGCTCCTCGTAGCGCGGCTCGACGACCTCGGCCAGTGTCTGGCGCGCCAGGCGGCGGGAGGGCCGATCCCCGACGCTCGGCACCTCGATGCTCTCGTCGGGATTGGCCAGCTGCGAGAGCGCGCAGGCATAGCGGATCTTGATGTCCTCGGCATACTGGGTCGGGGTGCGCATCGAGACCGCGATATCGTTCGTGACCTGATCCCCGGCGATCGGAATCACCGCGGTGTGGCGGATCGCGCCGCCGGAGAACACCGCGATATCGGTGGTCCCGCCGCCGACATCGACCAGGCACACGCCGAGCTCCTTCTCGTCATCGGTCAGCACCGCAAAACTCGAGGCGAGCTGCTCGAGCACCACGTCCTCGACCACCAGACCGCAGCGCTGCACGCACTTGATGATGTTCTGTGCGGCGCTGTCCGCGCCGGTCACGATATGTACCTTGGCTTCGAGCCTGACGCCCGACATGCCGATCGGATCGCGGATGCCCTCCTGTCCGTCGATCAGAAACTCCTGCGGCAATACGTGCAGGATGCGCTGATCGGCCGGGATCGCGACCGCCTTGGCCGCCTCGATGACATGCTCGACATCGGCATGGGTCACTTCGCGATCGCGGATCGCGACGACGCCGTGAGAGTTGAGACTGCGCACATGGCTGCCGGCGATGCCGGCGTAGACCGCGTTGATCTCGCAATCGGCCATGAGCTCGGCTTCCTCGACGGCGCGCTGGATCGACTGCACGGTCGATTCGATGTTCACGACCACACCCTTTTTCAGACCGCGCGAGGGCTGACTGCCCAGTCCGATGATCTCGATCGAACCATCCGAGGTGATCTCGCCCACGAGCGCCAGCACCTTGGAGGTGCCGATGTCCAGACCGACGATCACGTGCTTGTCGGATTTCTTAGCCATGGAGCGGCGCCCCCTCGCCACGCGCACGGGCGTTGCCCGGCTGGGCGGCCAGATGAGCGCCCCCGCCCTTCCAGCCGACCGCGAAGCCGTTGCCGTAGCGCATGTCGACGTAGGCGATATCCGCCGCGCGTTGACTCACGAGCTTCGCGGCCGCGAGCATGAAGCGCTCGAAGCGCGCATCGATCTGCTGGCGACCGAGCCGCACCTCGACGCCGTTGTCGAGCCGCAGCGTCAAGGCGCCGCGCGCATCGAGGCCGAGCGCGACCAGGCGCAGACCCGCCTCCGTGAGCCGACCCTGGACGGTCAGATAGCGCGCCGTGGCCTCCCCCTCGGCGCCGCCGGGGCCGGATAATTGCGGCAATTCCGGCGGCACGAAGCGCGCCTCGCTCAGAAACAGCTGACCGCGCGCGTTGACCAGCCCGGTCTCATTCCAGCGCGCGACCGCCGTCTGCTCGACGATCTCGATGTGCAGAGCGCGCGGCCAGCTGCGCTGCACGGCGCTGCTGTCGACCCAGGGCAAGGTGCGCAGGCCGCGGCTGATGTCCTCGAGATTGACGCTCACGAGCCCCGCGCCGCGCAGGCGCGCGCGCACGATCTGTTCGACATCGAGCGCCGACACGCGCTGCAGGCGGCCGGTCACGATCACGCGCTGGATTGGCTCATCCAGCAGCACGATCAGCGCGGCGCAAGCCAGCAGGCTCACGGCGATGCCGGCCAGGCTCAAGCCGATGCGGCGCCAATTCAGCGCCGGCAGCTTGAAGCGGCGCGCACGCGGGGGGCGCGCGCGGCGCGCCAGACTGGTCTCGAGCACGCGCCAGACCAGTTCATCGAAATCGATGCCGGCCGTGCGAGCGGCCATCGGCACCAGACTGTGATCGGTCATGCCGGGCACGGTGTTGATCTCGAGCAGCAGCGGCCGCCCGGTCCGATCGAGCATGAAGTCCACGCGCCCCCAGCCCTCGGCACCGCAGGCCTCGTAGCTCGCGAGCGCCAGGGCCCCCAGATGCGCCTCGGCCTGCGCCGACAGTCCCGAGGGACACAGGTAGCGCGTATCGTTGCGCAGGTACTTGGCCTCATAGTCGTAGAAGCTGCGCGGGGTTTCGATGCGGATCGAGGGCAGCGCCTGGCCCTGCAGGATCGACACGGTGTATTCGGGTCCGGGGATCAGGCGCTCGGCGAACACCACCGGATCGAAGCGCAGCGCATTGTCCAGCGCGCTCGGCAGATCCTCGGCGCGCTCGACGCGCGTCATGCCGACGCTCGAGCCCTGCGAACCGGGCTTGATGAACAACGGCAGCCCGAGCCGGTCGCAGGCCGTGTCCAGATCCGCCGCCGTGCGCAGCACCACGCTCTCCGCGCTCGCCACGCCGACGGCCTGCGCCAGCCATTTGGTACGCAATTTATCCATGCCGATGGCCGACCCCATGACGCCGCTGCCGCTGTAGGGGATGCCGAGGCATTCCAATGCGCCCTGCGCAGTCCCATCCTCGCCGCCGGGCCCATGCAATGCGATCCAGACTCGATCGATGCGCAGCTCGAGCAACTCGTCGAGTCGGCGCTGCGCCGGGTCGAAGCCTTCGGCGCTCACGCCGCGACGCTGCAACGCCCCCAGCACGGCCTTGCCGCTGGCCAGGGACACCTCGCGCTCACTCGAGGATCCGCCGTACAGCACAGCCACGCGTCCGAAGTGCGCGGGCTCGTGCACCCGCTGCATGGCGTTGATGTCGTGCAGCAGGCGCATCAGTACGGTTCGCTCTCGGCGAGCGCGCCATCCGGCGCCAGCTCCCCGATGATGCGTACTTCCGGTTCGAGCGCGATTCCATGGACTCGCTCGACCGCCTGCTGCACGTGCCGGATCAATTGCTCGAGTTCGGTGGCGCTCGCGTGGCCGTCATTGATGAAGAAATTCGCGTGCTTCTCGGACACGACGGCATCGCCGATGCGATAGCCCTTGAGCCCCGCGGCTTCGATGAGCCGCGCGGCATGATCCCCCGGCGGATTGCGAAACACCGAGCCGCAGCTCCATTCGCCGAGCGGTTGAGTCTGCCGGCGCCGCTCCGAGAGCGCGCGCACGCTGCTGGCGCGCTCGCCGGCACCGGACTCGAATTCCAGTTCGGCCGCAATGAAGCACTCCTGCACCGCGACACCCGGCGGCGCGCCGGCGGGCTCGACGCGACGGTAGCCGATGCGATACTCGCCCGGTTCGCGGTGGTGACGCTGGCCCTGGCGATCCATGGTCTCCACGCCGCGCACGTGCCGCCAGGTGTCCTCGCCGAACGCGCCGGCATTCATCGCCAGTGCTCCACCCAAAGTCCCGGGAATGCCGCCGAAGAACTCCCCCTGCGACAGATTCCAATTGAGGCAGGCGCGAGCAATGCGCGCGCACGGCACGCTGGCCTCGCAATAGAGTCGGGTCTGCGAGCGCCGCTCGATGCGCGCGAAGGCGCCCGGCGTCGCCACGACGACGCCGCGAATGCCGCCGTCGCGCACCAGCAGGTTGGTGCCGAGTCCGACCCAGCAGACCGGGACCTCGGGGCTCAGCGCGCGCAGAAACGCCGCCAGGTCATCGACATCGCGCGGCGTGAAGAACATGTCGGCGGGGCCGCCGACGCGCCAGGAGGTGTGCGCCGACATCGGCTCGTGCCAGCGCATTCGGGGGATGAAATCCGGCGAGATGCCGCGATTCATGCGCCCACCTGCGCGAGCGTGGCCGCGAGCTCCTGCGCGACCTGCCCGATATGACCCGCGCCCATGGTCACGATCACGTCGCCGTCGCACAGCACGCCGATGAGTGCCGCGCCGATCTGCTCGAGCTTCTCCACGAACACCGGCTCGACCTTGCCGCGACTGCGTATCGCGCGGCAGATCGCGCGCCCGTCGGCGCCTTTGATCGGCGCCTCGCCGGCCGCATAGACTTCGCCCACGAACAGCACGTCGGCCGTGGCCAGTACATTGGCGAAGTCATCGAGCAGGTCACGCGTGCGCGTGTAGCGATGCGGCTGGAATACCAGCACCAGGCGGCGGCCGGGCCAGGCCTGACGCAGCGCCTCCAGCGTCGCGGCGATCTCGGTGGGATGATGCCCATAATCATCGACGATGCTGACCGTGCCGCCGGGGATCGACGCCTGGCCCAGGTACTGCATGCGCCGCTCGATGCCCTGGAAAGCGGCGAGCGCGCGGCAGATGGCCGCATCGGCAACGCCGAGCTCGCTCGCCACGGCGATCGCGGCCAGCGCATTGCGCACATTATGGGTGCCGGGCAGGTTGAGCATGACTGGCAGCGCTGCGCTGTGGCCGGAGCGGGAGACCAGGAAGCGCGTGCCGGCGCGCTCGGTCACGAGATCGACCGCGCGCACATCCACACCGGCGCGCAAGCCGTAGGTCAGGAACGGCCGGGTGACACGCGCGAGGATGCTCTGCACCTGCTCATCATCACCGCACAGCACCGCGAGGCCGTAGAATGGCAGGTTGTGCAGAAATTCCACGAAGCTCGTCTTGAGCTTGGCGAAGTCTCCGCCGTGCGTACCGAGATGATCGTTGTCGATGTTGGTCACGACGGCGATCACCGGCTGCAGATGCATGAATGAGGCATCGCTCTCGTCGGCCTCGGCGACCAGGTAGCGGCCCGCGCCGAGCCGCGCGTTGCTGCCGGCACTCTTGAGCCGCCCGCCGATCACGAAAGTCGGATCCTCACCGCCCTCCGCCAATACGCTGGCGATCAGGCTCGTGGTCGTGGTCTTGCCGTGCGTGCCCGCGACCGCAATCGATTCGCGGAAGCGCCTGAGCTCACCGAGCATTTCCGCCCGGGGCACCACCGGCACCCGGCGCGCCTGCGCGGCGCGCACTTCGGGGTTATCACGCGCGACCGCGCTGGAGATCACGACCACGTCGGCGCCATCGGCATGGGCAGCCTCATGGCCGATGTGCACGACGGCCCCGAGGGCGGCGAGACGCTCGGTCATGGGATTGGCCTTCAAATCCGAGCCCTGCACGCGGTAGCCCAGATTGAGCAATACCTCGGCGATGCCGCCCATGCCGCTGCCACCGATGCCCACGAAGTGGATCGTCTCGATGCGGCGCATGCGTGCTTTGGCCGTGGCCAGCGTCGTGAGTCCGACGATCTGGCGCGGTGGAGCGCTCATGCAGCACTCACCTGGCCCGCAGCGCGGACCAGCTCGACACAGGCATCGGCCAGATCCTGTGCGGCGCGCGGCCGCGCGAGCGCGCGGGCGCGCTCCGCCATCGCGATCAGCCGGCCGCGCCCGTTGCACAACGCCGCGAGCTCGTCGGCCAGCCATTGCGGGCTCAACTCGCGCTCGGCGACCATGACCGCCGCGCCTTCGCCTACCAGAAAGGCCGCGTTGCGAGTCTGATGATCATCCGTGGCTGCGGGGAACGGCACGAGAATGGCGCCCACGCCGGCCGCTGCGAGCTCCGAAATCGTCAAGGCGCCGGCACGGCAGATCACCAGATCCGCCCAGCCGTAGGCCTCAGCCATATCGTCGATGAAGGGCTGCAACCGAACCGCGACGCCGGCCTGCGCATACGCGCGCTGCGCGGTCTCGAGCCAGCGCTCACCCGACTGATGCCACACCTCGAAGTTCAGCTTCGATACCAGGCGGGCGAGTGCGAACGGCACGATCGCGTTGAGGCGCGCCGCGCCCTGACTGCCGCCGAGCACGAGCAGGCGAATAGCCGGTCCGCGCAGGGCGAAGCGCTGCGGCGGAGGCGGCAGGGCCAAAATCTCGCGCCGTACCGGATTGCCCACCACCTGCGCGCCCGGTCGGGTCGGAAAGCTGCCCGGAAAGGCGATCAGCACGCGATCGGCGAGTCTGCCCAGCACACGATTGGTGAAACCCGCCACGGCGTTCTGCTCGTGGATCAATAAAGGTTTACGCAATATCCAGGCGGCGAGGCCGCCGGGGCCGGCGACGAAGCCGCCCAGACCCACGACGAGCGCGGGGCGTTGCCGGCGGATCACGGCAAAGGCCTGCAGCACGGCGCGCGTGAGCTGCAGCGGCGCGCTGAGCCAGACGAGCAGGCCCTTGCCGCGTAAGCCGCTGACCGACAGCCACTCGAGCGCGATGTGCTCGGCCGGCACGAGCCGGGCCTCGAGCCCGCGCCGGGTGCCGAGCCACACGACCCGCCAGGAGCGCTCGCGCAGCTCGCGCGCGAGCGCCAGGGCCGGAAATACGTGCCCGCC
>JBELAR010000065.1:0-12045 GCA_049508555.1 Steroidobacteraceae bacterium
CCGAGGTCGCTCGGCATGAGCTCTCGGAGACCACCGCGCAGCAGTAGGCGGCGCGGTGGCTCTCGATCACCGCAGGCTCACTGAATCAGCTCGTTGCGCAGTGCGTAGGTTGTCATGTCTGCGTTGCTGACCAGGCTCATCTTCTCGAGCACACGCGTACGGTAGGTGCTCACGGTCTTGACCGAAAGACACAGTTCATCCGCAATGGCGGACACCGTGTGTCCGGCTGCAAGCTTGCAGAAGATCTGAAACTCGCGCTCCGAGAGCCGGCGATGCAATGGCTTGTCGTTGTCGGCGTCGAGCTCCGCGACCATGAGCTCGGCCATGTGAGGGGTCACGTAGCGCCGCCCCTGCAATACCGTACGGATCGCCTTCAGCAGTTCCTCGGCCGCGCTCTCCTTGGGCAGATAGCCGCTGCCACCGGCTTTGAGGACGTTGATGGCGAATTGACGCTCAGGAAATGCGCTCACGACGAGGATTTTCACGTGTGGATAGCCGGCGCGCACGTGCTGCAGAATATCGAGACCGCCTCGATCGGGCATGTTGATGTCGAGAATGACCAGGTCCCAGTCGCCCGAGCGCAGTTGATCGAGCGTCTCCTTGCCGGAGCCCGCTTCCCCGATCTGCGTGACGCTGCGCTCGTCCTCGAGAAATTGCCGCAGACCGGCCCGAACCATCGGATGATCGTCAGCTATGAGTATGTTCGCCATTCGCCTGCTCCCCTTTGAGTGGTCATCGATCCATAACGGCATTGGTAATCAACCCAAAACGGTTGACTGAGCTATATGACGCCAAATCGTCAAATCAATTTTAGCCGTACGACCACGGCCCGCGCCGCTCGGACAAAAGCTCGGACCCTCGTAGGTGCAAACCGACGGCGAGGAGCCCTCAGTTGCAGGGCGGGTGCGTGCCATCCGAGCACACCACCGTTGTGGTATCGCCTGGCGGGACCACGATGGTGGTATTTTTTGCGGGCGCGGGTGGGCTGCTGCTGCTGATGCACCCGGTCAGAATGGGCGCAAATGCGATCAAGGTTATTGCCAGGAGTTTCACGGTCATATTCCTTTGCCGACGGGCTGCTCGGAGCGTCGTGAAATTACGACAACGCTAAGCTGTCACGGCCGCGGCCGCCGGAGAAGGGCATTTTTGGGCGATGGCGCGTAGGACCTCAGCCCGGCCCGGCACTAGCCTCGTCCGACCGTGTCCAATTATTGCCGCGAATACGTGTCAGAAAATACCTACCTGCGGTGCAGAAAATCTAAGATTGTTCCGCCCGTTTGAGCCGGACAGTATTCGCCTGGACGCGTTACCCGACTGATGTGCAATTCGAACATGACGAGGAGGGAGCATGATCGGTCCTGACACGCCGTCGGCCGCCGACGTGGGATGCACGCAGTGCTGAACGCCCGCGCACTGTCGGACGCTGTCACCACGCCGGAAGCTCAGCCAAATTGCCTACAGATTCACTGGTCCAGTGGTACCCCGGACTGACGCGATGAGCGTCAGCAAGGGTAGCGGCTGGCCCGGGCTCAACCGGCTCACATCGCGCTACTCGGTGTCCACCCGATCGATCGTATTGATCGTCGCTTCGCTGCTGCTCATGCTGCTTCTGAGCGTGCTGGCATCGCGCAGTCTAGCCACGATCAGCGCTCAATCGCAGTGGCTGGCGCACACCGAGCGAGTTCGCGTAGAGCTCGGGCGAATCTTCGAGCTTCTGCTCGATGTCCAGAACGCGGCCCACGGTTACGCGCTGAGCAGGAACCAGGAGGCCGAGGAAGCTTATCGGGCCGCCGCTCCGGCGATCCCGGTAGAACTCGAGAGCCTGGAGCAGCTCGTCGCCGATGACGCCGTGCAGAGATCCCTGACCACAGAGCTGCAGACCAAGGCGCGCGAGTACCTGGCATTGGCTGATCGTGTTGTCGCCGAAGCAAGCCGCGGGAATTTGCCCGGCGCGCGGGCGTTGATGGCCGCCGCAGCCACTCAGCAGGCCATGGATTCGGTGCGGAGTCTGCTGACGCAGCTGCGCACCGAAGATCTTCGGGCTCTCGAGTCGCGCCGTGCCACCAACCGGGAGGCGCTGCGAGAGGCGGCCGTCACACTGCGCGCCAGTATTGCCTTGTCGATAGCACTGTTGCTGTGCCTGGTTTACTCGAGCAGACGAGACAGTGCGCGTTTGCGTCGGGTGGAGCTGGAACTGGCGACGACTCTGAGCAGTGTCGGCGATGGCGTTATCGCCACCGACACCAAGGGTGCGGTGCAATTCATGAACGGCGTCGCGGAGCAACTTACGGGCCTTACGGAGCGGGAGGCTCAGGGCTTACAGCTCGAGCAGGTGTACCGCGTCGTCGATCCGCTCTCGCGCGAACCGGCGGCAGCACCGATAAGGACAGTCCTGCAGCAGAAACGACTCGTAGCGCTCGGCACCCAAACGCTACTGCTCTGTCGCGACGGCAGCGAGCACACGGTGGCCGACACGGGCGCGCCCGTCCTGGACGAGGGCGGAGAGGTGCGCGGTGTGGTGCTGGTGTTCCGCGACGTCACCGCAGATCGCGTGGCCGAGCGCGCCTTGAACGAGAGCCACGAGCGCTATGGGCTGCTCGCGCAGAGCATTCACGACATTCTGGTCGCCATGGACCGGGATCTGCGCTTCACTTTCTGGAACTCCGCGGCCGAGAGCCTGACGGGTATCAGTGCCAGCCTGGCGCTCGGCAAGACGCGAGTTGAGCTCTTTGGTGATGGCGAATCGGTCAGAAACGACGAGCGCAGATGCCGCGAGTGCATCAGCAGCGGTCAGGCCGTCGTATACGAATCAGAGTTTGTGCACCAGGGAAAGACGCATTGGCTGGATGTCCGGCTGCAGCCGACGGCCGATGGGGTCACGCAGATCGCCAGAGACATCACGGAGAGAAAGGCAGCGGAGGGGGAATGTCGACGCCTGCTGAACGAACTCGAGACGGTGCTGGACGTGGCCCCTGTTGCCATATGGATCGCCCACGATCCGCAATGCCAGCGTCTCACCGGTAATCGATTTGCGGACCAATTGCTGAATATTCCACACGATACCCGTGCGGCGCTGAGCAGCGAGCCGGCTCAGGCGACGGAGCCCTATCGGGTATTCCAACACGGCCGCGAACTTGCCCACGCGGAATTTCCAGCGCGCGTCGCGGCCCGCACGGGACAGCCGGTGTTGGGCCAGGAAGTCCTGCTCGTGCCCTCCAGCGGGAACGGCCGCGATCTGCTGCTGAGCTCTCTGCCATTGTTCGATGTACAAGGCGATGTGCGCGGCAGCATCACGGTCGCTGCGGACATCACCGCGCAGAAACGCACGGCTGATGCTCTGCGCGCGAGCGAGGCGCGCTTCCGGGCGATCCAGGACACATCCATTGACGGGTTCATGGTGTTCGAGAGCGTACGGGACGAGGACGGCAACATTGTCGATTTTCGCTGGGCCCATGTGAATGAGGGCGCCGAGCGGATCGTGGGCAAGCCCAGATCCTGGTTCATCGGCCGCCAGCTGCTGCAGGAACACCCCGGAAACCGTGATATGGGGCTGTTCGACGGCTACGTTCGTGTGGTCGATACCGGCACACCCTGGTCAATCGAATTCACCTACCGATACGACGGTCTGGATCTGTATCTGCGTCTGGTCGCCGCCAAGTGCGACGATGGCGTGGCGGTGTCCTTTGCCGATCTGACCGAGCGTCGTCGCGCTGAAGAGCAACTGCGGGAACGCGAGCGGCAATTCGTGGGTCTTGCGAATGCGATTCCGAATCTGGCCTGGACTGAAGGAGCCGACGGTGCGCATCAATACTTCAATCGCGGCTGGTACGAATACACCGGGCTCACGGAACAGCAATCGAAGCAAGCCGACTCCTGGACGATGGTAGTGCACCAGGACGACCAACCGCGGGTCACCGCGCAGTGGCTGCAGTCATTGCGCACCGGCTGGCCCTTCGAGGCGGAGTTCCGCATGCGGCGTCATGACGGGGTTTATCGCTGGTTTCTGGCCCGCGCGACCGCGGATCGCAATCCAGAGGGCACAATTGTCCAATGGTTCGGGACCTGTACCGACATCGATGCCACCAAGGCGATCGAGGGCATGCTGCGGCACACCGAGACGGCACTGCGGGCAGCCGATACGCGCAAAGATGTGTTTCTGGCCACATTGTCCCACGAGCTGCGCAATTCGCTGGCCCCGATCGGGGCCGCCGCGCGTTTGCTCGAGTCCGCGGGAGCAGGGTCGGCGGACCCGGCGCGCTGCGGTTCGATCATTTCACGCCAGGTAACCCAAATGGCCGCACTGCTGGACGACTTGCTTGATATCTCAAAGATTTCGCGTGGGACCCTGACGCTCAAAAAGAGAGCATTCAACCTGCGGGAGATCCTGCAGGCTGCGGTAGAAACCGCGCAGCCCTTGATCGACGCCAAACAGCATGAATTGAGCGTGGAGCTGCCCTCGGCGCCGGCGGTGCTGCAGGGTGACTCCGTGCGGCTCACCCAGGTCGTGGCCAATCTACTCACGAACGCCGCGAAATATACCGAGGCCGGAGGTCATATCACGCTGGGCGCGCGTATCGAGGCCGGACAGTGCGTCATCTCGGTGCGCGACACCGGGGAAGGCTTGACACCCGAGATGCTCAACCGGGTGTTCGACCTTTACACTCAGGCAGAGCCGAGCCGCGAGCAATCGCAGAGTGGTCTGGGCATCGGTCTGGCTTTGTCCAAAGGACTCATCGAGCTGCACGGCGGCCGCATCGAGGCGCGTAGCGCCGGTCCGGACCTTGGCAGCGAATTCACCGTATCGTTACCGCTCTCGAGTGCCCAGACGGATGCGCCGCCCGTATCGCAGGTCACACCCGAGACTCATTCCGAGAACCGCAAATCGCGCCGCATCCTGATCGCAGACGATAATCGGGATGGCGCCGAGAGCCTCGCGCTGTTGCTCCAGCTATCCGGTCATCAGGTCCACGTCGCCCATACCGGGGTGGAGTCACTGGATATGGCGCTGCAGTTGCGGCCTGAAATCGCAATACTGGACATCGGCATGCCAGGTCTCAACGGCTACGAGGTCGCGCGGCGAATCCGTCGCGAGCGCTGGAGTGCGCAGATCGTGCTCATTGCGGTCACGGGGTGGGGTCAGCTCGATGACAAGCGCGAAGCGCTGGCGGCCGGTTTCGACCATCACCTGACAAAGCCCGTGGACCCCGAAGTGCTCGAGCGCCTGTTCGCCGCGACGCCGGAGGCGTCGCGACGCAACGCCTAGCCGCATCGAATTCGCCACGCCATGAGCCGGAATCGATCCATTGGGCGGCGGGCGCGGCCGGTGCGGGCGGCGCGCTGGCGTCGTGGCGCCGCCGCTCTTGGGCTCGCCGGGCTGCTCGCGCGCTTCATCACCACGGCGGCGGCGCAGGACGTCTCGCCGCTGGAGAGCCTCAATCGTCTCTCGCTCGACGAACTCTCCCATGTCCAGGTGACATCCGTCTCCAAGGCCCCTGAGTCGTTAAGTCAGGCGAACGCCACGATCTACGTCATCAGCCAGGAGGAGATCGTGCGCTCAGGCGCCACGAGCCTGCCCGAGGCACTACGACTGGCCCCTAATCTGCTGGTGACGCAGCTCAGTGCCACCGACTATGTCGTTTCGGCCCGTGGCATGGGTGGTAACCCCGCCGATCAAAACTTCTCCAACAAGATCCTCATGCTCATCGATGGACGCAGCGTGTATTCGCCTCTGTATTCCGGCGTTTACCTCGACGCGCAAAACGTTATGCTGCAGGACATCGAACGCATAGAGGTCATCAGCGGTCCGGGCGCCACGCTCTGGGGCGCCAACGCCATGAACGGCGTCATCAATATCATTACCCGATCGGCCGCAGCGAGCGCCGGCGGTTTCGTGAGCGTCAACGCCGGCACCAGTGAGCAGGACGTGAATGCCCGCATCGGCGGCACCCTCGATGACCATACCGCCTTTCGTGTCTACAGCATGGCAATGCATCGCGGGGCCGAGGCGCTCGCCGATGGCACGAGCGCCGGGGACGGCTGGGACAATGTACAGGGAGGATTCAGAATCGACCGAACCCTCGCCCGCGATTCTCTCACGCTGCAGGGTGATCTTTATCGGGCCACGGAAAACGAGCTCGACACGCGCGATGGCATGCTCTCCGGGGCCAATCTCCTGATGCACTGGGATCATCAGGGCGAGCATTCCGAGTGGCAATTGAAGACCTATTTCGACCAGACCGAGCAGTTTGCCCCCGCTGGAGGCCTGGCCTTCGTGCTCGATACCTACGACGTGGAACTGCAGGAGAATCTGGCCGTCGGATCGGCGCAGCGCATCGTCTGGGGCGTGGGTGAGCGCGTGAACGTCTACGGAATCACCAACTCCGAGACGCTGCTGTTCGATCCGAGCCACCGCGCACTGACGCTGGGCAACGTGTTTGGGCAGGATACCTTCGAGCTGGGCCATTCCGTAGCGCTTACGGCCGGATTGAAGGCCGAGGACGACGCTTTTTCCGGTTGGGCGGTCCTGCCCGATGTCCGGTTGTCTTATCAGCCCGGCAGCGACTCATTGATCTGGGTCGCGGGCTCGCGCTCCATTCGATCGCCGACCCCATTCGACCATGACGTCGCGGAAAAACTCGGTGACGTCGTATACCTGACCGGAAATGCAAATTTCCTGCCGGAGCGGCTCGATGCCTACGAAATCGGCTGGCGTAGCGAACCCATCTCGGTTCTGTCGCTATCCGTATCCGGCTTCTACCACGACTATGACCAATTGCGCAGCATCGAGCCTGCATCCAGCACGGTCTTTCTGCCATTGGACTGGGGCAATCTGCTGCGTGGTACCACCTACGGCATCGACGCGTGGGCCCGCTGGCAAATTACGGATCATTGGCGGGTGACTCCGGGATTCACGGCATTGCATGAGCACTTTAAATTCGAGCCGGCCGCGAGCGGCCTCACGGGCCTGGCGCAGGCCGCGGACGATCCGAGCAGCCATGCCTACCTGAGCTCCTCGTTCGATGCTCTCGGGCGACTGACACTGGATGGCACGTTGCGCTACGTGGGCGCACTGCCCGCTCCGGCGTTGCCGGCGTATTACGAATTGGACGTTCGCGGCGCCTGGAAGGTCTCGAGCAGTCTCGAGGTGTCGCTGATGGGGAGCAATCTCCTGCACGCCCGGCATCTGGAATTCCCGGTTCCATACGGCGAGTACATCGAACGCAACGTCGGCGCCCAGGTGCAGTGGCGCCACTAGTGCCGCATGAGATCCGCTCCGCAAATCGCGTGGCGCAACTGGGCAGTGCTGCTGATCGCCCTGGTCTGTGTCATACGGACCGATCTGACGCGGGCGCAGGCGATCGGGCCGTACTCGGAGGACGCGATCAAGGCGGTATTCCTCTATCGCTTTGCGGGATTCGTGAATTGGCCGCCGGATGCGGCTGAGGCGCCGGAGTTCACCATCGGAGTGCTCAATGCAGATGGGATAGCGAGCGAACTGGAGAGCCTGCTGTCACAGCATCGCGTGAAGGACCGGCAGGCGCGTGTGCGTCGAATAGCGCGCCTGCAGGACATCGGGGATTCAAAGATCTTGTACGTGGGGGCCGGCAACAAGCTGGATCTCGCAGCCGTGCTGGGACAGATCGGCAAGCGGTCCGTCCTGCTCGTCACGGACTCCGAGCACTCCCTTGAGCATGGCAGCATGATCAACTTCAAGATCGTGGACCGGCATGTCCGATTCGAGGTGTCGTTGGCTGCGGCCGAGAAGGCGGGGTTGAATATCAGTTCAGAGCTGCTCTCGGTGGCGATTCGGGTATTGCGCGGCGACGGCACCGCGGGCGAGCGTTCGGAGAATTCCGCCATTACAGTCAGCGGTGTGGACACCGCAGGATCCCATGAGCGACAGCCTGAGTAGCTCATCCGCGCCGGCGACGGGCGTACGCGAGCAGCTGAGCGACCTCTGGCGGGCGCTCGCTCTGATCAAGCGCGCGCGCCAATCCGTGCGCGGCAAAGTCATGGGCGTAGTGCTGCTGACCACAGCGATGTCCCTGCTGGTCGCCGGTGCCGCCATACTGACTCACGATTTGAGCGCGTATCGCCACTCATGGGCGACGGACCTGGCGGTCGAGGCGAGCATTCTGGCGCAATCGACCACCCCTGCGCTCGCATTCGATGACGCGGAGGCGGCGCGCTCCGCTCTGGCAGCATTGCAGGCTCGGCCGGAAGTGCTGGTCGCGGCGCTCTACGGGAGCCAAGGCAATCTCTATGCCACCTACAGCCGCAGCGGCCATCACGCGGCTGCGAGGGCGCCCGCGATCGCGAGTCCACTGGTCTCGGGCGAGCAGGTCGAGGTCACGCAGCGGATCGTCAAGGGCGACGACTTTCTCGGCACGATCTATCTGCAGGCCCACTATGACATTGCGGGACGCGTGTATTCCTACATCAGCATTTTTGCGGCAATCATTGCGCTCAGCATGCTGGTTGCGCTGGTTCTGTCGAACATGCTGCAGCGCTTCATCACGGATCCTCTCGAGTCGATGGCCGATGTTGCGCGCCGGGTCGTAGAGCGGCGCGAGTATTCGTTTCGAGCGAGCAAAACGACCGACGATGAAATTGGACTCGTCGTCGATGCGTTCAACGGTATGCTGGATGAGGTCCAATCACGGGCTCGTGCACTGGAGAAATCCAACGCCACACTGCAGGATGAAGTGAACACGCGTCAGGCAGCAGAGGCGGCACTGGCGCGCGCCAACGCCCGACTGGAGAGCACCATGGCGGCCGCGGAGATCGGCACTGGCGTCTGGGATCTGCGCAGCAATCAGTTCACGGCCGATCGCAATTTATTGACCTTGCTCGGGATCAAGGACGGCGCACAGCTCAGCGGCGATCCCACGGTGTGGCCACGGTTCATACATCCGGATGACCTGCGGTCAGTGGAAGACGCGCACGCCACGGCACTGCAAACCGGTGTCTTTGGCTACACCGAATTCCGCATCGTGCGCCCGGACGGTTCAGTACGCTGGCTGGCCGGCCGCGGGCGCGTACAGGCGGACGACAGTGGAGCACGGTCGCTGCTGGCTAATCTGCTGATCGATATCACGCCACAGAAGAATGCCGAACACGCCTTGCGGGAGAGTGAAAAGCTCTATCGAGCCATCGGCGAATCGATCGAATATGGCGTTTGGGTCTGCGACGCGACTGGCCGCAACATCTATGCCAGCGACTCGTTTCTGCGCTTGAGCGGCCTGACGCAGGCGCAGTGCTCGGATGTGGGTTGGATGACACGGTTGCACCCGGATGATGTGCCGGCGACGCTGCAATTGTGGCAAGACTGTGTGCAGTCCGGGAAAAACTGGTACCGCGAGCATCGAATACTGGGCACTGACGGTGCCTATCACCCGGTGCTCGCGCAGGGAGTTGCTATCAAGGGGGATCACGGCGAGATCCGCGGCTGGGCCGGAATCAATCTGGATATCCGGCGTCTCAAGGAGACCGAGGAGGCGCTGCGTGAGGCCGACCGGCGCAAGGACGAATTTCTGGCGACGCTCGCACACGAGCTGCGTAACCCGCTCGCCCCAATCGGCCATGCCGTGAAGATCCTTGAGGCTCCGGCCGCAGACCGATCGCAGCACGAATGGGCCCAGCAGGTCATCGCCCGGCAGTCCAGGCGCATGGCGCTCTTATTGGACGATCTGCTGGACGTGTCGCGCATCACATCCGGCCGGCTCAAACTCAGAATAGACCGGGTCACGCTCAACTCGCTGATCGCCACGGCCGTAGAGACTGCCAGACCACTGATCGAATCCAAGCGGCATGTCCTGTCGATCGAGCTGCCATCGCCACCCGTAGAGCTCGAGGTGGACCCGCTGCGACTGTCGCAGGCACTGTCCAACCTGCTGGCCAATGCAGCGAAGTACACCGACGCTGGGGGAAAGATCCGGCTCATCATCGCTCGAGAGACCGACGAACTCAGCATCACCGTGCAGGATACCGGCATTGGCTTGAGCGCCGCGGCCCTCCCGCGCGTATTTGAGATGTTCTCCCAGGTGGAGTCGGCGATTGACCGGGCCGAGGGAGGACTCGGTATAGGGCTTGCGCTGGTCAGAGGGCTCGTCAGGCTGCATGGCGGCCGCGTCGAGGCCCGCAGTGCCGGGCCAGGCTGCGGCAGCGAATTCATCGTTCATCTGCCTGCCAGCCTCATCAGGTCGTCCGGTCCGATTGACCCCGGATAGTGCGAGCGATGTCGAGCGGGGCCCACTGCACAGTTGCTGCGACGTCCTACAGACTGGGCATCGAGTAGGCTCTAGCATTTGCTTTCATGAGCATCACTCTCAGGACGGATGGCGGCGAGGGCCGGCATCCGATCGACGAGGGCTTGAGCCGCCAGAGCGTCGAGCGGCAACTTCTGGCGGCTGCCAGCGAGGCGCTCGCCAGCAAGGCGGAGGAGCTCCGGCAGCAGCGCGAATTGTTCGAAGTAACGCTGGCCAGCATCGGCGATGCCGTCATCACGACGGATGCCCGGGGCCGGATAACCTATCTCAATCCAATCGCCGAAGCGATGACCGGCTGGTCCACGGCGGACGCCGCCGGCAAGCCCCTGGATCGCGTGCTCCAGATCATCAATGACGATACGCGACAGCTGGTGGACAATCCCATCGGCGTCGCGCTGCAGACCGGTCAAGTCGCCAAACTGCCTGCGCAGAGCACCTTGATCGCGAGGAATGGCGCCTCGATACCGATCGGAGATAGCGCGGCGCCTATTCGAGACACTTTGGGCAACATCGTCGGCGCAGTGGTGGTATTACACGATGTGAGCGTGGCGCGTACCACCAGCTTGAGGATATCGCATCAGGCGCACCACGACAGCCTTACGGATTTGCCGAACAGGCTGCTGCTGCTAGACCGATTGAGTCAAGCCATCGCCATGGCGCACCGCAATCGGCGACAGCTCGCCGTGTTGTTCCTGGACCTGGATCGCTTCAAACCCGTCAACGACTCTTTGGGCCACGAAATCGGCGATCGAGTGCTGCGGTCTGTGGCCCAGCGATTGCTCCGGTGCGTGCGCAGCTCGGATACGGTCAGTCGCCAGGGCGGCGATGAATTCGTGATACTACTCGCGGAAATAAAACATGCACAGGATGCGGAGATCTGTGCGCAGAAGATGCTATCGACGCTCTGCATCTCATCTGCCATCGAGGAGCAGGATCTCTACGTTACCGCAAGCATTGGCATAGCGATTTACCCGGATGACGGCCATGGCGCCGACGCCTTGCTCAAGTATGCGGATCTCGCCATGTATCGCGCCAAGGAGAGCGGCGGTAATGCCTACCGGTTCTTCGAAGCACCCATGAATCCGCACAACTTCGAACGTCAGTGCCTGGAGAGCAGTCTGCACCGGGCCTTTGAGCAGGGTGAGTTCGTACTGCACTATGAACGCAAGGTGAGTCTCGCGGATGATGCGCTGGCCGGTGTCGAGGCGCTGATTCGCTGGATGCATCCGCAACGCGGGCTACTGCTCCCGGGCCAGTTCATGCCGCTCGCACAGGAGACCGGGCTGATCGTGCCTCTGGGCCAGTGGGCGCTGCGCGCCGCTTGCCGTCAGCTTCGAGTCTGGCGCGACGCCGGGCTGCCGGTGCCGCGCCTTGCGATCGCTGTGTCACCCGTCGAGCTGCGCACCAAGGATTTCATATCGAGCCTGTGTGCGATCATGGCGGAAGAGGGCTGCGCGCCAGGTGAGCTGGAACTTGAGCTCGACGCAGAGCTGCTGGAACCAGAGACGGCGTGGGTTGCGGCCGTGCTGCAATCGCTCAGGAGTCTCGGGGTGCGGCTGGTGCTGAGGAATTTCGGCATCGGAATTCCGAACTTGAGCCACTTGATGCACCTGCCGATCGACGTCATGCGAGTCGATGAATCCCTAGTACACGATCTCACGACGAATCCGGATGGCGCCAGCATCTTAAGCGCTTTGATCAGCATGAGTAGCTGCCTGCAACTCGCTGTGTCTGCAGGAGGCGTGCAGAGCGCGGAGCAGCTCGAGTTCCTGCGCCA
>JBELAR010000066.1:0-11956 GCA_049508555.1 Steroidobacteraceae bacterium
CCGGGGACCAGGGCGCGCAGGAATCGAGCTGGTTCGGCGCCTCGGTGCAGGCCTGGCAGGCCATGAATGCCTGGTGGCAGGACGAATTCATCCAATTCAACATGGCCAAGCAGCTCAATCTTCTGGGCTCGCTCGGCCTGAAGAGCCGCGACTGGGAAGGGCTCGTGATGCTGCTCGCGGCTGGGGGCACACTCTGGCTCTCGGTGCTCGCCTGGCGCGGGCGCGATCGCAGTACACCGCGCCCGCGCGATGCTCTGGGGCGCGCCTGGCGCGCGCTCGAGCGCAAGCTGCGCCGCAGCGCCGCGCCGCGTGCGCCCCATGAGGGGCCCATTGCATACAGTGAACGCGTCGCGCGCCTGCGGCCCGAGCTCGCCGGCACGCTCAAGCCGCTCGCGCGTCATTACGCCCGGCTACGCTATGGACCCGGTTGCAGCGGCGCGCAGTTGCAGCGCTTCCGCCGCGCGGTGCAGCTGTTCACGGCCCGCGTCAAGCCTTGAGCGCCCGCAGCGGCTTCAGACCGCCTCCCCGCCCTGCACTCGCGAGAGCAGCCAGGCGCCCAGAATGAAGAACAGCGCGAGTGCCAGTATTGACAGACGCTGATTTCCCGTGGCAATGGCCACCACGCCCATGAGCAGCGGCCCCAGCACGGCGGCGAACTTCGCCAGCATGTTGTAGAAGCCGAAATACTCCCCGGCGCGCTCAGCCGGGATGAGGCGCGCGAAATACGAACGCGACAGGGCCTGCACGCCGCCCTGCACCGTGCCGACGATGGCGGCGAGCAGATAGAACTGCCACTCCTCGCGCATGAAGTAGGCCAGTACCGTGACCGCGGTGAACACCGCCAGTCCGAGATAGATCGCGCGCTTGGCGCCGATGCGGTCCCCGAGCCTTCCGAACAGCAGCGCGAACGGGAAGGCGACGAACTGCACCAGCAGCAGCGCCTGGATCAGCGTGGAGGTGGCAAAGCCGAGCTTGACGCCGAAGTCCACCGCCATCTGCTGCACCGTCCCGATGCCGTCGATGTAGAGCCAGTAGGCGAGCAGGAAATTCAGCACCGGACGATCGCGCAGCACCGTGCGTATGGTCGACCACAATTCGCGCCACCCGGCCAGCTCGCTGGTCGGCGGCGGCTCGGCGACATAACGGAACAACGGCAGCGTGAAGAGCAGCCACCACAACGCCACATCCAGGAAGGCGATGCGGGTCGCGGCGGTTGCGCTCGAGAGCAGGAACCACTGCGGATGCAGCACCATGAGCACGTTGAGCAGGAACAGCACACCGCCGCCGAGATAGCCGAGTGCGAAGCCCAAGGCCGAGACCCGGTTGCTCTCCGCGCCGCTCGCGACCTGCACGATGAGCGCATCCTGGAATGAGGATCCGGCAAAGTAGCCCATCGAGGCTAAGCCGAACACGATCAGCGCCAGTGGCCACTGGCCCGCGCCGATGAAGGCCAGCCAGGCCGTGGCGAGCGCGCCCATCACGGTGCAGGCCCCGAACCAACGCCGCTTGCGCCCACGCCGATCCGCCAGTGCGCCGAGCCAGGGCGCGAGCAGCATGACGATGAAACTGGCGCTGGAGTTGGTGAGCCCGAGAAAGAATGTGGAAGTCGTACCGGGCAGGGACGTGGCCCAATACCTGTCGAAAAAAATCGGAAACAGACCCACCAGCACCGTGGTGACAAAGGCATGATTCGCCCAGGCCGTGAGCGCCCAGGCCCATTGGGAGGCGCGCCTCGGCGTCATGCCTGCGGTCTCATTGGGCCTGATGCTCGCGCGTCTTCTGAAATCCGATCTCCGGCCAGCGCTCCAGCGTGAGTTGCAGATTCACGCGCGAGGTGGCGAGGTAGACCAGCTCGCCATTGTGATCGAGGGCCAGATGATCGTGGGCACGCGTGCGGAAGTCCTCGAGCTTGCGCTCATCCTGCGCCGTCACCCAGCGCGCGGCGTGGACCGCGACGCTGTCGAACACGCATTGCACGCCGTACTCGTCCTGCAGCCTGAAGGCGACGACCTCGAACTGCAGCGGCCCGACTGCGCCGAGTATCAGATCATTGTTGCGCAGCGGCCGAAACAGTTGCGTCGCGCCCTCCTCGCACAGCTGGTCGAGTCCTTTGCTCAGCGCCTTCATGCGCAGCGGGTCCTTGAGCACCGCGCGACGAAACAGCTCCGGCGCGAAGTTCGGCACGCCCGTGAAGTGCAGCGTTTCGCCTTCGCTGAAGCTGTCGCCGATATTGATCGTGCCGTGATTGTGCAGGCCGATGATGTCCCCGGCATAAGCCTCCTCCGCCTGCGAGCGGTCCGCGGCCATGAAGGTCAAGGCGTCGGCGATTTTCATGTCCTTGCGCAGCCGTACATGCCGTAAGCGCATGCCGCGCTGATAGCGCCCGGAGCACAGGCGCATGAAGGCGATGCGATCGCGATGGCCGGGGTCCATGTTCGCCTGGATCTTGAATACGAAGCCGGTCATCCTGGCCTCGGTGGCCTCAACCACGCGCTCACGGCCAACCCGCGGCAGCGGCGCCGGGGCCTCGCTCACGAACGCACGCAACAGCTCCTCGACGCCGAAATTGCTGATCGCCGAGCCGAAGAACACCGGGGTCTGGCGCCCGGCGCGATAGGCGTCGCGATCGAACGCCGCCGTGGCGCCACGCACCAGCTCGATTTCCGCCGCCACAGCCGCAGCCTGCATACCGAGCAGCTCGCGCGCTTCGCCCGAGTCCAGCCCTTCGATCACACGATTGCCGCCGACGCGCCCGCGCTCGCCGGCTTCATAAACGTAGATTCGATCCTCGAGCAAGTGATAGATGCCCTTGAGCTCGCGCCCCATGCCGATAGGCCAGGTGACGGGCGCGGTCTGGATTCTCAGCACCCGCTCGATTTCATCGAGCAGCTCGATGGGCGCGCGGCCGTCGCGATCGAGCTTGTTGATGAAGGTCATGATAGGCGTATCGCGCAGCCGGCATACCTCCATGAGTTTTATGGTGCGCTCCTCGACGCCTTTGGCGCAATCGATCACCATCAGCGCGGAATCGACCGCGGTCAGCGTGCGGTAAGTATCCTCGGAGAAGTCCTCGTGCCCTGGCGTATCGAGCAGGTTCACGACGTGCTCGCGATATGGAAATTGCATGACCGAACTGGTCACGGAAATGCCGCGCTGCTGCTCGAGCCGCATCCAGTCCGAGGTCGCGTGACGCGAGGCCTTGCGTCCCTTGACGGTCCCGGCCATGGAGATCGCGCCACCGAACAGCAATAGCTTTTCGGTCAACGTGGTCTTGCCGGCGTCGGGGTGCGAGATGATGGCAAAGGTACGCCGGCGCGCGATTTGCTGCTCGAGCGTGATCATGCAGGGCAATGCCTTCCGCTACCAACAGGGGCCGCAGGCGATCTCAAGCGATGTAGCGCTTGAGCACGATCGCGTCTTCGCGTCCGTCAATGGCCTGGTAATACCCACGGCGCATACCAATCTGCCTGAACCCCAGAGATTGATAGAGCCGTATGGCCGAGAGATTGGATGGGCGCACTTCGAGGAAAGCCTCGAGCGCGGCATTCGAGGCTGCCTCTTGCAGCAGGTGACTGAGCACTCGCCGGCCGATGCCACGACAGCGATAGGCCTCATCGACGCAGACATTGAGCAGATGCGCCTCGGCCGCGCCGACGCTCATGACCCCATAGCCGACCAGTGCACCGCCTATTTCCGCGACACGACACAGATAATTCACGCGCAGGCAGTCGCGAAAGATCCCCTCGGTCCAGGGAAAGGCGTAGGCGGCGCGCTCCACGCGCACGACCTCGGCAACGTCCGACTCGTACATGCTGCGGATCGTCATCTCCGGCACGCCGATGGCGTCCTGTCTCACGGCCGCCATGGCACCGGCCCGCTGACTGCAATACATCGCGTCATCTGCTGCATCGCTCCGCCGCCTCAATGCGCCGCGGCGTTCTGTTGCGGCCGCAGCCGCGAGAGTTCGGCGCGCACGAACTTCAGATCGCTCCAGGCTTTGCGCTTCTCGGTCGGGCTGCGCAGCAGATAGGCCGGATGATACGTCACGATCAGGGGAAGCCGGCTCGCACCGAAGCCATGCAGCCGGCCCCGCAGCCGGCCGATCGGCGTGTCGGTGGCGAGCAGATTCTGTGCGGCGATACGGCCCACGGCCAGAATCAGTGTCGGGCGCAGCAGCTCGATCTGCCGCTGCAGATAGGGCAGACATGAGGCCACTTCATCGGGCCTGGGATCACGGTTAGCCGGTGGGCGGCATTTGAGTATGTTCGCGATGTAGACGCGCTCGCGGGCCGTGCCCATCGCGCGCAGCATCGAATTGAGCAACTGCCCGGCACGGCCGACGAAAGGCTCGCCCAGACGGTCTTCATCCGCTCCCGGAGCTTCCCCGATGACCAGTAGTTCGGCGCGTGTGTCGCCGACACCGAACACCGTCTGCGTACGAGTGCGGCACAGCTCACAGCGCGTGCAGGTGCTCACCTCGGCGCGCAGCGCCTGCCAGATTGCCGCGTCGCTCTGCGCCGCGTCGCAGCTCGGGGCCGCCGCCTCAAGCGCGTCCGGCGCCTCCAGGGCCGCAGCGCGCACCTCCTGCAGGGCCGCAGTGCGTACCGGCGGCCGAGCCGGTGTGCGCGCCTGCCACAAATCGATCCCGAGCGCGGCCAGGTACTGCTCGCGCCGACTCATGGCGCGCCCCCCTTCGCTTTGTCCTTCTCGGCTGCGCCGCGCTCGCCGCGCCGCGAGCGACGGATCCTGCGCCACAGCCACACGCTCGGGGACCACAGTGCGTAGCTGCCGAATATCGTGAGCAGCACGGCCGGCGGATGGGAAGCGATGATGATGAAAGCGAGCGCCACGACCACGAGCCAGATGAAGCGCATCGGCCGGGCCATATCGAAACCCTTGAAGCTCGAGTAGCTGAAGCGAGCGACCATGAGCGCGCCGGCCGCTGCCGTGATCGCGAAGGCGAGGATCAGTCCGGGCAGGCCCGGTTCGCGCCATTCACTGGACTCCCAGAGAAAGGCCGCAACGACGGCGGCCGCCGAGGGGCTCGGCAGCCCTTCGAAATAGCGCTTGTCCTGCACGCGGGCGTTGAACTTCGCCAGCCGTAGCGCGGCACAGGCCACATAGAAGAAAGCCGCGAGCCAGCCGAAGCGATACCAGGCCTTGCCATACTCGGCGATGCGCGCCACCCCCCATTGGTACGAGACGATGGCCGGGGCGACGCCGAAGGCGACCATGTCCGCGAGACTGTCGTATTCCTTGCCGAAGGCCGTCTCGGTGCTCGTGAGACGTGCGACTCTGCCGTCCAAGCCGTCGAAAATCATGGCGATGAACACGCCCACGCCGGCGCGCTCGTAGTTGCCGTCGATGGCCGCGACAATGGCGTAGAACCCGGCGAACAGACAACCGGTCGTGAGCAGATTGGGCAGCAGGTAGATGCCGCGTCGCTGGGTGCGTTCGGGCGCGCTGACAGGATCCATGTGGGCAGCATCATAGGTCGACTGCGGTGTAAGGCAACAGTGGGGCGCGGGTTGCCGCATGGTTGGGGCGCAAAGCCCGGCGAGTCGCTTCTGCTAGCATTGCCGGCCACGTACCCTGCCCTGTAGTCGGCCCCGACCATGCGCCTATCCCGCTATCCGATCCATACCGTCAAGGAAACCCCCTCCGAAGCCGACGTCGTGAGCCACCAGCTCATGCTGCGGGCGGGACTGATCCGCCGTCTCGCCGCCGGGATTTACAACTGGTTGCCGCTCGGACTGCGCACGCTGCGCAAGGTGGAGAACATCATCCGCGAGGAGATGAACCGCGCGGGCGCCCTGGAACTGCTGCTGAGCGCCGTGCAGCCCGCGGAGTTGTGGCAGGAGTCGGGCCGCTGGACCGAATATGGCCCGGAGCTGCTGCGCCTCAAGGACCGGCACGACCGCGGCTTCGTGCTCGGGCCGACGCACGAGGAGGTCATCACGGATATTGCGCGGCGCGAGCTGAAGAGCTACCGGCAGCTACCCGTGAATTTTTATCAGATCGCCCTCAAGTTCCGCGATGAGGTGCGGCCGCGCTTCGGTGTCATGCGCGGACGCGAGTTCATCATGAAGGACGGCTACTCGTTTCATGCCGATGAGCAATCCCTGACAGAGGGCTACCTCGCGATGCGTACGGCCTACAGCCGGATCTTCGAGCGCATGCAATTGAATTTTCGAACTGTCCAGGCCGACAACGGCTCGATCGGCGGCAGTGCCTCCGAGGAATTCCAGGTGCTGGCCAGCTCGGGCGAAGACGCCATCGCGGTCTCTGACGGCGATGACTATGCCGCCAATGTCGAACTGGCCGCCGCCCTGCCCCCGGACAGCCAACGTCCCGCGCCGGCCAGCGCGCTCGAGCGGGTAGCCACGCCCGGTGCACGCACGATCGCAGAGCTCAGCGCGCTGCTGGGCGCCGAACCCTCGCAATGCCTCAAGACACTGATTGTGGCGGGCAGCGAAGGGGCGCCGGTGGCGTTGCTGCTGCGAGGGGATCATGAGCTCAACGCGCTCAAGGCGCAGAGGCTGCCGGGAGTGGCCAGTCCGCTGCGCCTCGCCAGCGCGGCCGAGGTCACAGCCGCATGCGGTTGCGAGCCCGGATTCATCGGCCCGATCGCACTGCAGGGGCTACGCGTCTATGCCGATCATGCGGCGCTCGTGCTGGCGGATTTCATCTGTGGCGCGAACGAGAAGGACATGCACTGGAAGGGCGCAAACTGGGGCCGTGATCTGCCCGAACCCATCGCGGCCGATCTGCGCAACGTCGTACCCGGCGATCCAAGCCCCTCCGGCCTCGGCCGTTTGAGCATCGTGCGCGGCATCGAGGTCGGCCATATCTTTAAACTGGGCCGCAAATACAGCGCGGCGATGAATGCCAGCGTGCTCGATGAGGCCGGCGCGCCGCTCACGATGCTGATGGGCACCTACGGAATAGGTGTGACGCGGATCGTTGCTGCGGCGATAGAACAGAATCACGATGAGCGCGGAATCATCTGGCCGGATCCGATCGCGCCCTATCATGTCGTACTGGTGCCACTCAATATGGAGAAATCCGCGCGTGTACGCGCCGCGGCCGAGGCGCTTTATGCCGAGCTCAGCGGCGCCGGAATCGAGGTGCTCTACGACGACCGCGACGCGCGCCCCGGGGTCAAGTTCGCCGATGCCGAGCTGCTCGGTATCCCACACCGGATCGTGGTCGGGGAGCGCGGACTGGGCGCCGGAACACTCGAATATCGCCATCGCCGCGCCACCGCCAGCGAGGACTTTCCGCAGCAGGAGGCGCTGGCTTTCATCCGCTCGCGTCTGCAGCTTGAGAGCCCCTAGCCGCAAGCGCTGGGGCTCGCTCTGCTGGCTCGCTGCGCTGGGGCTGTGGCTAGGCGGCGCCGAGGCGGCGAGCGTGGCGCCGCCGCCGGTGGCGCAACGGGATCCGGAGCTGCGAGCGGTGGTGCAGAGCGCCATCGCGCAGGCCCAATGCTTCGCTGACCAGTACGACTCGGCGGTGTGGTACACCTTGATGGAACCGAAGCTGCGACGCTACGTCAAGGATAACGGCGAGCGGCTGGAGATCCTGCGGGCGGTCTATTGCGAGACCCATCGCAACGGGGAGACAGTGCTGCCCGCGGGCCTGGTGCTCGCCGTGCTGGACGTGGAGAGCCGCTTCGACCGCTGGGCGGTCTCGAGCGCCGGGGCCGTGGGCCTCATGCAGGTCATGCCGTTCTGGCCCGAGCAGCTCGGCATGCGCCGCTACGAGCTCACCTTCACGGCAGCCAATGTCCGCATGGGCTGCGCCATCCTGCGCTATTACCTGCAGAACGAGCAGCGCGATGTACGTCGGGCGCTGGAGCGCTACAACGGCAGCGTCGGACACCGCGATTATCCGGACCGCGTCATCGTGCGCTGGACGACGTACTGGAATGGAGCCGATGACCTCGGACACGCTCCGCTCAAGCGGTCCTGAACTCCCGGGGAAAATCCTCGGGCGCAAGCTCGAGCGGCTCGGCGGCCACGTGGCTGACTTTGGCGGCGATTGGACCGATCCATAGCCAGGCGATGAACTCCTCGATCGCGCCATCGGGCCCGCACGCGAGCACTTCTACGCGTCCGTCGGGAAGATTGCGTGCGTGCCCGGTGATACCGGCGGCGCGGGCGCGCTGCGCGGCGCTCGCGCGGTAAAAGACGCCCTGGACGCGGCCCGAGACGAGGCAGCGTCGCACGACGTGCGTGGGCCCGGGGCGGCTGGCATCGCTCATACCGCATGATTTTCCGCCGCGCCCCTCATCGTCAATCGCGCCGCGGCGCGGCCGCTGCGGTTAAACTGGCAGGGATGGCAGAAATCCTCGTCGTATACTATTCGCGCGATGGCAGCACGGCGGAGCTCGCGCGACAGGCCTGTCGCGGGGTCGAGTCGGTAGCCGGTGCGAGTGCCACGCTGCGCACGGTCCCCAACGTGAGCGCCACCAGCGAGGCCGCCGCGAAACCAGTACCCGATCGGGGACCCCCTTATGCGCAGCTCGAGGAACTGCGCCGTGCCGACGGTTTGTTGCTGGGCAGTCCGACGCGCTTCGGCAACATGGCGGCCCCGCTGAAATACTTCATCGATTCCACCGCCAGTCTGTGGCTCGAAGCGGCGCTATCCGGCAAGCCCGCGGGGGTCTTCACGGCCAGCCAGACCATGCACGGCGGACAGGAGAGCACCCTGCTCTCGATGATGCTGCCGCTCTTGCACCACGGTATGGTCCTGGTCGGCCTGCCGTATAGCGAGCGCGCGCTCAACGTCACCCGCAGCGGCGGCACCCCGTATGGCGCCTCTCACGTCGCCTCGGTACAGCAGGGACTCAGCGACGACGAGCGTGCATTGGCGCAGGCGCTGGGTCGGCGCGTGGCATTGCTTGCCCTTGCCCTCACGCGTCAGTCGGCCCAGGCATCAGTACCGAGCGTATGAATGGCACCGTCAGGCGGCGCTGCTGCCTCAGCGCTGCCTCATCCAGGGTATCGAGCAGTTCGTAGAGCGCGGAGAGCTCGCGGCGAAAGCGCCGCTGCAGATACAGCGCAGTCTCCTCCGGCAGTTCCAGTCCACGCGCCAGTGCGCGCAGCCGCAGCGCCTCGCGCTGTTCGGCATCATCCAGCGGCCGCAGCGGCAGCAGCGTTGCCGCGGCGAAGCGCGAGGCCAGATCGGGCAATGCGAACGGCAGCAGCCGCGGCGGTTCGACGGCCGCGGCGATCAAGGCCGCGCCACGCTCCTGCCCCTCGCGGTACAAGCCGAACAGCCCCTGCTCCCAGGCTCCCTGGCCGGCAACGCTCGCGAGCTCATCGAGCGCCAGTACGCGCACGTTCTGCCAGCCATCGAGCGCCTCCGGGCCATAGATGCGCAGTTGCGAGAGCGGCAGATAGGCGGCGCTGAGCCCGGCGCGCTGCGCTTCGGCACACACCGCCTGCAGCAGATGGCTCTTGCCGGCTCCAGCCGGGCCGCAAAGCCAGCTGACGCCCGCCTCCTCGCCCCGGGCGATCGCGCGCAGCCGCTCGCAGGCCTCGCGATTCGGTCCGCTGACGAAGCTGTCGAACACCGCCCGTTCGCGCAATCGCATGGCCAGGGGCAGCTGCTGCATCATGCCGGGGCTCCCCGGCGCGTCGCGGGCCTCAGGCCGGCGCGACCTCGAGCGCGCGGCGCGAGAAGTCACGCGCGTAGAGATAGCCGCTGAGCAGCACTGTGGCGAGCGTCAGCACGCCGAGCGCCGAGACGATGCCCCGCGGCGGCACATGGTAGGCCGCGTTCGCGACCACGGCGAACACGTAGAGCAACTGCATCAGGGTATTGACCTTGCTGCTGATCATCGGCCGGCCATGGAGCGGTCCCCAGCCCAGCCGGTACACCAGCGCGCCCAGGCCGATCATGACGTCGCGGGCCACGGCGACGACCGTGAGTGGGCGCGGAATCAGGCCGTACCAGGTGGCAACCAGAAAGACCGTGACGAGCAATAGCTTATCGCCCAACGGATCGAGCACTTTGCCGAGCTCGGAGGTCCAGTGGTAGCGCTTGGCCAGAAAGCCGTCCAGACCGTCGCTGAAGGCTGCGAGGAAGAACAACACCAGCGTGCGCGGATATTCAGCGCGCTCGAGGGTCAGCACGATCGGCCATATGAGCACGATGCGCAGCAGGCAGATCAGATTCGGCAGGTGACGCACGCGCCGGGCTCACGGACCGGACTGATAGCGATATTCCAGAACGCCCGCGACACCCACGCCGCTCGCGCGCAGCCGTTCGTTGGATACGGCATGCGCCAGCGCCGATGGGCTGCCGTGAGCGCGCAGATGCAGCGTGAGCTGGTCAGCCTCGACGGAGCGCACGACGACATCGATGACTCCCGGCGCGGCGCTGACCGCACCGAGCACAGCCGTGTACGCCGGCAGATCCAGGACGCCCGCGACGCGGCAGTCGAGGTCGGTCAGCGGCGTGCTGTCGAGTTCGCGCGCCGCTCGAGCCAGCGCTTCGGTAGCCCCGTCGATCGCAGCCGCGGCCCCACCGACCCAGTGACCCTCGGCCGCTGGCGCCACCAGAGTCCATTGCAGGGTAGAGGCCTCCCCGGCGGCGGGCTGAGCCAGCAGTGCCGCACCCGCACCGGCACGTCGCGCCGCCGCGAGCACCGTGCCGGCGTCGGCATTGAGCACATCTGCACTCTGCGCACTGGCGGGACTGTCCGCGGAGACCAGCGCGATGGGCAAGCCGCGCATTTGCGAGGCGGCGGTGAGTTGTGCGCGCAGATCATCCGTCGCGGGCCCGGCCAGTGGCGGCAGCACCACCCATACGAGCGGCCGGTCCGGGTTCCAGATGCTGCGTCCGGTCGCTGAGACCGCGGCGCGCAAGCCCGCGCCGTCGAACAGCACCTGGGTTGCACCGCGCGTGGTGCTGCGCTCGACCTGCACATACTGCTGGGCGTCACCGATGAGGCCCGAGAGGGCAGGATCGTCCACCGCCTCGCGTGTACCCATGAGCCGCACGAGCACCTCGCGCATGGCCTGCTGCGCGGCCCGCTGCGGATCGGCTTCCGGCACCGTCGCGGCAAACAGAGACGGCACCGGCGCGGCATGCGCACCGGCCAGCCAGCTCGATGCAAGCAGCACAGCCAGGGCTCGCGCGCCCGGCGGCCGGAACCGAAAGAATTCGCGCACCCGATGCATGCTTGAGGCCCTCCCTCAGCTACTATAACGTGCTCAGGAGCCCGCTGCGCTCACCGCGGCCAACGACTGCTGGCACGCAATCTTATGGACAATCCGCACCGCTATACCTATCGAGATGCAGGGGTCGATATCGACGCGGGCGACGCTCTGGTCGAGCGTATCAAACCCATGGTCGCGCGTACCATGCGCCCGGAGGTACTCGCCGGCATCGGGGGCTTCGGCGCCATGGTCGAGTTGCCGGTGGGCCGTTATCGCCGCCCGGTGCTCGTGTCCGGCACCGACGGCGTCGGCACCAAGCTGAAGCTTGCCATCGAGACGGGCCGGCATGACACCATCGGCATCGATCTGGTCGCCATGTGCGTCAACGACGTGATCGTGCAGGGCGCCGAGCCGTTGTTTTTTCTCGACTACTACGCGACCGCGCGCCTCGACGTCGAGGTCGCCGCCAGGGTGATCGAGGGCATTGTCGAGGGCTGTATGCTGGCCGGCGCGGCACTCGTTGGCGGGGAAACCGCTGAGATGCCGGGCCTGTACGGTTCGGGAGACTACGATCTGGCCGGGTTTTGCGTCGGCGTGGTCGAGAGGGATGCGATCATCGACGGCTCGCTCGTACAGCCTGGGGATGCCGTGATCGGACTGGCCTCCTCCGGGCCGCACTCCAACGGCTACTCCCTGATTCGCAAGCTCATCAGCGTGGCCGGCGCGACCGCCGCCACCGAACTGGCGGGCCGGCCATTGTTCGACCAGTTGCTCACGCCGACACGCAT
>JBELAR010000067.1:0-11940 GCA_049508555.1 Steroidobacteraceae bacterium
GAGCAATTGCTGATCGAATTCGACCTGCAGGGCCTGCGCGATACGCGCAGCGGCGTGCTCTCCTCGGGCGAGCAGACACGGCTGGCGCTCGCCAAAGCCGTGCTCAATCGCCCGCGACTGCTGCTGCTCGATGAGCCCAGCGCGTCGCTCGATCCGTCGGCCGCAGACCTGATCCGCAGCCGCATACGCGCCATGGCCAGTGAGGCCGGCTGCGGCATCCTCTGGACCTCCCACAACATGTATGAGGTCGAGCAGACCTGCCATCGTGTACTGTTCGTCTCGCACGGCCGGATTCTGCTCGAGGGCGATCCCAGAGCTTTGCCGCAGGAGCACGGCGCCGCGACGCTCGAGGAGTTGTTCATCCGCCTGGCACGCGAACCGCTGGCCCCACCGCGCGCCGCGCCATGAAGGCGCGTCCCATCGCCGCGATAGCGCTGCGACAGTTCTATCTCATGCGCAGCAGCCCGACGCGCACGCTGCCGATGGTCGCCTGGGTCGTGATCGATATCATCTTGTGGGGTTTCATCTCCCGCTATCTGAATTCGGTCACCAGCGCGGGCATCGACTTCACCTCGAGCTTGCTCGGGGCGGTGCTGTTCTGGGACTTCTTCACGCGCGTGATGACGGGCGTGACCATGGCCTTCTTCGAGGATGTCTGGTCGCGCAACTTCATCAATCTGTTCGCCTCCCCATTGCTGATCTCGGAATACCTGAGCGGCCTGGTGCTGACCGGGACCGCCACGAGTCTGGTGGGTCTGATCGCCATGGTCGCGATCGCCACGCCGCTGTTCGGGCTGCACTACGCGGCCCTCGGACTGCTGCTCATTCCATTCGTCATGGTGCTGTTTTTGTTCGGCATCGCGCTCGGTGTGCTCGCCAGCGCGATGGTGCTGCGGCTCGGTCCGGCGTCCGAGTGGCTCGTGTGGCCCATTCCTGCCTTCCTCTCGCCGTTCGTGGGCGTGTTCTATCCGCTCTCGACTCTGCCGCCGTGGATGCAGGCGGTAGGCCATCTGCTGCCCCCGGCATACGTGTTCGAGGCCATGCGCGCCGTCATCGCCGGCCGCTCCTACCCGGCAGCGGCGCTCTGGGCCGGCGTCGCCCTAGCGGCCCTGTACGTGTTGCTGGCGTCGTGGCTGTTCACCCGTATCTATCGCTACGCGGTGCGCAGCGGCCTGCTCGCGCGCTACAGCGCCGAGAGCGTGAGTTGAAGCACTGAACGATGGCGACACTCGGCATTCTTGCGCTCACTGCGCTCCTCAGCGCGGCGGGCCTGTGGGTCGCGCCCCGTATCATCGAGCGCAATCTGTTTCGGCCCTACTGGTTCCTGCCACAGCGCCAATACTGGACCGCCATCGGCAGCGCGTTCGTGCACGCCGACCTCCGGCACCTGCTGTTCAACGCCCTGACATTCTGGTTCTTTGCACCCCACCTCGAGCGCGTGATCGGCAGCGTGCGTTTCATCGCGCTATATGCCGTCGGAATCGCCGCGAGCGATGCCGGCACGTACTTCAAGTACCGCCGCGACCCGCACTACGCCTGCCTCGGTGCATCGGGCGCAATCCTCGCGGTCCTGTTCGCCTCGATCGTCTATTTTCCGCGCCAGGCGATCTTCATGCTGCCGATTCCGTTACCGATACCGGCACCCTTGTTCGCCGTGTGCTATCTCGTCTATACGTATTACTCCGGCCGGCACCCGCACGGGCGCATCAACCACGAAGCGCATTTCAACGGCGCACTGGCCGGGTTGGGCTTCGTCGCACTCACCGACTTCCAGGCTTGCGAGCGCGCCGTACGGTCCATGCTCGGCTGAAAGCGGGACGCGCACAGCCACGGCCGCACCATATTTGAGCGGAAATAAGCACCGCGCGCCCATGGCTGCACTCTCTCTGTGCCGCAGCGCCGCCCCGCTGTGGCCAATCGGCCAGCGCCATTGATCTGCTGCAATCGGGGCGTTACTTTGCGTCCGGAGCCGCGCATAGCGGTGCCAGCCAATAATTCCATTGTTCCGGGAGATCCCATGCAGCCTGCGCGCAACGCCCACGGACGCTCGATTTTCACTTTGCGCTTGAACTGGCGGTGGCTGGCTTCGTGTCTGCTGATGCCCTCGGTCATGTGGGCGCAGGCGCAGGGCCCAGCGGCGACGGCCGAGGCCGGAGCAAGCACCGAAGGGATGCTCGAGGAAGTCACCGTCACGGCGACGCGCCAGGAGGAATCCCTGAGCCGGGTCCCGATCAGCGTGAGTGTCGAAACGCGCGACGACATGGATCTCAAGGGGATCAAGGATTTCTCCGATGTGGTTCGCTACACGCCGGGGGTGTCATTCGATACCAACGAGACCAACGCCATCTCGATCCGCGGTATCGCCTCCTCGGGCGGCTCCGGTACCACCGGTATCTATATCGACGATGTACCGATACAGATGAGAGCGCTCGGATTCAACCCCGACGATACGCTGATCAAGGTGTTCGACCTCGACCGAATCGAGATCCTGCGCGGTCCACAGGGGACCCTATTCGGCGCCGGTTCGGAGGGCGGCACGGTGCGTTACATCACGAGCCAGCCGAGCCTGACGCAGTCCGAACTCTACGCGCGCGCCGAGGGCGCCTACACCGCCGGCGGTTCGCCCAGCTATGAGGCCGGCCTGTCCGCGGGTGAGCCTCTCATAGACGGTACGCTCGCGATCAAGGCGAGCCTCTACTACCGCCGCGACGGCGGCTGGATCGATCGCATCGACCCGAGCACGCTCAATGTCGTGGAATCGAACGCGAACTTCGACGAAACCACCGCCGCTCGAGTGGCATTGCTCTGGAAACCCACCGATGCCCTCACGATCACGCCGAGCTTTTTCTATCAGGACCGCCAGCGCAACGACGTGACGATCTACTGGCCCCTCTATTCGGACCCGAGCGGCAACCACTTCGTGAGCGCAAACCCGACCGCGAACCCGGAGCCCGACGCGTTCTATCTGCCGGCGCTCAACATCGAGTACGAACTCGGACCGGCGCGGCTGATCTCGACCACCTCGTACTTCCATCGCGACGATCAGAGCGACTACGAGGGCACGCTCTATAATCTCAGCTATTACCAGTCGCTCGGCACCGACGGTAATTTCGCCTCCGCAGCCGCCGGCAATCTGATTCCCGGCTTCCCGCTGCTCGACGCCGGCGGTGTGCATCTGCCTGCTGGACTGACCGGCTATCGCTCGCCCAATACGGTCACGAACCAGCAGCGCAATTTCACCGAGGAGCTGCGCCTGCAGTCGACCGACAAGGATGCGCGTGTGAACTGGACCGTCGGTACGTTCATATCGATCAATCGGCAGTTCAGCTTCGAGCAGATCCACGATCCGATGGCCGATGCGTTCTTCAACCAGGAGTTCGGCACCGGTATCGCGAACTACTCGGGCTTTGGCGACACCGCCGACGTGATCTCCCCGACCCAGTCGTATCTGCCCTATGGCGACTCGTATTTCAATCGCCTGGTCAGCCACGATCGCCAGTTCGCGGGCTTCGGCGAGGCCGATGTCAAGCTGACGGACCAGCTCAAGCTCCTGCTCGGCGCGCGCGTCGCGTACACGCAGTTCTCGATCGAGAGTCTCTCGGGCGGCCCGCAGAACGGCGGCTATCTGGCCGGTGCCAACCAGGCGAGTCAGACGCCGGTCACCCCCAAGGTGGGATTAACCTATCAGGCGGATCCGGGCGATATGTACTACGCCACCTACGCCAAGGGCTTCCGCCCGGGCGGTGGCAATCCGGAGATACCCGGCAGCTTCAGTCCCCTCAACGGCCCATCGGGTCCCTGCGGTCAGGACTTCGAGAACTTTGGCATCGCGAATGCTCCGCTGACCTACAAGTCCGATACGGTGCAGAGTTACGAGGTCGGCGCCAAGAACAACATCAACAATGTCGTGCAGCTCGACAGCAGCATCTATTACATCAAGTGGAACAACATCCAGCAGAACATCGTGCCGCCGATCTGCCAGATTCAGTGGACGCAGAATCTCGGCGCAGCCGTATCCAAGGGCTTCGACCTGCAGGCGGACTACGCCGTGGCGAGGGACTTCAGCATTGACGCCTCGTTAGGCTATACCGACGCGCAGTTCACCCAGAATGCTTACGTCGGCGCCAGTACTGCCGGGGTTCTGCCGGTCGTGGCCAAGGGCGATGCCATCGCCGGAGAGAACGGCATCGAGACTCCGCCCTGGACCGCGACGATCGGCCCGGAATTGAAGTTCGACGCTTTCTCCCACCGCTCGTTCCTGCGCGTGGATTACGAGTACGGCAGCGGCGAGAAGTGGCTGCCGCCCTCGCGCGATTCGCGCACCTCACAGTACGACAGCGGGCTCTCGACGACCCCGTCCTATACCCTGCCCCTGCTTGCCACGCACTATGTCTCGCTGCGTGCCGGCACGCAGCTCGAGCACGTGCAGCTGTCGTTGTTCGCCGATAATCTGCTCGACAGCCATACCGTCACGAACTCCAACCACGAGGTCAACACCTTTGATGCGAACACGGGCCTGCCGCTCGCCAGTCCGCTGTATCGCTTCATCAGCTATCGGCCGCTGACCGTCGGCATCACCGCGGTATTCAAGTACTGAGCGCGCCTGACGGACACAGGGGCAGCGGATGCCAGCGCGTGACAACAAGCCCGGTGAGGATCGACGGCTCGGGGAGGATCGCGCGATTCCGCGCCGTGATTTTCTCCAGGGTGTGCTGGTCGGCGCGGCCAGCACATTATCCGGCCCGCTCCTGCGCGCCTACGGTGCCGATGCAGCCGCGCCCGAAAGCGCCGCACAGGATCGACCGGATTACTACCCGCCGCTGCTGACTGGACTGCGCGGCAGTCATCCGGGCTCGTTCGAGGCGGCGCACGCGCTGCGCGATGGCGCTGGCGCTGGCGCTGGCGCTGGCGTCGAAACCGGACTCGATACCGGGGAGCGCTATGATCTGGTGGTCGTCGGCGGGGGCATCAGCGGGCTCGCCGCAGCGCACTTCTTCCGCGCGCGCAGCGCGGGCCCGAGCCGCGTGCTGATCCTCGAGAATCATGACGACTTCGGCGGACATGCCAAGCGCAACGAATTTCACGTCGAGGGCGGCCTGCAGCTTCTGAATGGCGGCACGCTCGAAATCGACAGTCCGCGGCCCTACAGCGCAGTAGCCGCCGGACTGCTGCGCGAGCTCGGAATCGACGTGGCCGCGCTCAGCCGGAAAATCGAGCATCGCCAGTTCTATGCCCGACTGGGTTTGCGGAGCGCGGCCTTCTTCGATCGCGAGATTTTCGGCGCCGACCGCCTGGTGGCCGGTCTGGGCCGGGTACCGACGCACGAGCTGCTCGCTCACGCGCCGCTGTCCGCGCAGGAGCGCGCGGATATCGAGCGTATCGAGGACGGCACGGCGGACTATCTGCCACACCTCTCCAGTGAGGCGAAGAAGCTCTACCTCTCCAGGATCAGCTACCGCGATTTCCTGCGCGATCTGGTCAAGGCCGGCCCCGCGGCGCTGGCCTTCTACCAACCGAAGTCTCACAACTGGTGGGCTGTCGGCATCGATGCGGTCTCGGCGCTCGACTGCTGGGCATTCGGCTATCCCGGTTTCCGCGGCCTGAAGCTGCCGCGTGGCTCGATTGCGCGCATGGGCTATACGCCTTCCGGTTACATGGATAGCGGCGGCTCGGCCACGCTGCACTTTCCCGACGGCAACGCGACGATTGCCCGCCTGCTGGTGCGAAGCCTGATCTCCGATGCGGTTCCGGGCGCCACGGCCGAAGATGTGGTCGGCGCGCGCGTGGACTATGGCCGCCTCGATCGGCCCGGCGCCGACGTGCGCCTGCGGCTCAACAGCACCGTGGTGCGCGCCACGCACGTCGGGGATCCCGGCAGCGCCCGGGAGATCGCTGTCACCTATCTGCGCCAGGGCAGGGCCTACACCGTGCGAGCACGCGGCTGCGTTCTGGCGTGCTGGAACGTGATGATCCCGTATCTGGTACCGGAGCTGCCCGAGACGCAGAAGACGGCGCTGCACAGCCTGGTCAAATCACCCTTGGTCTACACCAACGTGGCGCTGCGCAACTGGCGGGCCTTCAGGAAACTCGGCATTGCGGAAATCTACTCACCGGGCTGCTACCACTCTTCCTTGCGGCTCAATCCGAAGGTGGACGTCGGGGCCTATCACAGCCCTGTTTCCCCCGATGATCCGATCCTGCTGCAGATGCTGCGCGTGCCCACCGCGCCGGGTCTCTCCGAGCACGAGCAGAACAAAGCCGGTCGGGCGGAGCTGCTCGCCACGCCCTTTGCGACCTTCGAGCACAATATTCGAGATCAACTGACCCGCATGCTCACGGCCGGCGGCTTCGATCCGGTGACGGACATTGAAGCCATCACGGTCAATCGTTGGCCACACGGCTATGCGCCTGAGTACAACCCGCTCTGGGATCCGGACGTGCCCCCCGCGCAGCGAGCCAATGTGCTCGGCAGGGCGCGCTTCGGCCGCATCACGATCGCGAATTCGGATGCCGGCGCCGCCGCCTATACCGACTCGGCCATCGATCAGGCCGATCGCGCCGTGAATGAATTGCTGCGCGCTTGAGCCCGGGGCAGCGGCCGGCGCATCAATAGTCGGCGGCCGGGGCAGGCCCGGTGCCCGAGAGCGCACGCACGACGTCGCGTCGCGTCTCGCGCACCGAGGCGAGCGGAATGTGCCGCGAGCGGCTGACCTCGGCCGGGGTAAACCACGGCACGTCGGCCGCGAGCTCGCCGTCATCAAAATGCGCCGCAATCCAGTTCAGCACAGCCGCCAGTTGCGCATCCGAGAGCACCGAGTTGGCCGCTCCCGGCACGCGCAGGACGTAATCGCGGCCTTCCGGGCTGCGCATGAATCGGCCCAGCGCATGCGCCAGTGGTGGCACCTTGCCCGGCACACCCTGCGCCTGCGCGCCGTGGCAGCCCATGCAATAGAGCATGTAGTCCTGGGACGCACTGCCCGCAGCAGCCCCGACCATGAGGCTCGAGGCGAGCATGCCCAGCAGCACCGCTCGCCGGCGCGCGCTCGCGCTCAGGGTACCGCGAGTCATTTCAGCCGCCGATGATCCCGAGCACGAGCGCACGGTGCTCGCGCACGGCGCTGCCATCGAGCGCGTGGTCGCGTTCAGCCGCGATCTCCTCGGCCCCGAGTGGCGGCGTCGCGCTCGGCGCATGGCCGAGATCGAACACCACGAAGTTGAGCACGGCGGCCAGTGCGCGATCATCGAAGTGCGAGAAGTCCGGCATCTTGAAGTTGAACTTCTGCTGCTCCACGGAGATGGCGCCGAACATGCCGTACAGTAGCGTGAGCGCGAGCTGGCGGCGGCCCTCCACCTGCGCGGCGTAGCGCGCCGGATAGGAGGTCAATGGCGGCGCGAGCCCGGACTGCCCGGCGCCCGCCGCGCCGTGGCAGACCGCGCAATTGGCCGCGAATGTGGCGGCGCCATCGGCAAACTGCACCGCCGCCTCAGCCGCGATACAGGACGACATGCCGGCCAGAACCGTCATGGCGCAGGCGGCCACGACGTGGTGGCCTCTCATGGCTCGGATACACCGAGGATCACCGAAACCGAACAGTGGTAGTTCGCATCCGCGTTGGCCATGCACCAGTTCACGTCGTTGTTACGCGAGAGCCGATACATCGGCTTTTCATGCTCGTTGCGGTTGCACTCGCAGTCGCCGCAGCTGCTCTTGCCGCAGCAGTCATTATAGGAAACGATGTAATCGCGCCCGTCCTCCGGATTGTGACAGGTCCCGATCCAGGTGATCGGGGATGGCTGCGTGCCGGGAGGACAGGAGCTCGATGAGCCGCCGCAGCAGGAGCACAGAAAGCCGTCGATCGCGCAGTATTTCCAGTACTCGCATTCCTGCGGATTCTGCGCGCCGGCCGCCTGGGCCCGGCTGGAGCGATCGATCGGCAGCAGTGGCAGCAATGCCGCGCCCATCAAGACCCGGCCTATGCCGGCGATCACGCCACGCCGCGACGTGCGCTGAGCCAGCGCGCGCGCCGACTTCTCGACCAGACGATTCCATGCACTCATCGTAATGCCTTCATGGATTGAGCAGGAACCAAGGTGACTGTCCGAGCTTCGGCTCGATGTGCCGCAGATGACCCGTGAGCGCGTCAAACACGGCCACATCCGCCTGCAGCGTCGCGGCAAATAGGATGGGCGCCTCATCCTGCGACACCTGAATGGCGATCACCGGGGAGAGTTTTGCTGCGCGCAGAGGCCAGCGCGCCAGGCGCTGATGCGTCTTGATGTCGTACACCCAGATTTCCGTGCCGCCCTCTTTGTGCGAGCCCTCGCCGCCGCGGTGCATGGGCACGAAGAGGCGGCCCAGAGCGCGATTCAATGCGGCAACGCTTTGGCCGCCGGGGCGCCAGTGACCCCTTTCCGCGGCGCTCACCAGCGACCAGGGTGGGCGAAATACCGGTTGCGGACCGGAAGTGTCCACTTCGTGCACCTGGCCCAGAAACGACAGGAAAACATAGCCCACGTTGGTAGGCACACCCTGCACGAACACCGGATCCACATCGGCATCGAAGAAAGGCTCGGACAGGGCGCGCGAGGCCTCATGACCCTCCGCGTCGAGCGTGACGGTGAGCAGGCGCCCGCTCTCGCAGAGCGAGGCGACGCGATTGGGACCCGAGGGGATCACCATCACGCAGCCGGCTGTGTCGATCTCGCCCAGCACGATTTTCTTGACGGGATCGAGCACACCGAAGGAACTCGCCGGCGTGACGTACGACACGTACAGAAAATGGCTGTCGGCGCTGTAGGCCAGGTTGAAATTGGTCGGCAGCGTTTGTAGGCGCTTCGAGGGCAGAATGATTTCCCCGCTCGGTGCCAGGGTGGCATTGTCCGTGAACTCGACCACGTCGGTGCGCTCGCCGCGACTGCCGCGGGCAAAGTAGGTCGTGGCAACGGCCGTGATCTTGCCGTCCGGGGAGAGAATCACACCGGGGTTGAAGCCGGCACCGATCTGACCCAGACGGCGATACGTATCGCCGTCGAACAAATGCACGCGCGCATCGATCTCGTTGAAGAAGGCCTCATCGACCACGTAGATCCAATGCGCAGTGGGCGGTGCGAGTTTGGCCACCGTGAGCTGCTCGCTGGGCAGCGGCGGTGCTGCGAGCGACTCGGCGCTGGCCAGCAGGCACAGCAGTGCAGCGCTGGGACCGTATTTTGGCATCGGGACTCCCTGAAGATCGCCGCCCGGTATGGGCTTGAGTCTGGCACAGGGATACCCAATTCGAAAGTACGGGCCGGGGCGCGTTTGACCGCCGAGCGGCGAAATTCGATGATGCGCTCATGACGCTCGATCCTGTCGCCGGCCTGCTGCTCGTGGCCTCTTTCATGATCCTCTACGCCAGCGCCGCGCTCCATAAGCTGCGCCACTTCGAGCAATTCGACAGCGTATTCAAGGCCTACGATTTGCTGCCGCGCCCGACTCGGCGCTACGCGGCGCATGCGCTGCCATGGCTCGAACTTGGCGTGGCGCTAGGACTACCCGCGCGCTCATCGCGCCCCTTTGCCGCAGCCGGCGGCATCGTACTGCTGCTCGGCTATGCGCTGGCGATGGCAATCAATCTGCGACGCGGCCGCTACGGCCTGGCCTGCGGCTGCGGCGGCGTGGGTGAAGAACGCCCCATTGCCGCATGGATGGTCTGGCGTAACGCATCACTCGCACTGTTTCTGGGCACGGTGCTTTGGCCCTGGAGCGCGCGCGCGCTGACGCTGATCGACGCATTCACGATCGCCTGCGGTGCCGGCGTGATCGTGCTGGTGTATCTGAGCCTCGATGAGCTCGGCCGCGTGATCTGGGGAGCCCGGGACCTGCCGGGTTCTCGATGACGGCGCTGGCGGTCTCGAACGTCGTACTCTGGGCGCTGCTACTCGCCCTGGCCCTCGTCGTGCTGGCGCTGGTGCGACAACTCGGCGTGCTCCACGAACGCATCGCCCCGGCCGGTGCACTCATGCTCAATCGTGGGCTTAACGTGGGCGAGCCTGCACCGATGCTCGATGTCGTCGACCTGGATGGACGACATCTGCGCCTGGGGGAGCCGCGCACAGACGGCAAGAGCACCCTGCTGGTATTCCTCGCCCCGAGTTGCCCGGTGTGCAAGTCGCTGCTGCCGATCCTCAAATCAGGCCTCAAGGATGAGCGCGACTGGCTCGAGGTCATACTGGCCAGCGACGGGGATCCCCAGGAGCATCGCGAATTCGCGCGCAGTCAGGGGCTGCTCGGGTTGCCGTACGTGGTCTCGGCGCTACTGGGGCGCAGCTACCAGGTCAACCGGCTGCCGTACGCGGCGCTGCTGGATCAGGCGGGCATTCTGCGTGCACGCGGTCTGGTAAATTCGCGTGAACACCTGGAGAGCCTGTTCGAAGCTCAACGTCTGGGCGTCGCCTCGCTGCAGGAGTACTTCGAGCGGCGCGGCTGAGGCGCGAGCAGCGCGAGCGCGCCGGCGCTGTGCGCCGCCCCATGCGTCCACGCTACACTGCCTGCGTGCCACCTCCTCTCGCACCCGACCGACGCCACACGCTCGCCGGACGCCAGGTCATCACCCACGGCCTGCCGCGCGGGATCTGGCAGGACCTGTACCACCTGTTCATGACCGTGAGCTGGCCTACCCTGTTTGCGGGCTTCGCCGCTTTTTTCCTGCTGTTCAACCTGCTGTTCGCGGGGATTTATCGTCTGCACGCCGCGAGCGTCACCCATGTCGATCCGCCCGGCTACTGGGGGCTGTTCTTCTTCAGCGTCGAGACCTACGCCACGGTCGGTTATGGCGACATGCACCCGCAGTCGCTCTATGCGCACGTGGCCGCCGCCATCGAGATCTTCCTCGGCATGCTGAGTGTCGCCTTGATGACCGGCATGATCTTCGCGCGCTTCTCGCGCCCCACGGCGCGCTTCCTGTTCGCCCGCGCGGCGGTGATCCAGCGGCTCGACGGGCAACTGACCCTGATGCTGCGCGCCGCCAATGCGCGCCAGAACATCATCATGGAGGCGCAGGCGCAGTTGCGCCTGATACGCGATGAGCGCACGCCAGAGGGCTTTGAGATCCGCCGCATCTACGATCTGCCGCTGCGCCGGAATCAACACCCGATCTTCATCTTCGGCTGGAATCTGCTGCACGTGATCGACGAGACGAGTCCGCTTCAGGGTCAGACCAGGGAGACGCTGGAAGCGGCGCGGGCCTCGGTCCTGCTGACAGTCAGCGGCACGGACGAGACGACCGGTCAGACCCTGATGGCGCGACATCAATATCTGGCCGACTCGCTCTACTGGAATCATCGCTTCGTCGATATCCTGACGAAAGGCCCGGACGGGATCGATCGCTTCGACTACACGAAATTCGATGACGTCCAGTCGTTGGATTTGTGACGCTGCCCGGGGTATGCAGCGGTTGTTATTCCTATGCTGGAGTGGTGATAGAGCCAGGAGTACAAACGGCATTGGTGGCGGCCCGGCAGGGGTGTGCACCGGAGCCGTTGGCTTCGGTGCGGGTTCGGATCCTGCTGCTGACCCTCGCCGCGCTCGGATCGAGCCGCAGTGCACTTGCCGACGGCACGAACGATCCGTTCGCCCAGCCGGCGGATCCGTTGATCGCCGGTCAGCTCGGCGTCCAGCAGTCCATGACACTGGGCTTCGCCGCAGCCCAGATCTTCAACCTTTCAAACCATCTGCAGCAGTTGCACCAGGGATTGGATCCCTGCGCCGGGCTGGGCAAGCTTGGGGTGGTTAAAAGCGATGCTGCATTGCCACGTGATGGGCTTTCTTCTGGCTATGCGCCGGTCGCTTCGGCGACTGCGGCCAATCCGGCGCCGGTCCCCGTGCCTGGGACGAGCCATGTCGCACCAAAACAGTGCCTCAACGAACGGCTGTTCAACTCGCGCGATTCTGCCCTTTGGTAC
>JBELAR010000068.1:0-11877 GCA_049508555.1 Steroidobacteraceae bacterium
GGGCGTGCCCACATCGCTCCACACTCCCATATAAAGCTGGCCCCGCAGGCGCCCTGCAGCCATCGCTCGATTCAGCAGGGGCCGCAGCGGAAATCGGCCGGGCACGCAGCCCTGGAAGAATTCCGGGCGATACAGTCCAATGCCGGAGTAGGTCCAGCGCGGCATACCCTGCTCGCGCAGCTGCCCGTGTTCGAGCGCAAAGTCGCCTTCGCGGTTATGCGCTGGATTGGGCACCAGGAGCAGCTGCGCCCAGGAATCCGCGGCGATGTGCAGCGACGCGAATTGGAAGTCCGTGTAGACATCGCCATTGACGACCAGGAATGGCCCGCTGCCGAGCCAGGGCAAGGCCTGGAAGATGCCGCCGCCGGTCTCGAGGGCCTGCGGCGCCTCATCGCTGTAGCGAATCGTCAGGCCCCAGGCGCGGCCATCGCCCAGGGCAGCACGGATACGCTCGCCGAGCCACGCCAGATTGATCACCACCTCGCGTACGCCGCCGTGGGCCAGTGCTTCCAGATGATGCACGATCAGCGGCTTGCCGCGTACCGTCAAGAGCGCCTTTGGCGTCTGATCGGTCAATGGCCGCATGCGCTCGCCGCGTCCCGCGGCCAGCACCATCGCGTGCCGGACTGCGCTCTGCGCGCTCATCGCCGCACCGTGTGCGCATTGGCCGCTGCCAACCCGGGTACCAAGCGCGACTCCACCCAGCGCGCGAACTCATGCAGCGGCTTGTAGCGGCGCGCGGTGTCGCGCACGTATTCGAGCGTACGCGGCAGATCGCCGAGGTAGCCGTTCTTGCCATCGCGATACCAGAGCCGCGCAAAGATACCGAGTACCTTGACGTGCCGCTGCAGGCCGATCAGATCGAACCAGCGGAGGAATCTCACCTCATCATCGCCGCCGTCACCGCCGGCCGCGATGAGCCGCGCGCGATAGCCGCACACCCAGGCTTCCACCCGCGCGCGCGGCCAGTCGATGTAACAGTCCTTGAGCAGCGACACCAGATCGTAGCCGCAGGGCCCCGCAAGCGCGTCCTGAAAGTCGATGACGCCCGGATTGCGCCGCTCGAGCACCATGAGATTGCGCGAATGGAAATCCCGATGCACGAATACGGTCGGCTGCGCGAGCGCCTCGGCAATGATGAATTCGAATGTCGCCTCGAGCAGTTCGGTTTCGGACGCCTGAAGTTTCAGTCCGAGGTGGCGCGCGCAGAACCATGCGGGCATCAGCGCCATCTCGCGCGCGAGCGCCGCGCGGTCGTAGGGGGGCAGTTCGCGAGCACAATCGCGGCCATTAACCTGCATGCGCAGGAGCGCTTCGAGCGCGTCACCATAGAGTGCATCGGCGTCGCCGCCGGAGCGTAGCTGCGAGAGATAGGGGCTCGAGCCGAGATCCTCGAGCAGCACGAACCCTGAGCGCGCATCGCTGGCCTCCACGCGCGGCACGTGCACCTCGCAGCGCTCGAGCAACCCCGAGACGTGCAGATACGGTCCGATCGGCTCCTTGTCCGGCGGTGCGTCCATGACGATGCGGGTCGCGCCATCGGCGCACCAAAGGCGGAAATAGCGCCGAAAGCTCGCATCTGCCGATGCCGGCGCCACGCGCACCACGGCCAGGCGCAGCTCAGTGCGCAGCCACTCCAGCAGTTGTTCGAGCCGCGGGTCGCTTGCTTGCATGTGAATCATTATGTCGCAGCTCGACATTATAATGACGCCACATGATGTCCTTCCCGCACCTGCGCACGCTGTGCGGCGCGGCGCTCTGCTGTGCAGCGCCGTGCCTCGGGCGGGCAGCCGATACGCTGTGCATCGAGCCGTGGCAGTCGGCGCCTGCGACACTGCTGGCCGCGGCAGCACAGCCGTCCAATCTGCTGCAACAGCTCACCCAGAGCGAGCCGGGCAAGAATGCGGGCGACATCACCTACAGCGCCCTGCAGGCCGATGCCACCCCCGATGGACAGCTCGAGCTCTCCGGTCAGGTCGACGTGCACCTCGGGACGCGCCAGATGCAGGCCGACCGCGCGACCTACGATCGCAACAACAACAGTCTCAACGTCAGCGGTGCCGTGCATTACCGCGATCCGATCGTACTGGTACAGGGCGATACCGGGCACTACGGCGACGACGGCGCCCTGTTCAGTCACGCGCAATTGGAGTTTCTGCAGCGGCCGGGACACGCCACCGCCGAGCAGATCGCGCTCAGTCCGGACAACAAATTCGTCACGCTGCACCGAGTGGTCTACACGAGCTGTCCGCCGCCGCGGGCCGATTGGCAGATCCGCGCTCGCGACCTGAGGCTCGACATGGATGCGAGTCGCGGCGTGGGCACCGGCGCGATCGTGGACTTCGAGGGGGTTCCTATCCTCTACCTGCCCTGGATCTCCTTCCCCCTGAGCAATGCGCGCGAGAGCGGCCTGCTGTTTCCGAACTTCGGCAGCTCCAGCCGCAGCGGCGCATTTCTGGGTGAGCCCTGGTACTGGAACATCGCGCCGAATCAGGACGCGACCTTCACGCCGACCTACTACTCGACGCGCGGGCTGAATCTGGCTGCCGAATACCGCCTGCTGACCGAATCGGACCGCGGCACCGTCGATGCCAACATCATCCCCCACGACAGCCAGTACGGCTCGGAGCGCAGTTACGTGCGTCTGATCGACCGCTATCAGCTCGGCTGGAATACGCGCATCGACACCAACTTTGAGAACGTCAGCGATGACGAGTATTTCGAGGATTTCACCCAGGGCACACAGAGCACCAGCACGCCGTTCCTGACGCGCAGCATCGCCGTCACGCATCGCGACGACGTCTGGAATCTGCGCGCCGAGATGGTCGGCTTTCAGACCATCGACGATACGCTGCCGGTCGCCGAGCGTCCGTACATTCAATTGCCGCACCTGACGGCCGACATGCTTTGGTCGCCGCCGGACTGGACGCAGCTGCAGACCGGATTCGACGGCGAACTGGTCAATTTCACGCGCGCCGGCTGCGCGGCTGCGGCGCAATGCGCCGAGGCCGCCGGCATCGCCACCAACGCCGTGAATGTGAGCGGCTGGCGGTTGGATGCGAAGCCGCAGGTGGGCCTGGATATCAGTGGCCCGGGCTATTTTTTCCGGCCCAACGCGGCCTGGGAGTTCACCCAGTACGCGCTGCGCGATGCCGGCGGGGGCTCGAGTTCGCCCGATCGCAGCCTGCCGATCCTGAGCGTCGATAGCGGCCTTGAGTTCGAGCGTTTGAGCGGCTCGAACGGGGTGCGCTACGTGACGCTCGAGCCGCAGCTCATGTACGTCTACATCCCGTATCGCAATCAGAATGACCTGCCGGTGTTCGACTCCTCGACGCCCGATCCGAATCTGATCGAGCTGTTCCGGCCCAACCGCTATCTCGGGCTCGATCGCATCGGCGATGAAAACGGGCTGACGATGGGCCTGACCACGCAGATATTCGACTCCGCCAGCGGCACGCGCTACCTCAGCGCAACGATCGGCCAGGCTCTGTATTTTCGCCAGCCGCGCGTGACTCTGCCGGATCAGGCGCTCGGTTCGCTGAGCACCTCGAGCCTGATCGCCGAAATCATTCTGAGCGCCTACAAGAACTGGAGCCTGCAGTTCGACGTCGCCTCCAACCCGGCCGTATCAGGCATCGAGCAGGATGAGTTGACGCTGCAGTACCACGCCAGTAATCAGCAGGTCGCGAATATCAGCTACCGCTACCGCACCGGGGAGCTCGAGCAGATCGACGGTTCCATCGCCTGGCCGATCGCGCACCAATGGGATGCCTATGCCCGCGCCGTGTATTCGCTGTTCAGTAACCCGGCGGCCGCGCCGACCCCTATCGGGCCCGAATCGATCGAGGATTTTGCTGGCTTTCAGTATCGTGGATCCTGCTGGAACATTCGCGCGCTCTGGCAACGCTCGCTGAGCACCCGTACCGGCGAGCACAGCAGCGGCGTGTCTTTCCAGCTGGAACTCACGGGCCTCTCCAGTGTCGGAAGCCAGGTGAGTACTTTCCTTGAGCAGTCGATTCGAGGATACTCCAGCTCGGCCAATCGGCAGCCCCTATTCTGAGCGTAACTCGCTGATGACAATGAGTATTTTATGACTAACCCATTCTACCTCTGCCTCGCGGCAGGTGCCTTGGCGCTGCTCGCTGCGGGCGGCGCACGCGCTGACACGGAAAAAACCGACACGGAAAAAACCGAGACGCCACGCAAGGACCTCTCCACGCACGGCCAGCTGCTCGATCGTGTCGTCGCGCAGGTCAACGACGGCCTGGTGCTCGAGAGCGAACTCGCTCAGGAGACCCGCGAGGTCACCACGCGGCTGCGAGCACAGAACGTGCCGCTGCCGGCCGACAGCGTCATCCGCTCGCAGGTGCTCGAGCGGCTGGTGGTCGAGGAGATCCAGGCCCAGCACGCGGACCGCGCCGGTATCAAGGTCTCGGATGAGCAGGTCAACGCCGCGATGGAGGACATCGCCAAGCGCCAGAACCTCACGCTCGAGCAGTTGCCCGCGCGACTCGCGGCCGACGGCATGGATTACGGCACGTACCGTACTGCACTCAAGCGGGAGATCGCGCGCCAGATCCTGCGCTCACGCGACGTGGTCCAGCGCATCAACATCTCGCCCCGCGAGCTCGATCAGTATCTGGAGCGGCAGCAGAGAACCGCCTCGGCAGCCAATGAGTACAACGTCTCGCACATCCTGATCGCGGTGGCACAGGATGCCACGCCCGCGCAGCTCGCCGAGGCGAGCAAGCGCGCGCAGGACATCAATCAGCGCGCACGCGGTGGCGAGGACTTCGGCAAGCTCGCCATCACCTACTCGGCCAGCGAGACTGCGCTGGAGGGCGGATCGCTCGGCTGGCGCAAGGGCAATGAGCTGCCGACCTTTCTCAGCGACGTGATCGCCCGCATGAAGACCGGCGACACCAGCGACGTGCTGCAGACGCCGAGCGGCTTTCATATCGTGAAGCTCAACGATATGCGCGCGGCGGGCGGCCCGCAGATCATTCAGCAGGTGCATTTGCGACACATCCTGATCAAGCCCAACGAGATCGAGGACGACGCCACGGTGCGGCAGAAATTGACGCGGATGCGCGATCAGATCGTGGCCGGCAAGGAGGACTTCGCGGTCCTGGCCAAGACCAACTCGCAGGATCCGGGCTCGGCCGTCGAAGGCGGAGACCTGGGTTGGAAGCAGTCCGACGCCTTCGTACCCGAGTTCGCTGCGGTGGCTGAGAACCTCAAGGTCAACGAGATCAGTCTGCCGTTCCACACGCAGTACGGCTGGCACATCCTGCAAGTGCTCGGTCACCGCGATTTTGACAATACGGCCGATGCGGAGCGCGAACGGGCGTTCGAGGCGCTGCGCGACAGCCGCGTCGAGGAGGCCACGGAACTGTGGCTCCAGCAGATCCGCGATGAATCCTTCGTCGAGCTGCGGCTCTGAGGCCGGATGCCGCGATCGCGCTGACCTCTGGGGAGCCGGCAGGTATCGGCCCGGACCTGTGCCTCGCGGCGGCCAGCCGTCCACGCGACTGGCCGCTGGTTTGCCTCGGCGATCGGACCCTGCTGGCGCAGCGCGCACGCGCGCTTGGGCTCGAGGTCACACTGCACGACTATGTGGCGGGAGGGGAGATCGAGCGCGCCGCCGGCGCCCTGAGCCTGCTGCATCAGCCTCTCGCGGTACCGTGCGCGGCCGGACAGCTCGAGCGCGCCAATGCCGCCGCCGTCGTGTCGCTGATCGACCGCGCGGTGGATGGCTGTCTTAGCGGCGAGTTCAGTGCGGTCGTGACCGCGCCGGTGCACAAGGCACTGCTCAATGATGCCGGCATCCCCTTCACCGGCCACACGGAATACATCGCCGCGCGCACACACTCAGCGCTTCCCGTGATGCTGCTCACCTCAGGCAAGCTGCGCGTTGCGCTCGCCACGACGCATCTGCCCCTGCGCGCCGTCAGCGACGCTCTGAGTACTCCGGGGTTGCTGCTGACGCTGCAGATTCTCGCGCAGGGACTGCAGCGCTATTGGGCACTAGCGAGCCCGCGCATCGCCGTATGCGGCCTCAATCCGCACGCCGGTGAGGGTGGGCATCTCGGCGATGAGGAGCAGCGCATCATCGCCCCTGCGATCGCCCAGGCCCGGGCCCTGGGGTTGCGGGTCGATGGACCGGTGCCGGCCGACACCATGTTCGTGCCGCGCCATCTGCTGCCCTATGACGCCGTGCTCGCCATGTACCATGACCAGGGACTGCCGGTGCTCAAGCACGCCGGATTCGGCCACGCCGTGAATGTGACGCTGGGGCTGCCCATCGTGCGCACTTCGGTCGACCATGGCACGGCGCTGGATCTGGCGGGCACAGGCAGCGCAGATGCGGGCAGCCTGTGGTCGGCGATCGAACTGGCTGCGCAGATGGCGGCGCACCGGCCATGAGCACGGCGCGCCTCGCCTAATGCGTGCGCGCCGGCGCTTCGGCCAGCATTTTCTGCACGACCCGGCGGTCATCGCCCGCATCGTCGCCGCCATCGCGCTCAAGCCCGGCGATGCCGCAGTCGAGATCGGTCCAGGCCAGGGCGCACTCACGGCGCAGCTGCTGGCGGCAGCGGGACAACTCGATGCGATCGAAATCGACCGCGATCTGGCCGCGGCACTGCGCTCCCGCTTTGCGAGTGCAGCGCACTGGCGGCTGCACGAAGCCGACGCCCTGCAGATGGACTGGCGCGCACTGCGGGCCGCGCGCGGTGCGCGTCTGCGCGTCGTCGGCAACCTGCCCTACAACATCTCAACGCCATTGCTGTTTGCGCTGCTCGGCTGCGCCGATGCCATCCTCGATATGCACTTCATGCTGCAGAAGGAGGTTGTCGACCGCATCGTCGCGGCCCCCGGCAGCGGCGCTTACGGCCGCCTGACCGTGATGCTGGCGCCGCGTGTCATCGCCTCGCGCCTGCTCGAGGTCGGTCCCGGCGCGTTCCGCCCGGCACCGCGAGTCAGCTCGGCGGTCGTGCGCTTGCAGGTCAACGACGCGCCGCCCGATTGGGCCGGCAGTCCCCTGTACGGCGCCGTGGTCACCGCGGCCTTCGGGCAGCGGCGCAAGACGCTGCGCAATGCCTTGAGCCAGTACCTCTCGGCGGCGCAGATACAAGTCCTGGGAATTGATCCGGGGGCGCGCGCCGAGACGCTCGCCCCGGCGCAATTTGGTGCATTGGCCGAGGCGGCCGCCGCGATACGCGCGCCGGCGGCCGCGATCCGTTAAGCTTTGGGCATGACCAGCGTGCCTCACAAGATCAGCATCGAAGTGGAGACCGCGTATCTCGAAGATCAGTCCGAACCGCGTGAGCGCCGCTACGTGTTTTCGTACACGATCACGATACGCAATGAGGGCGACGTACCGGCGAAACTGCTGACGCGGCACTGGGTGATCACCGACGCCAATGGTCGATCGCAGGAAGTTCGCGGCGACGGCGTGGTCGGGGAACAGCCGTATTTGAAGCCGGGACAGGGCTTTCGCTACTCGAGCGGCGCCGTGCTCGAAACCCCTGTGGGTGCGATGCAGGGCAGCTACCAGATGGTCGGCGACGACGGCGCCACCTTCGACGCCGCGATTCCCGCCTTCCGCCTCGCGATGCCAGGAATGCTGCACTAGCGCATGGCGCGCTGGGCCATCGGCGATGTGCAGGGCTGCGCCGATGAGCTGATCGCTCTGATCGCGCGCATCCGCTTCCGGCCCGATCGCGATCAGCTCTGGTTCGTCGGCGATCTGGTCAATCGCGGTCCCGCGTCCCTCAAGGTGTTGCGCCTCGTGCGCGGCTTGGGCGGCGCTGCGCGCACGGTGCTCGGCAATCATGACCTGCACCTGCTCGCCGTGGCGCTGGCCGGGGCGAAACTGCGCAAGCACGACACCATCGCGGAGATACTGCGCGCCCCGGACTGCGACAGCCTGCTGGAATGGTTGCTGCAGCGTCCGCTCGTGCACCATGAGAGCGGGCATGATGATCTGATGCTGCATGCCGGCGTCGTGCCGCAATGGAGCGTGGCGCAGACCCTGGAGCTGGCGGCGGAGGTGCAGGACGCTTTGCGTACCGATCCGCGTGCGCTGCTCTCGTCCATGTACGGTGACGACCCGGATCGCTGGCAGCGCGAGCTTGCCGGCCCGGAGCGTCTGCGCTTCGCGATCAACGTGCTCACGCGGCTGCGCTTCTGCACGCCGGATGGCCGGATCGATCTAGCGCAGAAAGGCACGCCGGACTCGGCGCGCGCTCCCTGGATCCCCTGGTTCAAAGCGCCACGCCGTGCCAGCAGCAACGTGCGCATCGTTTTCGGCCATTGGTCCGCACTCGGCTATCACTGCGCGGATCACGTGCTCGCGCTGGATACGGGCTGCGTATGGGGCGGTGCGCTCAGCGCCTTCGATCTTGACGCCGAAGAGGCCACGCTGATCAGCGTGCCGAGTCAGCAGCCGCGCTCCATCGAAGGCTGATCGCCGCGGTCCCCTGCACATAGGCGTCCGGCGCCAACTTCAGTACCAGCGCGTTGCCCTGCGGCGGCACCTCGAAGACCACGCGTGTGCTGCCCTGCACCTCCAGGCGGGCGATGCCGCCCGGCTGCACGCGAAATTCCAGCCGTACCGGCCAGCCGCGCGAGGCGGGCGCGCTCAGAGTCACGGTACCCTCACCGTGCAGCGCCGTCAGATCCAGCAGCAACGTGTTGCGGTCCCAGAATTGCAAGATATGCGCGGCCGCATCGCCATCCTGCGCACGGCTCGGCTGGATCGAGAGCTCCTGCACCGGCGCGGGCGGCGGGGCTGCGCGGTGCCGCCAGGGCCAGTGCAGTGCGCAGCCAGTCAATGCCGCGCACAGCACCAGGGGCGGGGCGGCATTGAGCCACCGCATGGCCGTCGAGGGTCCTCGCGCCGGGCATTCCTTCAGCATGTCTGTGGATCCAGGGTCGCCACCTTGGGGCAATGCGCTTAACATACGCGAACAGGCCGGGCCGCGAACAGGCCGGGCCATCCATGGCCGGGCCGCGCCTACCGGCGAGCAGCCAGATGCACGCTCTGAAACCCATCGATTTCAAACAGTGGCTCGACGCCAACCGGCACCTGCTGCGCCCGCCCGTGGGCAACAAGCTCCTCTACGAGGACAGCGAGTTCATCGTCATGGCGGTCGGGGGCCCCAATAGCCGCAAGGATTTCCACGTCGATCCGGCTGAGGAATTCTTTCATCAGCTCGAGGGCCGGATGGTGCTGCGGGTGCTGGAGAACGGGCGGATCGTCGATCTGCCCATCGGCGCGGGCGAGATGCTGCTGCTGCCACCGCTGATTCCGCATTCGCCCCAGCGCTACGCCGATTCGGTCGGACTGGTGATCGAGCGGCGCCGGCGACCCGGCGAGCTCGACGGTCTGCAGTGGTACTGCGAGCGCTGCCAGAGTCTGCTCTACCAGGAATTCTTCACGCTGACCAACATCGAGCAGCAGTTTCCGCCCGTGTTCAACCGCTTCTTCGGCAGCGTCGCGCTGCGCACCTGCAAGCAGTGTCGCGCCGTCATGGAGCCGCCGGCGCCGGCGGCTGGTGCGCATGGCACGCAGTGAGCGCGCGCAATGGGCGCGCTTGGATATCGACGGCGTCGCCCTGCTCGCCGACCTCGCCGCGGGCCTCAGCCTGGCGCGCGTCATGGATTTTCGCGAGCCGCAGCTGCGATGCTTCGGCGCTCCGGCCGCCGCCAGCACCCCGCTGGTGCTCGGAGAGTTCACTGGCCGGATCGTGAACGGGGCGAGCTGCAATGCCAGTGTGCTGGCCTTCGCCCCGCACGTCCATGGCACGCACACCGAAGGCGTCGGTCACCTCACGGTCGAGCGTCTCGACGTCTGCAACATGCTTCCCCAGCGTCTCCTGCTCGCGGTACTGCTGACGGTCGAGCCGGAGCTGGCGGCCGACAGCAAGGAGGCTAGCGTACCGATGCCGCGCGACACGGACCTGCTAATCACGCGAGCGCGCCTGGAGCAGGCTTGGCCCGTTGCGCTCAAACCGCGCCTCGCGGCGAGTGCCGCGATCATCCGCACGCAACCAAACGAGCGCGATAAGTTCTCCGAGGCCAGCGCCGCCAGCGCCCCGTTCCTGTCGCAGGAGGCGGCCGCGGCGCTGGTCGGCCGCGGCATCGAGCACCTGGTGCTCGATGTGCCTTCTGCCGACCGCGCCGGCGATGGCGGCGCGCTCACGGCGCATCGCATCTTCTTCGGGCTGCCAGCCGGCAGCACGCAACTGGGCGCAGCGCAGCGCCACGACAGCACGATCACCGAGCTGGCCTACATTGCGGACACGATCCCGGACGGCTGGTATCTGCTCTCGCTGCACGCCCCGGCGATCAGCGGCGACGCGGTGCCATCTCGGCCCGTGCTCTATCCGCTGCGAGCGGCCTGAGAGCCCGGGGCGATGCCGCCGCCGGAGGCGCCCCGAAGCGCGCATGCCACTGCCACGGAGGCCGCCCGGCGCGATGCCCTCGGCGCGCACCTGCCCTGGGCGCGCGCGCAGGACGAGGCCGATCGGCTCGCCCCGATGCGTCGCCGCTTCGCCCTGCCGCGCGGCAGCGACGGGCAGACGCTGCTTTATTTCTGCGGTCATTCGCTGGGCGCAGCGCCGCTCGCCGCGCGCAGCATGATCGAGGCCGAGATCGAGGATTGGGAGCGGCACGCAGCTCTCGGCCACTGGCAGTCCCGCTCGCCATGGATCGGCTACGCCGAGCAGTTCCAGCCGCACCTCGCGCAGCTCGCCGGCGCATTGCCGCTCGAAGTGGTGGCCATGAACTCCCTCAGCGTGAATCTGCACCTGCTCCTGGCGAGCTTCTATCGGCCGCAGGGAGCGCGCCGTGCGATTCTGATCGAGGCCGGCGCTTTTTCCTCCGACCGACACGTGGTCGCCGCGCAGATCGCCTGGCATGGTCTGGATCCCGCGCATGAGCTCATCGAGCTCGCGGCGCGGCCGGGCGAGGAGCTGCTGCGCCACGAGGACATCGAGCAGTGCATAAGCACCCACGCATCACGCCTGGCCTTGGTGCTCTGGCCAGGCGTGCAGTACCGCACCGGTCAGTTCTTCGATCTGGCGCGAATTATCCGCGCCGCACGGGCCGCGGGCGCCAGTGTCGGTCTCGATCTGGCGCACGCGATCGGCAACGTGCCGCTCGCCTTGCATGAGGACGGTGCGGACTTTGCCGCCTGGTGCAGCTACAAATATCTCAACGCCGGGCCGGGCGCGGTCGGCGGCGCCTTTGTGCACGAGCGGCATGTGCAACGCACCGACTTGCCGCGACTGTCCGGGTGGTGGGGCCACGATCCAGCCACCCGCTTCCAGATGCGCCCGCAATTCGAGCCCGCCGCGGGGGCCGCGGGCTGGGCGGTCAGCAACCCGCCGATTTTCTCGAGCGCGCCGCTGCGGGCCTCGCTGCCGATGTTTGCCGAGGCCGGAATGCCGGCCCTGCGCGCCAAGTCACTGGCGCTCAATGCCTACTTCGAGTCACTGCTGCTCGAGCTCGCGGCCGGAGAGCTCGCGCTCATGACGCCGGCCGACCCGGCGCAGCGAGGTTGCCAGCTCTCGTTGCGCCTGCGCGCGGGCGCTGCGCGCGGGCGAGCCGTGTTCGAGGCACTGGGCGCACGCGGGCTGGTGTGCGATTGGCGCGAGCCGGACATTATCCGCCTGGGACTGGTCCCGCTCTACAACAGTTTCGAGGACGTGCTGCAGGCGGCCTGGCACCTGTGCGAGAGCCTGCGGCAGACGCGCTGAGCCGCCCATGCACGCGATGCCGCGCTATACCCTGATCGGCGCCGGGCCGGTCGGCGCACTGATGGCGCTGCTGCTGGCGCGCGGCGGCAGGCGCGTGCGCCTGATCGAACGC
>JBELAR010000069.1:0-11720 GCA_049508555.1 Steroidobacteraceae bacterium
CCGCTCGAGGCGACGCTCAAGGGCGCGGGGGAGATCGGCTTCACGATTCTCTCGATCAGCATCTCGCTGGTGGCGGTGTTCATTCCGCTGCTGCTCATGGGCGGCATCGTCGGGCGGCTGTTTCGCGAGTTCGCCGTGACGGTCACGATGACGATCGCGGTCTCGGCCTTCGTCGCCCTCACGCTCTCGCCCACCATGTGCGCGCTGTTCCTGCGCGATGAGAAGCACACGCAGCATGGGCGGGCCTATCAGCTCAGCGAGCGCGCCTTCGACTGGCTGCTCGCCGGCTATACCCGCGGCCTGGACTTCGTCCTGCGCCATCAGCGCGCGACGCTCGCCACGTTCCTCGCCACCATGGCGCTGACCGTGGTGCTCTACATCGAGATTCCCAAGGGCTTCTTTCCGCTGCAGGATACCGGGATCGTCATTGGAACTTCGGATGCGCCCCAGGACATCGCCTTCGGCGAGATGGTGCGGCGGCAACATCTGATGACCGATATCATCTCGCGCGATCCGGACGTGCAGAGCTACGGCGCCTCGGTCGGCGGCAGCCGACCGCTCAATAATGGCAACATCTTCATCGCGCTCAAGCCGCGCGATCAACGCGGCTCCAGCGCCGAACAGATCATCCGGCGTCTGAGCCGCAAGATTCTCGACGTGCCCGGCGCGACCTTGTACTTTCGGGCCTCGCAGGATCTGAACGTCGGCGCACGCGGCGCCCGCACGCAGTACCAGTACACACTGCAGGATGCAGACATCTCGGAGCTCGACACGTGGGCGCCGAAGCTGCTCGAGCGACTGCAGCAATTGCCGCAACTGCGCGACGTGGGCTCGGATCAGCAGACCAACAGCTCCATGCTCTCGATGACCATCGATCGCGATCAGGCCGCGCGCTTCGGCATCCAGCCCTCACTGATCGATCAGACGCTGTATGATGCCTTCGGCCAGCGCCAGGTGACGCAGTATTTCACCCAGCTCAACGCCTACCACGTGATCCTGGAGATCACCCCGGCGCTGCAGGGCGATCCGCAGACGCTCTCGAAGATCTACGTCAAGTCGCCCGCGACCGGGATGATGGTGCCGCTCTCGACCTTCGTGAAGTACGACACGCAGCACGTGACCTTCCTCTCGATCAACCATCAGGGGCAGTACCCGGCGGTCACGCTCTCGTTCAATCTTGCCCCGGGCGCGGCGCTCGGCGATGCGGTCGATGCGATCAACGCCGCGGCCGATTCGATCCACATGCCCGCGACCGTGACCGGTAATTTTCAGGGCGCGGCGCAGGCCTTTCAGAGCTCCTTGAAGTCCCAGCCCTACCTGATCCTCGCGGCCCTGGTCGCCGTCTACATCATCCTCGGCATGCTCTATGAGAGCTACATACACCCGCTGACCATTCTCTCGACGCTGCCCTCGGCGGGCGTCGGGGCGCTGCTGATGCTGATGCTGTTCCACTTCGATCTGTCGGTCATCGCCCTGATCGGCATCATCCTGCTGATCGGCATCGTCAAGAAGAACGGCATCATGATGGTGGATTTCGCGCTGCAGGCCGAGCGCGAGCAGCATCTCTCACCGGAGGCCTCGATCCGCCAGGCCTGCCTGTTGCGCTTCCGGCCGATCATGATGACCACGATGGCGGCGCTGCTCGGAGCCCTGCCGCTGATGCTCGGGCAGGGTACCGGTTCGGAATTGCGCCGTCCGCTCGGCTTCACCATGGTCGGGGGACTGGTGCTGAGCCAGGCCCTGACGCTGTTCACCACCCCGGTGATCTATCTGTATCTGGACCAGTTCACGGGCGTGCGCCGCCGCGCGCGCGCCAGCGACAAGGCGCAGGGTTCGGGCCAGTCGCCGGCTCACGCATTGGCCGGCGGTGGCGGATCGTTGTGACGCCGCTATACAGCCCTCAGGCCGCCATCGTCTGCTCGTCGAGCGCCTGCAATACCTGTCGATGCTGAGCCAGTAGTCTGTCCACCAGGGTACGGGCCTCTGCCATATCGCCCGCTGCGGCCGCGGCTTCCACCTCTCTGCACAGATCCGCGAACGCGATCGCGCCCACGTTGGCGCTGCTGGATTTCAGCGCGTGCGCCGCGTGCACGAGGGCCGCTGAATCGCCGTCCAGCGCGGCTGCGCGCATGACATCGGTGAGCGCGAGAGAGCTCGACAGATATATGCCCACGACTTTGGCCAGCAGGTCCGGGCCGCCCGGCCGGTGCAGCGCGCGGATGCGCCCGAGTGTCTGCTGATCGAGTACCGCGTGATCATTGCTCGGCGGAGATTCATGCGTCACCGGCCATTCAGGCACGCAGCCGGTGTCGCTGCCGGCGGCGCCGGGCTCGATGTCGGCGGCGTAGGGCTCGAGTACCGCGCGCAATTGCTCGAGCGTGAATGGTTTGCTCAGGTAGTGGTCCATCCCCGCCGCAAAGCACCGATCGGCGTCGCCGCTCAGGGCATTTGCAGTCAGTGCGACTATGGGCATGCGTGCTCGCTGCTGCGCCTGTTCCAGCTCCCGAATACGTATCGTCGTCGCATAGCCATCCATCTTCGGCATCTGACAGTCCATCAGCACGACGTCAAAGCGTTCCACGGCTATCTTCTCGAGCGCCTCCTCCCCGCTCCAGGCGCTGACGGCTTCGATACCCAGCGATTGGAGCATCGCGAGGGCCACTTCCTGGTTGACCGGATTGTCCTCCACCAGCAGCAGCCGCCGCAGCTGCAGCGACTTGGGACCACTGGAGGGCTGCAAGTCCGCGCTGCGAGCGCCCGATTGCAGCAGTCGATCCTCGGCCGCGTACTGCTCGGCCAAGAGCTCCATGAGACAGGTACGCAGCTGCGTGCGGCGTATCGGCTTGTTCAGCCATGCATTGGCGCCATCCTGGGCTTTGGCCGCGACAGAACCCCAGGCGAGCCCCGAATTCATCATGACCACCGGTACGCTGGTGAACTCGGGGCGGCCACGGATCAGCTCTATGAGCGCCGCGCCGCTCATCTCGGGCATCTGCGCGTCGACGATGATCACGTCGAATTCCCCGCCCAGCGATCGGTCCAGAATCTCCAGTGCCTGTCGGCCCGAACTCGCCACGCTCACCACCACTCCCCAGCTGAACAGATGCTGCCGCAGAATATCCCGATGCGTGGAATTATCGTCCACGATGAGCATGCGACTGCGCGTGAGCGCCGTGGTACGCCGCTCACGCTGAGCGCCTGAATCGGGTGTCAGGGGTACCGAGAAGAAGAACCTCGAGCCCTTGCCCGGCGCACTCGAGACGCCGATATGTCCGCCCGTCAGCTCCACCAGTTGCTTGCAGATCGCGAGCCCGAGTCCGGTGCCGCCGTACTGGCGCGTCGTCGAGCTGTCCTCCTGCGCGAAGGACTCGAATATCGTTTCGCAGTTCTCAGGCTTGATGCCTATGCCGGTATCGCAGACTTCGAAATGAAACGATGAATTCAGAAGATCCGCGGGCTCGTGACGCACATGAACGGTGATTTCACCGCGCTCGGTGAATTTCACTGCGTTACTGATCAGATTGATGATCACCTGACGCAGCCGCGGACCGTCGCCGCAGACCGTCGTGTCGAGTTCCGCCGGGATGGCACAGATCAGCTCCAGACCTTTGCTGTGCGCGCGTTCCGCCAATATATCCACCGCATCCTCGACGATGTCGCGCAAACAGAATGGCGCCTTCTCCAGCTCGAGCTTGCCTGCCTCGATCTTGGAAAAATCCAGAATGTCATTGATGATGTCGAGCAGCGCAGTGCCGGACTGATGGATTGTGATCGCGTAACGGCGCTGACGCTCATCCAGCGTCGGCGACTGACGCAGTAGTTCGGCCATGCCGAGTACGCCGTTCATTGGCGTTCGGATTTCATGGCTCATGCGGGCCAGAAAGTCGCTCTTGGCACGGCTTGCGCCCTCCGCGCGCTGTGCCGCCGCCCGCGCCTCGGCGACCGCCAGATCCAGCTCGGTCGTGCGCTCGCGAACTCGCTTGTCGAGTTCATTCTGATACACGTGCAGATTGCGATCTCGCCGCTCCAGCTCCCCGAGCATCTCATTGAATCCATCTATCAGGGCACCGAACTCGTCGTCCTCCTGTTTCTCCACGCGAATCGAAAAATCCTTGCTCTGGCGAACGTTGCGTGCGACCTGAAACAGATCCGCGAGCGGGACCGCGATGGCGCGCCGCATGCGGCTCGAGAGTGCATAGGCCACCAGACCGGCGAACAGGAGGCCGAAAGCCATGGGTTGCAGGGAATCTTTCCAGGGCTCCTCGAACTGCGTCAGGTACGCATCGGCGACGATGGTGCCCTGAGGCATCCCGTCCAGCACGATCGGAGCCCTGATATGGGCGCGTGTCAGGCCTTGAAATTCGATCGACGGCGCTGCAGCCGCGCCCTGCCCGTCACTGCGAGGGATATCCCGCGCCGGCAATTGCCTCGGCGCCGGAGGATTGTCGGCCACGAAACTCACGTCCGCCATCATCAGGCCGGCGCTGTCGTAGAGCGTCGCGGCGCGGATATCCCGCTCGGCGCGCAGCGCCTGCAGCGTCCTGCGCGCGAGTCCTCGATCGGACGATTTCAGCGCCGCGGTCGCGTTCGCCCCCACCGCGTAAACCAACGTCAACACGTGCTCGGTTGCATTGCGGCGCAAGGTGAGCGCCGTCATCACGGTGTACAGCAGCGAACCGAGCAGCAGCGTGACCGCCACGGCGCCGAGAATCATCGCGCGCAACCTGAAGGCAAGCGATAGCTGACCGAGCCATCGCATCATGGATTGACATGCATGCGCCCGGTGCCGCCGTCGCGATGCGCGCCTTTACGCAGCAGTACCATCAGATCCGCGACCGACACCGGCCGACTGACGATATATCCCTGAACCTGATCGCATCGATGGGCGCGCAGGAAATCGAGCTGTTCCTGGTTCTCGACGCCCTCCGCGATCACCTTGAGCTCCAGCTCGCGCGCCATCGCAATGATTGCGGCGCAGATCGCCGCATCGTCGTCGCTGGTGTGCAGATCCTGCACGAACGAGCGGTCGATCTTCAATGCATTCACGGGAAATTGCCGCAGATAGCCCAGAGAGGAATAGCCGGTGCCGAAATCGTCGATCGACAGACTCATGCCCGCGGCGCGGAAACGCTTCATGCAGGCGGTGGTATCGTCGACATTTCTCATCAACAGACTTTCAGTGATTTCCAGCTCCATCTGCTGCGGCTTGACGCTCACGTGCTTGAGCTCGTGCAGGACGGACTCCAGGAAATCCTCTCTGGAGAACTGTTGAATGGAGACGTTGACTGCGATGGTCAGATGTCCGAAGCCCTGGTCGGTCCAGCTGCGCAGCTGCCGGCATGCCTCGCGGATGACCCAATCCCCGAGCGCGACGATCAGCCCCGTTTCCTCCGCGACCGGTATGAAGGTATCGGGCGAAATCCATCCGCGCGTGGCGTGGTGCCAGCGCAGCAGCGCCTCGGCGCCGACGATCGCCCCGGTGGCCAGATCCATCTTCGGCTGATAGTGGATCTGAAAGTCGCCGTTCTCGAACGCGCGCTGCAGATCGTATTCGAGTTCGAGCCGGCCGAGCGAGCGCACTGCCATGGAATGGCCGTAGAACGCATGTCCGTTTCGACCCTGATCCTTGGCCTGATACATCGCCATATCCGCCTTGACGAGCAGATCCTCGATGTCCGCCGCATCCTTTGGATACAGTGCGATGCCTATGCTCGGCGTCACGACGAAGCGATGACCGCCGCATTCGAACGGTTCCGCCAGCGACTTCTGGATGCGCGTGGCCACAGCAACGGTTTGCGACTCATCGCGCAGGCCGGTCAGCAGCACCACGAACTCATCGCCGCCAAAGCGGGCCACTTGCGTGCGTGAGCGCCTGGGACCCTCACCAGGCTGCACCGCGGCATCGGAGGGGTGCACACTCTGTTCCAATCTGCGCGCCACGGTCTGCAGCAGGGCATCGCCCACCGAATGACCGAGGTTATCGTTGATGCGCTTGAAGCGGTCCAGATCGAGGTATAGCAGGGCCATGAGGTGCCCGGACTGTTTGGCATCGCGCATGGCGCGGGCGGCGTAGCGGACGAATAGCTGGCGATTGGGCAGCTTGGTCAGCGTGTCGTAATAGGCGAGGTACTCGATTCGAGCCTTGGCCTGGCGCCGCTCGGTGGTATCACGAGCGATGATCAACAAGGGTCCATCCGCCTGCGGGCGCAGTCGCGCCTCGACCCATCTCTGGTCCTTGCCGGGGCCGGTCTCGAACTCAAAGCTGGACATCGCCGCCGTGGCCAAGCCGCTCAGCGACAGGCGCGCCGCGCGCGCGACCTCGGGCGGAAACACCTCCTCGAGCCGCTGGCCGACGAGGCTCTCCGCGCGCTTCTCCTCGTTGCCGGTGATGTGTTCCACCACGACGCCATCCGCGTCCACCATGTAAATCGTGTCGGGAAGCGCCTGCAGCAGCGCGCGGTTCTTTTGCTCGCTCAGGCGCAGCGCGCGCATGTTGTCCAGGGCGCGCAACATGAAACCGATACGATGCGGCAAAGTCGGCCACAGTACCGGCTTGTGAATGAAGTCGGTCGCTCCGACCTGATAGGCCTTGGCGATCGAGTCGGTGTCGTCGTGGCCGGTCACCATGACGATGGGCATGTCCACGCCCGAGCTCATGGCGCGCATCGCCGCGCAGACCTCAAAACCATTGCCCCCCGGCAAATCGACATCGAGCAGCACCAGATCGGGTGGGGCTTGCTCCAGCGCCGCGAACGCCTCCTGCGTCGTGCCGGCTATTCTCGCGTCGTAGCCGGCCTGCTGCAGCGTCTCGCTGGCCAGTACCGCAAACACCGGATCATCATCGATGATCAGCACGCTGCGCGCGCGCGCGCGCGCCAGCGGCAGACAGTCCAGGCCGCGTTCCGGGGCGTTCATGGCCACGCCAGGCATCCAGAGTGGTGCGAAACCGCTGTCAGTCGCTGAGGCGTCATCGTTCCGTCTGTCCGCTTATGCCAACGCGACGCTAGCGGTATGTCGAATACCAATATCGGTCGCAGCTCCGATTTCCCGCATTCGTTGAGCTGGCAGGGTAGCGAGCGACGCAAAAACGAGAAGTTCGTCACAGCCCGCGCAGCGCCGCGGGCCGCCGCGCGGATCAGGCCGGCTTCTGACCGACCTCGAAATTGGCCAGCATCTCCAGCGCACGCAGCATGGCCGAATGATCCCAGGCCTTGCCGCCGTGGGCGGCGCAAGCATTGAATAATTCCTGTGCCGTCGCCGTGTTGGGCAGAGAGACGCCGAGCGCGCGTGCGCTGCTGAGCGCCAGATTCAGGTCTTTCTGGTGCAGCTCTATGCGGAAGCCCGGATTGAAAGTGCGCTTGATCATGCGCTCGCCGTGCACCTCGAGGATCTTGGAGGAGGCAAAGCCGCCCATGAGCGCTTGGCGCACGCGCGCCGGATCCGCGCCGGCCTTGGAGGCAAACAGCAGCGCCTCGGCCACCGCTTCGATCGTGAGCGCCACGATGATCTGGTTCGCGACTTTCGCCGTCTGACCGTCACCGTTGCCACCGACCAGCGTGATGTTCTTGCCCATGAGCTCGAACAGCGGTTTGATCTTCTCGAAGACCGCGTCCGGCCCGCCCACCATGATCGACAGCGTCGCATTCTTCGCGCCCACTTCGCCGCCGGATACTGGCGCATCGAGGTAGTCGCAACCGAGCGCATTGATCCGCTGCGCAAAGCCTTTGGTGGCGATCGGCGATATCGAGCTCATGTCGACCACGATCTTGCCCTGGCGCAGGCCTGCGGCGACCCCGTTCGCGGCGAACAGCGCAGCCTCGACATCGGGCGTATCGGGCACCATCGTGAATATGATGTCGGCCCGTTCGGCCACATCGCGCGCGTTCGGGCATTGGGTCGCGCTGCTCGAAGCGATGGACTCCGGCATGGGTCCCAAGGTGAAGACGAAGAGCTGGTGGCCCGCCTTGATGAGGTGGCCGGCCATGGGCGCACCCATGATGCCGAGGCCGACGAAACCGATCTTGAGGGATGGGGCAGTCATGTCATGGTCCTTAGCTGTATGGGCGTGAGGGAGGCGGGTCCTGAGGCATCAGGGGCACAGGCGCTGGCGCCAGCCCAGGCCTGCCTCGGTGGCACCCGCCGGCTTGTATTCGCAGCCTATCCAGCCACCGTAGCCGATGCGGTCCAGGTGAGTGAACAGAAAGGGGTAGTTGATCTCGCCGCTGCCCGGCTCGTGGCGCCCTGGGTTATCGGCAACCTGTACGTGGCCGATGTTCCGGATGTACTTCTGCATCGTCGCCGCCAACTCGCCCTCCATGCGCTGGGCATGGTAGATATCATACTGAACATAGGCGTTGTCCGCGCCCACCTCGAGCAGAATGCCGGCAGCCTGCGCCGTGTGACACAGGTAAAATCCAGGGATGTCGAAGGTATTGATCGGCTCGATCAAGAGCTTGAGTCCCGCGCGCTTGAGCTGCGCCGCGGCATACGCCAGGTTCTCGACCACGAGCGCGCGCAGCGCCGCGGCGTCTGCACCCGATGGAGCCTTGCCCACCAGGCAGTTGAGCTGCCCGACACCCAACGCCTGAGCGTATTCAATGGCCCGCGTGACGCCGCTGCGAAACTCGGCGACGCGGTCGGGCAGGCAGGCCACGCCGCGCTCGCCGCCGTCCCAATCCCCTGCCGGCAGGTTGTGCAGCACCAGCTGCAGAGCGTGATCATCGAGTCGCTGTTTGATTTCATCGGCGCGAAAGGCGTAAGGAAACAGAAACTCCACCGCCTCGAATCCGGCTCGAGCCGCCCGCTCGAATCGGTCGAGAAAGGGCACCTCATTGAACAGCATCGTGAGATTAGCGGCGAACCTCGGCACGGTATTTCTCCTGTCTCAGCGCTTGCCGAGGCTCAGCGGGTGCTCACGCATGTAGAGTGCGACACGAGGGCGTGCCCGTTCCTGTTTGACAGCTACTTTACCCTGCCCAGCCGAAATTCGATCGAGAAACGCATGTGATTGCCGAACTGCTCCCCCATGGCGTCGCCTCAGCTTTCGCGCGGAGCGATGACCCCGAGGTCCTGGTGCTGCCGGAGGAAGCGGCACTGGTGGGCCGAGCCGTAGAGAGCAGGCGCCTGGAGTTCCTGACTGCAAGATCCTGTGCACGGCGTGCGCTGCAGGCGCTCGGCCTGCCGGCCGCAGCGATTCTGCGCGGCCGGCATCGAGAGCCGATCTGGCCCCCCGGAGTCGTGGGCAGCATCACGCATTGTCCGGGTTATCGGGCCGCCGCGGCCGCCCTATCGAGCGACATGCTGGCCCTGGGTATAGACGCCGAATTGCACGAGAGCGTACCGGCGGGCGTGCTCGAGCGCGTGTCCGTGCCCGAGGAGCGCGACTGGCTCGAGCGGGCACCGGCCGGCGTGCATTGGAATCGAGTGCTCTTCAGCGCCAAGGAGAGCATCTACAAGGCCTGCTTTCCGCTCACGCGCCGGGCATTGCGCTTCGAGGACGCCGTCGTGAGTTTCGAGCCGCTCACGGGCCGCTTTGAGGCGAGACTACGAGCCGCCGCGCTCGGGGAACTCGGCCGTGAGCTCCAACGCCTCACTGGACGTTTCCTGGTTCGCGATGGTCTGGTACTGACCGCCGTTGCGGTGCCGCGATCAGTGTAGATAGCCCTGCTCGCGAAACCAGTTCAGAGCATCCTCGAACGCCTCCCTCGGTGCGCGCCACGCGTAGCCGAGCTCGCCTACCGCTTTATCGCTCGAGTAGTACATGCGCTTGCGCGCCATGCGCACGCCCTCCACGGTAATACGGGTGGTACCGCCGCTCACCCGGGCAAAGGCCTCGGCCACATAGGCGATCGGCAGTACCGCGGCGCGCGGCAGGCGCAGGCGCGGAGGCTTGCGGCCCACGATGCCGGCGATCTCGCCGAGAATCTCGCGCAGCGTCATGTCCTCTCCGCCCAGTATGTAGCGCTCGCCGACTCGCCCGCGCTGAAATGCCAGCAGATGCCCGGCGGCGACGTCATCGACGTGCACGATGTTCAGCCCGGTGTCGATGTAGGCCGGCATCCTGCCGCGAGCCGCATCGAGCAGCAGCTGGCCGGTCGGCGTGGGTTTGACATCGCCTGGCCCCATGGGCGTGGATGGATTGACGATCACGACCGGGGTGCCCTCGCGCGCGGCTTCCACTACGAGTTGCTCGGCGAGAAACTTCGAGCGCTTGTAATGACCGATCATGTCGCTCAAGGCGACCGGAGTATCCTCCCGGCCTCGCGCGCCATCGGCTGACAGCCCGATCGTCGCGACGCTGCTCGTGTAAACAATGCGCGTCGCACCCGCGCGGCGGCCGGCGGCGAGAATATTACGCGTCCCCTCCACATTGGTGCGGTAGAGCTGTGCCGGCTCGAGCACGCCGAGCCGGTAATCGGCTGCCACATGAAACAGCGCCTCGCAGCCGCTGAGGGCACGATCGAGCGAATCGCTGTCTGCGAGGTCGCCCTCGACGACCTCCACCGGCAAGCGTTGCAGATTGCGGCGGTCCGAGCCCTTGCGCACCAAGGCGCACACTTGCCAGTTCGTTTGAATCAAGGCTCTGGCGACCGCCGCGCCCACGAAACCCGTGGCGCCAGTGACCATCGCCCTCATGACATGCCGATGTCGGGCGCCACCGCAAAAGCGTAGGGTGCCAGCGAGCCCGCGCGGGCCACGGCGGCCAGCGATCGACTCGCAGCCCGATAGCGCCGGGCGAGCCGGATCAGCGGCGCCAGATCCGAGGGCGAGCGTGCCAAGGCGCCAATCAGCCGCCAGAGCTGCAGATGCCCCGCGCTGTCGGCGGCGGCGGTCACGGCCCGCGGCAGCACATCCCCGGCCCCATCCACGATCACGCGCACGGCGATGAACGGCACGTGGGCCGCCTGGGCCACGCTCGCAACCGCCAGGCTCTCCATGTCCACGGCTGCTGCCCCGGTCTCGCGGTGGAGCGTGGCCTTTTGCGCAATCGATCCGATCGCCCGGGTACTGCTGAGCAGGGCGCCGCGAGCCACGGGGTGCAGCGCGCCGAGGGCAGCATCGAGCCGCTCGCACCAATGCCGAGCCGTGGCGATGGCGCTGCCATCGATTCCGATGACTGTGTGCGGCAGCAATATGGTTCCAGCAGTCAGGCCAGGGTCCAGGCCTCCGGCCATGCCCCAGCTGGCAAGCGCCGTCGCGCCGGCCTCGAGCAATGCGCGTGCACCGCGTTCGGCAGCCGCACCACCCATGCCGCTCACACAGAGCAATGTGCCGTCGGTGAGCGTCGAGAGCGGCGCGCGCCCGTGGGTCGTGGGACCCAGATGACGTGCCTCGGCTGCCAGTGCGCAGACGATGCCGACCTGGCTCAATGCGCGGCTCCGGGCCGCGTGCTGTTTCGATACTCCGCCAACGCCCATAGCGGAAAGTAAGCGCAATAGCCGTGATACTTCAGATAGAACACGCGTGGAAAGCCCGGTGCGGTGTAGCTCGGATCGCTCCACAGGCCATCGGACTGCTGCGTGCGCAGCAGATAACCGATGCCGTTGCGCACGGCGCTGGATGCGCTCTCACCGGCCGCCAGCAGCCCGAGCAGCGCCCAGGCGCTCTGATATGGGGTGCTCGCCATCGCCCCGCGCGCCTTGGACTCGGCCAGGTAGCTGTCGTTGCTCTCGCCCCACCCGCCATCCGCATTCTGCCGCGACTCCAACCAGCGCACTGCG
>JBELAR010000007.1:0-36524 GCA_049508555.1 Steroidobacteraceae bacterium
AGCGCAAAGCCGCGATGCTCGATGCCCTGGTGGTATTGACCGACCCGGGCGAGGCGTCGGTCTGGAAACGACTGCCCGAAGCGCCGCGCTGGCGGGACCTGCACGAGCGCGGCGCCCGCTCGGCGCTCGACTGGCGCAGCACGAACCTCAGCAACCGCCGCCAGACGCAGGCCCTGCTCGCATATGTGAAGCCGAAGGCCAGCAGCTTCGAGCGCCTGAGCTTCGCCGGCCGGCTCGTGCGCGAGATCGCCAAGCGCCGGCCCTCGCACATCGGCCTGCTGGTCAGCGAATCGCTCAAGGATGCCGCACTGTGGTACGAGGCGCTGCTCAGTGCGGTCTGGACGGAGAGTTTTGCCCTGCCCGAATTTCGCAGCGATCCACCCGCGCCCTGGCGCCTGCAGAGCATCGAAATCTACGCCGCAACGGCGCTGCCCATCGAGCGCATCGCAGCGAGCGCACGCGCGGGCAACCTCGTGCGCGCCCTGACCGCGCTGCCGCCGAACCTGCTCGATGCGCGCGCTTACCGCCGGCTGCTCGGTGCCCTCGCTCGACGGCACGGGCTGCGCATGCGGTGGTATTCGGAGGCACAGCTCAAGCGTCTGGGTGCGGGCGCATTCCTGGCCGTCACACGTGGCAACGCCGCGCGTCACGCCGGCATCGCCCACCTGCGCTGGCAGGGTGGGCGCAGGGCGCGCAGCGCGCGCGGGCGCGTACCGGACGTCGCGCTCGTGGGCAAGGGCATACTCTTCGATACGGGCGGCGTGAACCTCAAGCCGCACCGCTCGATGCTCGATATGCACACGGATATGGCCGGTAGCGCCGTCGCCCTGGCGTGCCTGGTCGCGCTCGCGGAGCTCAAAGCCGGCCTGACTGCAGATGCGTGGCTCGCAATCAGTGAGAACAACACGGGTCCCACGGCTTACCGGCCGCAGGAACTCGTACGTGCCAGCAACGGCGTGACGATTCAGGTCATCCACACCGATGCCGAGGGCCGCATGGTGCTGGCCGACACGCTCGCGTTGGCGGCGCGCACGCGGCCGCGCCTGACCATCGACTTCGCGACGCTGACCGGCGCCTGCGTCCACGCGCTGACCGAACGCTACAGCGGCGTGTTCACCAATCGCGCCGAGCTGGCCGAATCGCTGGTCGCGGCAGGCCGTGCCAGCGGCGAGCGCGTCTGGAACTTTCCGATGGATGAGGATTTCGACAGCGATCTGGACAGCAAGGTCGCCGACATCGTGCAATGTGCGGTCGAGGGCAGAGGCGATCACATCCTCGCGGCCCGTTTCCTCCAGCGCTTCATCGGCGATCTGCCCTGGGTGCACGTGGACCTCTCCGCGGCAACGCGCCGCGGCGGCCTCGGCCATGTCGGCACGGAAATCACCGGCTTCGGCGTGCGCTGGACGCTCGAGGTGCTGCTCTCGCAGAAACTCTACAACCGCGTCTACGCCTCGAGTCGCGCGTGAGCGCCGAGCTGCAACTGTGCCGGCCGGACGATCTGCACTTGCATTTGCGCGACGGCGCGGCCCTGGCCACGGTGCTACCGTTCTCGGTCGCGCGCTTCGCGCGCGCCATGATCATGCCCAATCTGGTCCCACCACTGACCACCACTGCACAGGTACAGGCCTATCGCGCGCGCATTCTGGCGGCACTGCCGCCCGGGGCGAGCTTTGAACCGCTCATGACGCTGTATCTGACCGATCACACGAGCGCCGCGGAGATCGAGCGCGCCCATGCCTCCGGCACGATCCATGGTGCCAAGCTCTATCCGGCCGGCGCGACCACGCATTCCGATGCCGGCGTCACCGAGATCGGGCGACTCGAGAGCGCGCTGGCGGCCATGAGCGCGCTGGATCTGCCGCTGCAGGTGCATGGGGAAGTCACGGACCGCGCCGTGGATGTGTTCGATCGCGAGCAGCGTTTCATAGAGCGCGTGCTGGCGCCGCTGGCCGAGCGCTGGCCACGATTGCGCATCGTGTTCGAACATATCACGACGCGCGCGGCGGTCGAGTTCGTGCGCAGCGCCCGTCCCGGTGTAGCCGCCACGATCACGCCGCAGCATCTGCTGCTCAATCGCAACGCGCTCTTTGAGGGCGGCATTCGGCCGCATCACTACTGCCTGCCGGTGCTCAAGAGCGAGCCGGACCGGCAGAGCCTGCTCGCAGCCCTCGCCAGCGCCAATCCGCGCTTTTTCCTCGGTACCGACAGCGCTCCGCATGCGCGAGCGGCCAAGGAGAGTGCCTGCGGCTGTGCCGGGATATTCTCGGCGCATGCCGCCATAGAACTTTATGCGCAGGTTTTCGAGGCCGAGGGCATCCTGGCGCGCCTGCAGGGCTTCGCGGCCGAATTCGGCGCCGATTTCTACCGCCTGCCACGCAATCGCGAACAGATCACCCTGGTCAAGGAGTCCTGGACCGTGCCGCCGAGCTACCCTTTCGGCGACACCGAGCTCGTGCCGCTGGGCGCCGGCCAGAGCCTGTCGTGGCGCCTGCGGACGGCCTCGCCGTGAGCGAAACGCCGGACGCGATTGAACCCCTGATGTTGCGCCGCTTCCGCGGCTTTCTGCCCGTGGTCATCGATGTGGAGACCGGCGGCTTTCAGGCCAGCACCGACGCCCTGCTGCAGATCGCGGCCGTACTCATCGAGATCGACGCTCACGGCAAGCTGTATCGCGGCGCTACCCATTCCTATCACGTGCGGCCGTTCGAAAATTCGCGGCTCGATCCCGTCTCGCTGCAGGTCAACAAGATCGACCCCTGGCACCCATTGCGCCCGGCGATCGACGAGAGCGACGCGCTGGGGCGAATATTTCGTGAAATCCGCTCAGCGATCCGTCTGCACGGCTGCCGTCGCGCAGTGCTGGTCGGTCACAATGCGTCCTTCGATCTGGCTTTCCTGAACGCCGCGGTGGCCCGTACCGGCCTCAAGCGCAACCCGTTTCATCCCTTCTCCTGTTTCGATACCGCGACGCTCGCCGGCGCCGCCCTGGGGCAAACCGTGCTGGCCAAAGCGACGGCTGTGGCCGGGATGCACTGGGACAAGGCCTCGGCCCATTCGGCCATCTACGATGCCGAGCGCACCGCGGATCTGTTCTGCCTCGTGTGCAACGAATTGGCCGATAGCTACGCGCGCGCCGAGCAGCGGGCACGCGCCCTGGGCTGGGTGGCCCTGACCGCTGTCCCGGAGGAACCTGAGGAAAACCAGGAGCCTTGATGGCCCCTAGGCCGCGACCGCGCCGGCGGTCTCGAGTAATTCCTTCAGCTCGCCGTTACGGTACATCTCGAGCGCGATGTCGCAGCCGCCGATCAGCTCACTGTTCACATAGAGCTGTGGATAGGTCGGCCAGCTCGAATAGCGCTTGAGCGCCTCGCGCAGCTCGGGATCGTCGAAAATATTCACATAGTGAAATTTCGCCCCGAGGTGGCGCAGTGCTGCGACGGTCTGAGCCGAAAAGCCGCACTGCGGAAATTCAGGCGTGCCCTTCATGAAGAGCACCACCGGTGCGGCCGAGAGTTCCTGCCGGATTCGATCGTTGACGTCCATCAATTTCCCCTGATCCTGTAGCCTGTGCGTTGAATTATGGGGTGCGCTGGCCTAATCTTCAAAGCGAATTGAGGGCGGAGCGAGTCTGAGCAAGCTTCCATTCGACCTGCCCGATCAGGTGGCCCGTGCGTTGCGCGAGGACATCGGCTCGGGCGACGTGACCGCAAACCTGATCCCCACGCGTACCGGGGCGCGCGCTCATGTGCTTTGCCGCGAGGACGCGGTACTGTGCGGCGCTCCATGGTTCGACGAGACCTTCCGCCAGCTCGATGCGGCCGTGCAGATCAGCTGGCACTTCCCGGAGGGCTCGCACATCCAGCCCAACGCGCTGCTATGCACCCTGGACGGCCCGGCGCGGGCCTTGTTGACCGGCGAGCGCACCGCGTTGAATTTCCTGCAGCTACTGTCGGGGACGGCCACGATCACGCAGCGCTACGTCGAGGCGATACACGGCACCGCCTGCCAGATCCTCGATACCCGCAAGACGATACCCGGACTGCGCACGGCGCAGAAATACGCCGTACGCTGCGGCGGCGCCGCCAATCACCGCATCGGCTTGTACGACCTCGTACTCATCAAGGAAAACCATATCGCCGCGGCCGGCTCGATCACCGCTGCCGTGACGACCGCCCGCTCGCACGCGCCACGCGTGCGCATCGAGGTCGAGGTCGAGAACCTGCAGCAGCTGCGCGAGGCCCTGGCGGCGCGCGCCGACATCATCATGCTCGACAACTTCGATCTCGAGCTGCTGCGAGCCGCGGTCGCCGTGAATCGCGCTCACCAGCGCCCCGCGCAGCTCGAGTCCTCCGGTGGCCTCACCATCGAGAGCCTGCGTGCCGTCGCCGAAACCGGCGTCGACTACATCTCCGTGGGCGCACTCACCAAGAATGTCACGGCGATCGACCTGTCGATGCGCATCGAGACGAGTCCGGAATGAGTCCGAATCAGTTGCTGGGCGGTCGCGCTGGTGCCGGCGGTGCGGCCGACGGATTGACGATGCTGATCAACTCCACGTCGAACACCAGCGTGGAGCCGGGTTTGATGATCGGCGGGGCACCACGATCCCCGTACCCGAGAATCGCCGGGCACACGATCCGGCTCTTGCCACCGGCTTTCATGAGCTGCAGGGCCTCGGTCCAGCACGGAATGACGGCCGAGAGATTGAAGGTGGCGGGCTGACCGCGCTTGATGGAACTGTCAAACACCGTGCCGTCGATCAGCTTGCCCTCGTAGTTGACCAGGACCCGATCCGTGCGTTGCGGATTGGGCCCATTGCCTTCGGTAAGCTGTTGATACACGAGCCCGCTCTGCGTCTTCTGCGCACCCGGCACTGCGGCCGCCTTCTCGAGATAGGCCTGACCGACTTCCTTCTCGTGCTGCGAGAGGCTCGCCACGCGGGTACGCTGCAGCGCCTGGACCTTGGGCGTGTAGGCATCAATGTCGATGGTTGCCACGTGATGATTGTAGCCATCGGTCAGGCCGGCCATCACCGACCTGAACTCGGCGCTCGAGAGCTGGAAGGATTCGAGATTGTGGCTGATCAGCACGCCCAGGGTGTAGAGCGTCAGCGTCTTGTCGTCTTCGTTCTTCGGCCCCGCATCGCTCTTCGGTCCAGCAGCGGCGCTCGGCGCTGCCGCTGTCGCGGGCGCGGGCGCTGTGCCGGGTGCGCTGGAGGCCGGCGGCGCGCTGGCGGCCCTCGCGGGCAGTGCGATCAGCGCCATCAGCACCGCGAGCGGCGCGGCCACGGCGAGGACAGCGAGGGCGCGCGGCAGGCGCGGCGCGAAGCATGGTGTAGGCATCGTCGAACTCCACTGGTATTTCATTCTGACATTATCCATCGAATCGGCTGGCCGCAGAGGATACTTGCGCGCTTCAGATGTCGACCAGCTCGACCTCGCCCGGCGCGATGGCGAGGCCGAGAAAGCGGCCGCCGACCGCGGCAAACCGTACCACCCCATCGGTGGCCAGCAAGCGCAGCAACCCGCTGCGTGCCGGTGCGTTCGCGCGCAACAGGTGCTGCGCATCGAGCCGCTCACGCACCGCGCGTGCCGTAGTCGCGGCTGAATCCACGATGGCGACCTCTGAACCGACGCTCTGGCGGATGACCGGCAGCAGTAGCGGAAAATGGGTGCAGCCGAGCACCAGCGTATCGGCGGGCGGATCGAGCGCAGCTTGCGGCTCGAACAGCGGCGCCAGATAGCGCCGCGCAGCATCGCTCGCCACGATGCCATCGGTCCAGCCCTCCTCCGCGAGCGCGACGAACACCTGACAGGCCGCGGCCCGCACGAACGAGCCCGGCCGAAGCCGCGCGATCGCGGCCTGATAGGCGCCCCCACGCACGGTCGCCTCGGTGCCGATCACGGCGATGTGTCCGCTGCGCGTGGCCGCCACCGCGGCGGCGGCCCCGGGCTCGACCACGCCGATGACCGGCAACGGCGCGTGACGCGCGCGCAGCGCAGGCAACGCCACCGCGGAAGCGGTATTGCAGGCGACTACCAGCGCCTTGACGCCCCGCTCGATGAGCACAGCGGCGGCCGCCAGTGCATAGCGCACCACCGTCTCCGCGCTCTTGGTGCCATAGGGCAGCCGGGCCGTATCGCCCAGATAGACAAAGTCCTCCGCGGGCAGTTCCAGCTGCAGCGCCCGCAGCACCGTCAGGCCGCCGACGCCGGAGTCGAACACGCCGATGGGCTGCGCGCGCTGTGCAGGCTCGGACATCAATCGCAAAGTACTTCAGGCTTCCGGCCGCAGATGCGGAAACAGCAGCACATCACGGATCGAGGCCGAGTCGGTCAGAAACATGACCAGTCGATCGACTCCGAGACCCAGCCCAGCGGTGGGCGGCATGCCGTATTCGAGCGCTCGGATGTAGTCGTCGTCGAAATGCATGGCCTCGTCATCGCCGCTGTCCTTGCGCTGGGCCTGGGCGCGGAAGCGCGCTGCCTGATCCTCCGGGTCGTTGAGCTCGGAGAATCCATTGGCCAGCTCGCGTCCGGCGAGGAAGAACTCGAAGCGATCGGTCAGGAAAGGATCCGCGTCGTTGGCGCGGGAGAGCGGGGACACCTCGGCCGGATAGGCGCAGACAAAGGTTGGATCGAGCAGATTGTGCTCGACGCTCTTCTCGAACAATTCGATCTGCAGCTTGCCCGCGCCATCGTGTCCGGCGAATGGGATTCCCAGCCGCTCGCAGGCCGCGCGCAGATACGCTACATCGCGCAGTCGCGGCTGCTCGAGCGTGCTGTTGTACTCGAGTAGCGCCGCCTCGAGCGTGACGCGCCTGAAGGGCCGGTTCAGATCATAGTCACGGCCCTGATAGCTGACGACGCGGCCGCCGCAGAGCGCATCGGCCAGCCCATGCAATAGCCGCTCGATCAGATCCATGAGCTCGACGTAGTCGGTGTAGGCCCAATACAGCTCGAGCATCGTGAATTCGGGATTGTGCTGCGTCGAGAGACCCTCATTGCGGAAATTGCGGTTGATCTCGTAGACACGCTCCAGGCCGCCGACGATCAGGCGCTTGAGATACAGCTCCGGCGCGATGCGCAGGTACATCTTCTGATCGAGGGCGTTATGGTGCGTCACGAACGGGCGCGCCGCCGCGCCGCCCGGTATGGGCTGCATCATCGGCGTCTCGACCTCGAGGAAATCGAGCGCATCGAGAAAATCGCGCAGATAGCGCACGATGCGGCTGCGCGTTTGAAATACCTGGCGGCTGCGCTCGGTCATGATCAGGTCGACGTAGCGCTGCCGGTAGCGCGTCTCGGTGTCGGCCAGGCCGTGCCACTTGTCCGGCAGCGGACGCAGCGATTTGGCCAGCAGCGTCAAATTCTCCACTCGCACCGACAGCTCGTCCGTGCGGGTGCGAAACAGCAGCCCTTCGGCGCCGAGCACGTCCCCGACGTCGTAATTTCTGAAGGCCTCGTAGAGCTCCGGCCTCGTGTGCTCCTGCAGGAACAGCTGAATCTGACCGCTGCGATCGGCAATCTTCGCGAAGCTGGCTTTGCCCATGACGCGCTTGAACATCATGCGTCCGCCGACTCGCACGCGCACCGGATTGGCCTCGAGCCAGGCAACATCGCGATCCGCGTAGCTCGCAAGCAACTGCGCCGCGAGCGCGTCGCGCCGGAAGCGGTTGGGAAAGGCCGGCCCTTGCGCGCGCAGCGCGTCGAGCTTGGCGCGCCGCTCCGCGATCAGTCGATGCTCGTCTTCGCTCACAGTCCCGCCTTCAGGCTCGCTTCCATGAATTGATCCAGATCCCCGTCCAGCACCGCGCCTGTGTTGCCAACCTCAACGCCGGTACGCAAATCCTTGATGCGCGATTGATCGAGCACGTAGGAGCGGATCTGATTGCCCCAGCTCACGTCGGATTTGGACTCCTCGAGCACTTTGGCCGCGGCGTTGCGCTTATTGACCTCGAGTTCGTAGAGCTTGGCCTTGAGCATCTTCATCGCCGTAGCGCGATTCTTGTGCTGGCTGCGCTCGTTCTGGCAGGCCACGGCGATGCCGCTCGGCATATGCGTGATGCGCACCGCGGATTCGGTCTTGTTGACATGCTGGCCGCCGGCGCCGCTCGAGCGATAGACGTCCATTCGCAGGTCGGCCGGATTGATTTCGATCGCTATATCGTCGTCGACCTCGGGCGAGACGAACACCGATGCAAAGGAGGTGTGGCGCCGATTACCCGAATCGAACGGCGACTTGCGCACCAGACGGTGCACGCCGGTCTCGGTGCGCAGCCAGCCGTAGGCATACTCGCCTTGCACCGCGACGCTCGCGCTCTTGATACCGGCCACCTCGCCAGGACTGGAGTCGATCACCTCGCAGCCGAAGCCGCGCGCCGCGCCCCAGCGCAGGTACATTCGCAGCAGCATCTGCGCCCAATCCTGCGCCTCGGTCCCACCGGCACCGGCCTGGATGTCGAGAAAGGCGCTGTGCGCGTCCATCTCGCCGCGGAACATGCGCTTGAACTCGAGCTTGCGCACCTCCGCCTCGAGCGCACCGGCATCGCGCTCGATGTCGCGCGCCATGGACTCATCGTTCTCGCGCTCCGCCAGGTCGAGCAATGCGCTCGCATCGCTGACAGCCGTGTTGGTGCGATCGAGCTCCTGGAGCTGCGCACTCAGGCGCGCGCGTTCTCGACCCAGCTCCTGGGCACGATCGGGCGCGCTCCAGATCGCCGGGTCCTCGAGCTCGCGCACAACTTCTTCGAGCCGCTCCTTCTTGCGGTCGTACTCAAAGAAACCCCCTCAAGGAGACGGCGCGCTCCTCGAGATCTTTCAGAGTGCGCTTGAGCTGACTGACTTCCATCGAGTCGATTCTAGCATGCGCTCGCGCCGCGCTGCTTCATGCCGGCAGCACGTGCTCGACCACGAACTGCAGCCGTCGTTCGCCCAGATACTCGTTGCTCTCGAGGCGGTACACGAGCCGTGCGGCGCCGCGCGGCAGCTCGGCGGGCTCTTCGGCGTCGAGGTAGTTGAAGGCGATGGCATCGAACTGTCCGCGCCCTTCAGGCGCACTGAGCGCCAGTTTGAGGTGCCGCTCGCCCACGACGCGGGCCGACTGGATGCGAAACACGCCGTCGAACAGCGGCTCGGGAAAACCCGGGCCCCAGGGCCCGCCCTCGCGCAGCGCCTGCGCCGTGGGCAGCGCGATTTCCGCAGTGCTGAGCTCGCCGTCGGTCTCGATGAGATCGGGCGAGCCGCGCCGCTCCAGCGCCCGCTCGCATTCGGCATCGAAGGCGCGGGCGAAGGCATCGAGCGAGGCGCTCGGCAAGGTGAGTCCGGCGGCCATCGCATGGCCGCCGAACTTCTGGATCAATGACCCGTCACGCGCAGCGATCGCGTCGAGCACGTCGCGCACGTGTACGCCGGGGATGGAACGGGCCGAGCCACGCAGGGTCAAGGCATCGATAGGCGCGAAGGCGATAACCGGGCGGCGCAGGCGCTCCTTGACGCGGCTGGCGACGAGACCGACGACACCCTGGTGCCATCCGGGGTCAAACAGACACACGCCGGCGCGGCGCACGCCGCTGCCCGCGTGCTCCAGCGCGCGCACCGCCGAGCGCGCCTCGCACTGCATTCGCGCCTCGATGGCGCGCCGCTCGGTGTTCAAGCCATCGAGCTCGAGCGCCAGGGCCCGAGCCTCTGCCGGCTCCTCGGCCAGCAGGCAGCGGATGCCGATCGACATGTCGGTCAGGCGACCGGCTGCATTCAGACGAGGCGCAACCGCGAACCCCAGGTCCGAGGCCACCACGGTGCTGCGCTCGCGTCGTGCCAGCTCGAGCAAGGCGCTGATGCCGGGCACGCAGTGCCCGCAACGGATGCGCGCGAGGCCCTGGGAGACCAGGATGCGGTTATTGGTGTCGAACGGGACCACGTCGGCAACCGTGCCGAGTGCAACCAGATCCAGCAACTGCGCGCTGTGCAACGCCCCGGAGGGCAAGCGCCCGCGCAGCTCGAGCCAACGGCGCAGCGCTGCGATCACGTAGAAGGCCACGCCCACACCGGCCAGCGCGCGGCTTGCAAATGCGCTGCCCGCCACGTTCGGATTGACGATGACATTGGCGAGGGGCAGCTGCGGTCCGGGCAGGTGATGATCGGTGATGAGCACGTCGATACCCGCGGCGCGCGCCGCCGCGACGCCCGCGTTGCTGGAGATGCCGTTATCCACCGTGACGATCAGGGTGGGCTTGCGCTGGGCCGCGAGCGCCACGATCTCGGGCGTCAAGCCGTAGCCGAATTCGAATCGGTTCGGAACCATGAAATCCACAGCGGGGAAGCCCCAGCTGCGCAGCGCACGCACGATCAGCGCCGTGCTGGTGGCGCCATCGGCATCGAAATCGCCGATGACGAGCACCAGTGCGCCCGGGCGCTGCTGGGCGGCGAGTAGCTGCGCCGCAGCCTCCACGGCCTCGAGGCTGCCTACCGGCAGCAGCTCGCGCATCGCGAGCGCGAGTTGCTCGGGGCGAAGGATGCCGCGCGCGGCGTAGATGCGCTGCAGTACCGGATGCAGGCTCCCACCCAGGCACGGTTCCGGCACCGGTAGCGCGCGCCGCACGAGCCGCAATCCCGCGCTGTACGTCAACTCAGGCGCTCCCACCACGCTGCGCGCCCGCGCCAGAACCGCAAGAGGTGCAAGCGCCGCAATCGATAGCTCGTGGCGGCCGCGAGCAGACGAATCCCCGCGAGCTCACCCGCGCGCAGCGCCCGCAATGCTGGCCTGAGCCATTGCGCCTCCAGGCGCTGCAGCGCGCTCGTGAAGCCCTCCGCGCCCAGGCTCGGCCAGAGCACGATAGCCGCATTGGCATCGGGGCTCCCCGGGCTCTGGAAACCCGCCGGCAACGCCTGGGGCTCAAGACCCCGCAGACGCCAGAGCGCCTCGGCATAAACGTCTCGTCCATAGAGCGTGGCCAGCGGCAGGCGCGCCGCCGTGTGCGCGGCTAGCGCAGCCGCCGGCACCGCGGGGGGCAATGAGCCCCAGAACCACAGGGTTGTCACCGGCAGTTCGCCGCGAGCATGCCGCTCCAGATTGATCCGATGTCCATGCAGCCACATCTCGATTTCCACCCCCAGGCGACGCAGTGTGGCGGCGGGTGCTCCCTGTGGCAAACCGGGTGCAGGATCGCTGCCGGCGAACTGAGCCGGATCCGCACCGCTGGCCGCAAGCGGCTCCCCGCTCAGCAACATTTCCCGGGCCCCCACCGCGTGCAGGCGCCAGGGCGCGTCGGCGTACAGGGTCGCGAAATCCGTGCTGAGCTCGGCTTGCTCCGCGGCGCTGAGCTGCAGCAGACCTGCCGGATGCAGCTGCACACGGTCGATGCCAGCGAAATAGTGCACCGGGGTGGCCAGCCAGTATTGCGCAGCGCTCGGCGGCAGAGCGCAGAGCGCCGCGGCGGCGGCGGGCGCCAATGCAGCCAGTTCTGCGCTGGCGTATCGTGCCGCGAGCCAGGCGCGCCAACCCTCGGGCAGAGGACTGCTCTGGGAGCTCCCGAGCAGAGTCTCCAGGGCCGCGAGTCGCGGCAGCGCCTGCTCGAGCGGCGCACTCTGGGCGCGGGGAAAAAAATCTGACAGGATGAAGATCAGCTCGCTCGCCATGGGATATGGTACCGGTCATGCGACTGGCCCTCGAGTTCGATCCGCGCATACATCTCGTACGCCGCTACGGTGAGGGGGAGATCCTCATCGGCGAGCAGCGCATCACCCGCCCCTTGATCATCACGCCGCAGCGGCTGGTACTCGACTGGGGTGCGAGCGATTTGCACAACCTGTCGGAAGCGCAGCTCCAGGCTCTGTTCGAGCAGCAGGCCGCCATCGTTCTACTCGGTGCCGGAGAGCTCCAAAGTGCGCCCAGCCCGACGTTGCGAGCGCGCTTCCGCGCCCGCGGCATCGCCCTCGAATGCATGAATCTCGGCGCGGCCTGCCGTACTTACAATATTCTGGCCAATGAAGGGCGGCCGGTCGCCGCGGGGTTGATTCCCTGAGGCCCGATGAGCGGGTGGATTGACCTGAAACGGTCGGCGCGGCGCGCGGGAAGCACACCGGAAGAAGACACAGAGAGAGAAAGACCCTTCCAAAACCCCAAATTATCCGAAGCTGACATATTCGAATAATGGTTTCCGCATCTATTCTTGTTGTCCAACGCTCGATTCTTATTATTGCAAACTAACCGGTCCTTCCCATTTTTCCCTGTGTCTTCTTCCCGTGGACCTCCCGCTTATTCGTTGTCGGCGATTACCGACAGGGGCGAAGATGTTAAGCGGGCCAATGCGCCGCTGGCAAGTCCCATTGCATTTGCCGGCGAATTGCGAGGCTTGCGGCCAACTTCGGTTAAATTAGACCAATTCTATGCCGCACGGCTAAGCGCCCGACCCTCAGGCAGGCGCCCTCAGCCGAGACCCCCCAGCAAGGGCACGAACGCGACTGCGCCCAGCACGCGCCGCTCGATCCCCTGCTCGCGCCGCGTGAGGCGCACGAGCTGTTGCTCGCCCTCGGGACCGACCGGCACGATGAGCCGGCCGCCTATACCGAGCTGTGCGATGAGCGTCTCGGGAATCGTCAGCGGTGCGGCCGCGACGATGATGCCGTCAAAGGGCCCCTGGCTCTTCCAGCCGAGCGTGCCATCGCCGTGGCGAAAGCGCACATTTCGGATCTGCAGCTCCTTGCAGCGCGCGCGGGCGCGCTCCTGCAGCGCGGCGATGCGCTCGATCGTGTAGATGCGACCGACCAGCGGCGCGAGCACAGCGGTCTGATAACCGCTGCCCGTGCCGAGCTCCAGCACCTTGACGAGCGGTGCGCCCTCGAGCAGGGCTTCGCTCATGCGTGCGACGATGTAGGGCTGCGAGATGGTCTGGCCGAAACCGATCGGCAGCGCCGTGTCTTCATAGGCACGACTGGCCAGCGCCTCGTCGACAAAAATGTGCCGTGGCAGGTTGCGGATACGGTCGAGCACCGCAAGATTGCTGATCCCCTGCTCGCGCAGCCGCTGCACCAGGCGATCACGCGTGCGCGCGGAGGTCATGCCGATGCCGGCAAAGCGCACATCGCTCATCACAGGCCCTCGAGCCAGCGCCCGACTTCGGGGAGCGCCGCGTGCCGTGTGAAGTCGATCGCCAGCGGCGTCACCGATACGAAACCGTTGGCCACCGCGTCGAAATCCGTGCCGGCGCCCGCGTCGTTGCCGGGACCGGCGGGGCCCATCCAGTAGACGGGATTGCCTTTCGGATCCTGAGCCGCAATCACCGCCTCGGAGCGATGCCGGAAGCCCAGACGCGTGCTGGCATAGCCGCGCAGTGACTCGTAGGGCCGATCCGGTACGTTCACATTGAGGATCAACGTTGGATCGAGCGGCCGGCGCAACAGTGCTGCCACCAGATCGTGGGCCACACGCCCGGCAGTATCGAAGCGGCGTGCACCCGCCGGCGTGGTGCACAGTGAGATAGCCAGCGCCGGCAGGCCCAGAAACCGCCCTTCGATCGCCGCGGCGACCGTGCCCGAATACAGCACGTCGTCGCCGAGATTCGCCCCGTCATTGATGCCCGAGGCAACCATATCGAACTCCCCTTCGAGCGCACCCGAAATCGCCAGATGCACGCAATCGGTGGGAGTTCCGGCGACGTAAAACACCGCCGGCTCGGCGGCAAAGAGCCGCAATGGCACGTCCAGAGTCAGTGAGTTGCCCGCCCCGCTGCGATTGCGGTCCGGCGCCACGACCGTCACATCGCCAAGCACGCGCAGCGCCTGGCGCAGCATCGCGATGCCCTCGGCGCGATAGCCGTCATCGTTACTGACCAGTATTTTCAAGGACTGCGAGGCGGGGGCGGCTGGTATCAAGCGCGCCAATATACTTCAATGCCCCTCCGGGGAGGAGTCATGAACGCGAAGGACGATGAAGAGAGCGAACTGTTCCGACGCGCAATGCACGACGTACGGCCGCTCAAGCGCGCGCCGCGTGCGCCGGGGACTCGGCGCGCGCCTCGCGCGAGCGCGCGCTTCGCCCGCGCCGAGCGTCAGGCCGTGCTCGCCGAGAGCCTGCTGGCCCCGGGCCCGTTCATCGATGCGCAACCGGGCGATGAGCTCTCATACCGGCGCGACGGCGTGCCCGAGAGTGTTTTGCGACAGATACGTCGCGGCAACTACCGCGTCGACGCCGAGCTCGATCTGCACGGCCTCACGGCGGCACAGGCTGTGGAGCAGCTCGCGCAGTTCCTGCAGCGCGTGCGCTCGCGCGGCCTGCAGTGTGTGCGCATCATCCACGGCAAGGGGCTGCGTTCGGGTCAACGCGGTCCAGTGCTGAAAAATACGGTCAATACCGTGTTGCGCCGAGCCGAGCCGGTACTGGCATTCACTTCGGCACCGCCGAAGGCGGGCGGCACCGGCGCCACGCTGGTGCTGCTGCGACGGAGCGAGCGGGCCTAGTCAGCAGCCAGTTCGATCAGCACGCTCGCCATCGCCGCCAGGCCCTCGTTGCGGCCCAGCGAGCCCAGATGCTCGGCTGTGGTCGCCTTGATGTTGACGCAGGACTCGCTGAGCTGCAGCGCCGCAGCGATGCTGAAGCGAATCTGATCGCGCCACGGCGCGATTTTCGGCGACTGCGCCAGGAGGGTCAGATCGGCATTGACGATGCGGTAATGGCGTCGCGCCAGCAGCTCGCAGGTGTGCACGACGAAGCGCCTGCTCTCGGCCCCTCGCCATTGCGGATCGCTGTCGGGAAAGTGCTGGCCAATATCGCCAAGACCAGCGGCCCCGAGCAGCGCATCGACCAAGGCATGCAGCAGCACGTCACCGTCCGAATGCGCCACCACGCCGCGGCTATGTGGCACGCGCACGCCACCGAGCACGAGGCTGTCACCGGGGCCGAAGGCGTGAATGTCGAAACCCGAACCGACCCGTAGCCTCATTTCAGGCCTCCTCGCGCGAATGGATAATGGCCTGTGCCAGCGCCAGATCCGCGGTACTGGTCACCTTCAGGTTGCTGTCGCGCGCCTCGACCAGTAGCGCCGAGACGCCCTGCCACTCCATCGCCTGCGCCTCGTCCGTCGGCACCCGCCCGTCTGAGCGCGCGCGCTCGAGCGCCGAGCGCAATGGCCCGTAGTGGAACATCTGCGGGGTCTGCGCGAGCCATAGCGACTCGCGCGGCAGGGTGAGTGCGCAGCGGCGCGGCTGACCGGGCGCGGCACTGTGCGCCTGCTTGACCGTGTCGGCGATGGGCAAGGCGAGCAACGCGCCGTCGGGCGCCTCGGCCGCACTGGCCAGCAAGCGCGACAGATCGGCGGCACTGAGACACGGCCGGGCAGCATCGTGCACCAGCACCCAGTCCGCGGCGACGGCTCTGGAATCAAGGGCTCGCAGAGCGTTGATCACCGAATGTGCCCGTTCCGCACCGCCATCGATGAGCTCGAAGCGCGGCGGCAGCCACGCGGCGATTGCCGCGCGCCGCGGCTCCTCCGGCGAGAGCGCGATGCTGCCGCCGAGGCAGCGTGCGTCATTGATGAAGTGCTGCAGCGCCACTTCGAGCACGGTGCGCTGACCAATCGGTGCGAATTGCTTGGCGCTGCCAAAACGCCGGCCGGCCCCTGCGGCCGGCATCGCCAGCCAATAGCGCATCAGTGTGCGGCGGCCGTGCGCGCCGGCGCAGCGGCGCCGGCCGCTGGCGCCAAGGGGGCCGGGTTGAACAGGGCGGGCTTTTGTGGCACCACCTGGTAGAAGGTCTCGTTGCCGGCGACCATGCCCAGATCGCTGCGGGCGCGCTCCTCGAGTGCAGCGTAGCCCTGCTTCAGATCGCGCACTTCCGCTCCCAGCTGCCGATTGCGTTCTGAGAGCGTGGAGTTCTCGGACTGCTGCACGGCCACCGCCGCGCGCAGGCGCAGTACCTCGTGCACGCCGTCGCTGGACAGCCACAATCGATGCTGCAGGAGCAGCAGCGCCGTGAACAACGAGGCGGCAAGCCATTTCATCGCGGCGCTAGCCTATCACTGTCCGGCCGTGTGCAGGCAAGCTCGAGGCGCTCAGAATTTGACCGCGAAGGCGTCTCGCCCCGCATAGCGCGGCGCGCCACCGAGCCACTCCTCGATACGCAGCAGTTGATTGTATTTGGCGACCCGGTCCGAGCGCGACATCGATCCGGTCTTGATCTGCGTGGCCGCAGTCGCGACCGCGATGTCGGCGATGGTCGTGTCCTCGGTCTCGCCCGAGCGGTGCGAGACGATCGAGGCGTAATGCGCCTGCTCGGCCATATCGATGGCCGCCAGGGTTTCGGTGAGCGTACCGATCTGGTTGGGCTTGATCAGGATCGCGTTGGCCACGCCGCGCGCAATGCCTTCGGCCAGTATGCGTGTATTGGTCACGAACAGATCATCCCCGACGAGCTGCAATTTGCGCCCGAGCGCCGCGCTGAGCAGCGACCAGCCCTCCCAATCGCTCTCGCTCATGCCATCCTCGATCGTGATGATCGGATATTTGGCCGCGAGATCGGCCAGGTACTGCGTGAATTCGGCCGATGAGAAGCTGCGATGCTCGGCCTCCAGCTCGTAGCGGCCATTGCGGAAAAACTCCGAACTCGCCACATCCAGTCCCAGATACACATCGCGCCCCGGCCTGTAGCCGGCGGTCTCGATCGCCTCGAGTATGGTCTGCAACGCGACCTCGTTCGATGGCAGGTCGGGCGCGAATCCGCCCTCATCGCCCACCGCTGTGCTCATGCCGCGGGCGCCGAGAATCTTCTTGAGCGTGTGGAAGATCTCCGCGCCATAGCGCAGCGCTTCGCGCAGCGAGGGCGCTCCGACCGGCAAAATCATAAATTCCTGGATATCCAGGCTGTTGTTGGCGTGAGCCCCGCCGTTGATGATGTTCATCATCGGCACCGGCATGACCGCCTCGCGCCTGCCGAGCAGGTGCTTGAACAGCGGCAGGCCGCGCGCCTGCGCCACCGCGTGAGCGTTGGCCAGCGAGACGGCCAGTATGGCATTGGCGCCGAGCCGGCTTTTGCTCTCGGTCCCGTCCAGCTCGATCATGCGCGCATCGATTGCGGCCTGATCGAACGCCTCCTGGCCGATCAATGCCTCGCGCAGCACCGTGTTGACGTGGCCCACGGCGAGCGTGACACCCTTGCCCTGGTAACGCTTGGGATCCCCATCGCGCAGCTCGACCGCCTCGCGCGTGCCGGTGGAGGCGCCGGAGGGGACCGCGGCCCTACCGAGGGCGCCGGATTGGAGGACGACCTCGGCCTCCACCGTCGGGTTGCCGCGCGAATCGATGATCTCGCGCGCGCGAATATCGGTGATGGAACTCATAACAATGCTTCCTCGAAGGGTCGTGATTTGCTGATCGCATCGAGCTGCTGCAGCGTCTGCAGCAGACTCGCCATGCGCTCCAGTGGCCAGGCGTTCGGGCCGTCCGAGAGCGCGAGCTGCGGTCGCGGATGAGTTTCCATGAAGATTCCGGCGACACCGGCCGCCACCGCCGCGCGCGCCAGCACCGGCACGAACTCGCGCTGGCCACCCGAGCTGCCGCCCTGGGCACCGGGCAACTGTACCGAATGCGTGGCGTCAAACACGACCGGACAGCCGGTCGCGCGCATCACGGACAGAGCGCGCATATCGGTGATCAGGTTGTTGTAGCCGAAGCTGTAGCCTCGCTCACAGACCATGATCTGCTCGTTGCCGCTCGAGCGCGCCTTGTCGACCACGTTCTGCATTTCCCAGGGCGAGAGGAACTGCCCCTTCTTGATGTTGACCGGCCGGCCGGCGGCAGCGACGTTGACGATGAAATTCGTCTGACGACAGAGAAAAGCCGGCGTCTGCAACACGTCGACCACCGCGGCCACTTCCGCGATCGGAGTGTCCTCGTGCACGTCAGTCAGGACCGGCAGCCGGAACAGCCGCTGCACGGACTGCAGCGCCTTGAGGCCGGCATCGAGGCCCGGACCGCGAAAACTGCTGCCGGAGGAGCGATTGGCCTTGTCGAAGGAGGCCTTGAAGATCAGGGGCATGGCGAGCGCGGTGGTGATCTCCTTGAGGCGCCCGGCGACCTCCTGCACCAGCGCCTCGGACTCGATCACGCAGGGACCGGCAATCAGGAACAGGGGCCGGTCGATCCCGACCTCGAATCCCGCCAGTCTCATGCGCCGGCTGCGGCCGGCAACTGCGAGGCCCGATAGGCCCGCGCGGCGCGCACAAAGCCGGTGAACAGCGGATGTCCGTCGCGGGGCGTGGAGGTGAACTCGGGATGAAATTGCGTGGCCACGAACCACGGATGATTCGGCAGCTCGATGATCTCGACCAGCCCGTCGCGCGAAAAGCCCGAGAAACGCATGCCCGCACGCGTATAGGCATCGAGGTAGTTGTTGTTGAACTCGTAGCGATGGCGATGGCGCTCGGCGATGAGCTCGCGGCCGTAGAGCTCGCGCGCCAGGGTAGCGGGCTGCAGATGCACGTCCTGCGCGCCGAGGCGCATGCTGCCCCCGAGCTGCGAGCTCTCATCGCGCGTCTGCACACCCAGAGCACGGTCCTGCCATTCAGTGATGAGCGCGATCACCCGGTGCGCCGTGGCGCGATTGAATTCGGTGCTGTGCGCATCGCTGAGTTTGAGCACGTGACGTCCATACTCGATGATCGCGAGCTGCATGCCGAGGCAGATCCCCAGATACGGTATGCCGTGCTCGCGCGCGTAGCGCACCGCCTCGATCTTGCCCTCGATGCCGCGCTCGCCGAAGCCACCGGGCACCAGAATGGCGTCCATGCCGGCCAGGGCGCCCGTACCCTCGTTCTCGATATCCGTCGACTCGATGTAATGCAGTTTTATGCGCGTGCGGGTCTTCAGACCCCCGTGCATCAGCGCCTCATTGAGCGATATGTACGAATCGCGGATCTGCACGTATTTGCCGACCATCGCGATGTCGATCTGGCCGTCCGGATTGGTCTTGGCGCTGACCACCTGCCGCCAGGCGGAGAGGTCCGCCGAGGGCACCTCCAGCCGCAGCTTGTCCACCACGATGTCATCGAGCGCCTGATCATGCAGCAGCAGCGGAATCTTGTAGATGTCGTCAGAGTCGACCGCGGAAATCACGGCGCGCTCCTCGACATTGGTGAACAGCGCAATCTTGCGCCGCTGCTCGTCGGGCAGGGTTTCACGGCAGCGGCACAGCAGCACGTCGGGCTGAATGCCGATCGAGCGCAGCTCCTTGACCGAGTGCTGTGTCGGCTTGGTTTTAATTTCCCCCGAGCCGCCGACTATGGGCACCAGCGTCAGATGTATGTAGACCACCTGACTGCGCCCCAGCTCGACGCCCAGCTGGCGAATCGCCTCGAGAAACGGCAGGGATTCGATGTCACCGACGGTGCCGCCGATCTCGACCATGCAGACGTCGGCATCGTCCGCACCGAGCATGATGCTGCGCTTGATCTCATCGGTGATGTGCGGAATCACCTGCACCGTCGCCCCGAGATAATCGCCGCGCCGCTCCTTGGCGATCACGCGCTCGTAGATGCGTCCGGTTGTGAAGTTGCTGTGGCGTCCGGTCGTCGTGCGCACGAAGCGCTCGTAGTGTCCGAGGTCCAGATCCGTCTCGGTGCCGTCGGCCGTGACGAACACCTCGCCGTGCTGGAACGGGCTCATCGTCCCGGGATCGACGTTGATGTAGGGGTCGAGCTTGACCATCGCGACCCGCAGGCCTCGCGCCTCGAGTATGGCGCCAAGCGAGGCGGCGGCGATGCCCTTCCCCAATGAGGAAACCACGCCGCCGGTGACGAATATAAATCGGGCCATCGAGGAAACCGCCGCCTGAAGAGGAGTCTGTGACGACGGGCAGTCAGACTAGCAAATCGCGCCCGTGGGCTCAATCGCCGCGCGCGCAAGTTGCTGCCGTTCAATCCAACGCTGCGGATACTCCCGGCGTACCGCGACGCCAGCGAAAGCGTGCCCGATCCGATTGCGCCGGGCTCGCGGCGCGATAGGCGGCGTCGAGCCACAGATCCGCGACCGCGACGAGCCGATCGCCGGCATGCACCAGCGGCACCTCGGCGCGCTCCCAGGGGGCGATCTCCTGTGACTGCAGGACATCCTTGAGCGCGACACGGCCGCTGGCGCCGCGCATGCGCTCACCGCCGCGTCTGAAGCCCACGCGCAGCGGACAGGGCAGCGCCGCCAGGTCGACGTCGCCATGACGATCCCTGATCAGTCCGAGCTCGCGACCGCCGCCGAGCGGCAGCCAGCAGCGCGCGCGCCAGTCCCACTCCAGGCTCGATGCAGCGACACCCGGCGCACCGGGCGCCACAGCCAGCAGCCGATCGCCGTGCCGGCGCAGGCAGCCACCGTGCCACTGCACTTGCGGCCGGGCATCGACCCGGGCCTCGAGCATCGGTCCGGCAATCTCGCGCAGGCGGCGATGATCGGGCACCGGCAGGCCGCGCGCCGCGATCCACCAGCGCAGCACATTGCCTCGCTCCGGCGCCGACAAGGTGCGCAGCACGCTCACGCGCAGCGCCGGGCCGTCCACGGCCCTCGCCGCGCTGATTCGCGCCAGACGCCCCAGCAGGCCTCGAGCCTCCGCCAGATGGGCGGCGCTGCGGCTCGCCGTCGCAGCCGCGGCCGGCCAGCGCTCCTTGAGCGCCGGGAGCACCCGGCGACGCAGGTAATTGCGATCGAAGCGCTCATCGACATTGGTCTCATCCTCGGTCCACTGCAGCGAGCGGGCGCGCGCGAACTGCTCGAGCTGGGCGCGTGCCACGGGCAGCAGGGGCCGCAGCAGCCAGGTCTGACCCAGCGCCGTGGACGCGCTCATCGCCGCCAGTCCGCGCACCCCGCTGCCGCGCAGGAGCGCGAGCAGCACGGTCTCGAGCTGATCGTCCTGGTTGTGCGCCGTGAGCAGCGATTCCCCGGGTTCCAGCCGTGACGCGAGCGCGCGGTAGCGCGCCTCGCGCGCCACGGCCTCCAGCGACTCGCCGCGGGCGATCTGCAGCCGCAGCGCGATCGTCTCGCAGGGCACGCGCCAGGCGCGAGCGCGGGCGGCGGCTGCCGCGGCCCAGTCGCTCGAGTGCGCGTGCAGTCCGTGGTCGACATGCAGCGCGCGCAATTTGAAGCCCTCGCGCTCGCGCAGCAGCGCGAGGGCTGTGAGCAGCACGCTCGAATCGAGGCCGCCGGAATAGGCGATGCACCAGCGCCGGCCGCGCAGCGGCCCCTGCAGCGCACGCAGGCGCTTCGCGAGCCAGCGTGGCGTAAATCGCTCCGGCGCGCTCGAGGCAGTCGGATCCTGCTCGGCCGCGGCGCTGGCGGTCGCACCGCGGTTGCCGGGGCTCACGGCGGAATCTCGCTGTACACTCCAAAGGAGGCGATCCGGGCCAGGCGCTGCTCGAGCAGCAGCTCGGGCGGCAGTGCGGTGAGCTGTCCGAGATGACGGATCAGCCCCTCGCGCAGGGTGTGGTTCATCACGACTGGATTGCGGTGGGCGCCGCCGAGCGGTTCGATCAGCACTTCGTCCACCAGGCCCAGAGCCTTGAGTCGTTCGGCCGTCAGGTTCAGCGCATCGGCCGCAACCTCTTTCTTGTCCGCACTCTTCCAGAGGATCGAGGCGCACCCTTCCGGGGAAATCACCGAGTAGGTGCTGAATTGCAACATCAGCAGGCGGTCGCAGACCCCGATCGCGAGCGCACCGCCCGAGCCGCCCTCGCCGATCACGACGGAGATGATCGGGACCTTCAGCGAGGACATTTCAAAGAGGTTGCGTGCGATCGCCTCGCTCTGTCCGCGCTCCTCCGAGCCGACTCCGGGATAGGCTCCGGGCGTATCGATCAGGGTGATCAACGGCAGGCCGAAGCGCTCGGCCAGGCGCATGAGCCGCAGCGCCTTGCGATAACCCTCCGGCTTGGGCATGCCGTAATTGCGCCGTACCCGCTCCTTGGTATCGCGACCCTTCTGATGTCCGATGACGACCACCGGAGCGCCCTCGAAACGGGCCAGCCCGCCCACGATGGCCAGATCGTCCGCGTACATGCGATCGCCGTGCAGCTCGACGAAATCCGTGAAGATTGCGCTCAGATAATCGAGCGTATAGGGCCGCTGCGGGTGGCGCGCGAGCTGCGTGATCTGCCACGGACTGAGGTTCGCGAAGATCGATTTCGTCAGCGCGCGGCTCTTGGCGCGCAGGCGCGAGATCTCCTCGTGAATGTTGACCTTCGAGTCGGAGGTCACATGGCCGAGCTCTTCGATCTTGGCCTCAAGTTCGGCGATCGGTTGCTCAAAATCGAGAAAACTGACGGCCATCTATGTTCCGAGCGCCTGAGGTTTTGGGGCCGAGCCGAAGCCTACGGGCACGGGCGGCGGTTCGCAACCTCAGCCGACGGCCTCGCTGACGGCGTTGGGAATCGCGTAGCGTAGCTGGGCGGCCCCCGGGCCGAGCAGCTCCTCGAGCTCCTCGAGCAGCTCGCGGGTGGCTCGTAGCTTCCAGTCAGCACCAAAGCTCAGCACCCCGGACGCCGCAGCGCAGCGATAACGCAACAGTACCGCGCACTGGCCGCCGCGGTGGCGAGAGAGCAGCTCGTGCAGCCGCGCAATCAGGCTCGAGCCGCTCGCCGCGGGGCCGCCGCGGACCCGGGCAGCACTCCCGGCCGGCCAGCGCAGCAGCAGTGAGCGGGCCAGGCGCTCGCGCACAGCCTCGAGTGCGTTCACCTGCTTGGCCGCCAGGCGCCAGCCGTCGCTGAACTCATCGAAACGCAAGGCGCCCTCTACCTGCACCAGCGCGTCCTTGACCACGATGTCCCGGTGGCGCTGGTAGACCTCCTCGAACAGCGTGACCTCCATGCGACCGCTGCGATCATCCAGGATGAAACTCACGCGCTGACCGCGCCGGCGTATCTCGAGGATCAGACCGGCCAATGTCACGCTGCGCGCATCCATGTAGCCGCGGGCCGAATCGATCGGGGCTGCGGGCCGCTCGAGTGCGAACTCCGCGATGCGCCCGGAGGCGAAGGCGCGCAGATCCTGCTCATAGGGGGCGATCGGATGACCGGTCAGATACAAGCCCAGCGTCTCGCGCTCCCCCGCCAGACGCTGCGAAGCGTTCCAGTCCGGCACCGATTTGAGAATGAGTGGCTCGCCCTGCGCGTGGGCGCAGGCGCCGAAGATATCGACCTGTCCGGTCTCATCGCTGCGCGCGTTCTGCTCGCCCGAGCGCAGCGCCTCATCGAGGCCGGCCATGAGCGTGGCTCGGTTGGCAGCGAGCGCATCGAGACTGCCCGAGCGGATCAACGCTTCGAATACGCGTCGGTTCACGCGCGAGAGATCCACGCGCCGGCACAGATCCGGCAGGCTCTGATAGGCTCCACGGGACTCGCGCTCCTCGCAGATGGCCTCGACCGCCGAGCGCCCCACACCCTTGATCGCGCCGAGGCCGTAGCGAATGGTCCGCTCATCGGCCATCGCAAAGGTGTAGCTCGAGGCGTTCACGTCCGGCGGCTGCACTTTGAGACCGATATTCGCGCATTCGTCGATCAGGGTGACGATCTTGTCGGTGTGATCCATGTCGGCCGACAGTACGGCCGCCATGAACGCCGCGGGGTAATGCGCCTTGAGGTAGGCGGTCTGGTAGGAGAGCAGCGCGTAGGCGGCGGAGTGCGACTTGTTGAAGCCGTAGCCGGCAAACTTTTCCATCAGATCGAAAATGTGAATCGCCAGACGCTCATCGACCCCGCGCGCGCGCGCGCCGTCGACGAAAACCGAGCGCTGCTTGGCCATCTCCTCCGGTGACTTCTTGCCCATCGCACGCCGCAGCAGATCGGCGCCGCCGAGCGTATAGCCGGCCAGCACCTGGGCGATCTGCATGACCTGCTCCTGATACAGGATCACGCCATAAGTCGGCGCCAGCACGTGCTTGAGGTCCGGGTGCAGGTAGTCGATGGCCGCCGCGTTGCGGCCGTGCTTGCGATTGATGAAATCATCCACCATGCCCGATTGCAGCGGCCCGGGCCGGAACAGCGCGACCAGCGCCACGATATCCTCGAAGCGATCGGGCTGCAGCCGCCGGACCAGATCCTTCATGCCGCGCGATTCGAGCTGGAACACGGCCGTTGTGGCACAGGCCTTGAGCAGACTGTAGGTGGGCGCGTCATCCATCGGCAGGGCGCCCAGCTCGAGCGCGCTCTCGCCCGCTCGCGCACGCCCCGTATTCACGGTCGCCATGGCCCAGCTCAGAATCGTGAGCGTGCGCAGTCCGAGGAAGTCGAACTTGACCAAGCCCGCTGCCTCGACGTCGTCCTTGTCGAACTGGGTGATGACCGGAGCCCCAGCCGACTCGCAGTACAGCGGCGTGAAATCGGTCAGAACCGAGGGCGCGATCACGACGCCGCCGGCATGTTTACCCGCGTTGCGCGTGAGGCCTTCGAGCGAGCGCGCCAGATCGAGCAGCCCGCGCACTTCCTCGTCTTCCTTGTAGAGTCGCTTGAGTTCGGGCTCCTTGGCGAGAGCGTCATCGAGCGTGATGCCGAGTTCGAAGGGAATCAGCTTGGCGATACGATCGACGAACCCATAGGGGTGGCCGAGTACGCGGCCGACATCGCGCACCACGGCCTTCGCCGCCATGGTGCCATAGGTGATGATCTGCGAGACGCGGTCGTGGCCGTACTTCGCCGCCACGTACTCGATCACGCGGTCGCGCCCCTCCATGCAGAAATCGATATCGAAATCCGGCATCGACACGCGCTCGGGATTCAGGAAGCGCTCGAACAGCAGGTCGTAGCGCAAGGGTTCGATGTCCGTGATGTGCAGCGCGTAAGCCACCAGTGAGCCGGCGCCCGAACCGCGCCCGGGCCCGACCGGCACGCCGTTTTCCTTCGCCCAGCGAATGAAATCCGCGACGATCAGAAAATAGCCGGCAAAACCCATCGCGCAGATCACATCGAGCTCGGCGGCCAATCGCGCGCGATAGCGCTGCGCCTCGAGACCCTCGATTCCCAGAGCCACGAGGCGCTCGGTCAGAGCGCCTTCGGTCTGCGCGCACAGGAACTCGTTCGGCGTGCGTCCGAGTGGCACAGGATATTCCGGCAGGCGTGGCTGACCGAGGGTGAGACGCAGACTGCAGCGGCGCGCGATCTCGACCGAATTGGCGATCGCCTCGGGCAGATCGGCGAACAGCGCGGCCATTTGCTCGGGGCTGCGCAGGCATTGCAGGGCACTGTAGCGACGCGGCCTGGACGGGTCGGCCAGTTGCGTGCCGTCGTGAATGCACACGCGCGCTTCATGCGCCTCGAAATCCTCGGGGTTCAGGAAACGTACGTCGTTGGTCGCCACCACGCCCACGCCGCGCCGGGCAGCGAGTTGCAACGCCGCCGGCAGGTAGTGATGCTCCTCGGGCCGGCCCAGACGCTGCACCTCGATATAGAAACGATCGCCAAAGAGCTCGAGCCAGCGATCCAGCGATTCCAGCGCCGCGCTCTCGCGCTGGCGCAGCAGCGCGCGCCCGACGTCGCCCTCTGCGGCTCCGGACAGGGCAATCAATCCAGCCGTGCTGCCCGGCTCGAGCCAGCCGCGCTCCACGAGCGGTGTGCCGGCCGCGCTCTGGCCCTCCAGATAGGCTCGACTGACCAGCCTGGCTAGATTCCGATAGCCGAGCGGATCCTGGCAGAGCAAGGTCAGGCGCGAGGCGCCGTGTTTCGCATCGGCCTCGCGCAGCAGCAGATCGACCCCGATGATCGGCTGCACGCCGCGCTCGAGGGCGGCGCGATAGAACTTGACCATCGCGAACAGATTGCATTGATCCGTGACCGCCACGGCTGGCATCGCGGCGGACGCCACGGCTTCGACAAGCTCGGGCACGCGCACGACGCTGTCGATCAGCGAGTATTCCGTGTGCAGCCGCAGATGGACGAATGTCGAACTCATGGCGCGCCCAGTCCTTCAGGTGCAATCGAACGGCGTGCAAGATTCGCAGAGCGACGTATCAGCCTGCAAGCTGCCGAATGGCCATTGTCCGCTCAGCCAGCTGCGCAAGGGATTGAAACTGCGCCGATGGATCGGCGAGGGACCCAGGCGAGCGAGAGCTTCGAGGTGGGCCGCCGTGCCGTAGCCATAGTGGATGGCGAGGCCGTAGCCCGGGTAATGCCGGTCCAGGCCGCGCATCAAGGCATCGCGATGCGTCTTGGCGATGATCGATGCGGCGCTGACACAAGGCACGGACTCATCGCCGTCGATGACGGTTTCTATCGAGCAATCACCAAAACAATCAGTCAGTTGTGGCGATCTATTCCCGTCAATAATTATTTTCTCCGGCCGTACCGTCAGTCCCAGTAAGGCCCACTTCATCGCCAGCAACGTCGCCTGCAGGATATTGAACAGATCGATCTCAGCATGATCCGCCTCGGCTACGGCCACGCCGAGGGCACGCTCGCGGATGCGCGACGCCAATACTTCGCGGCGCTGAGGCGTGAGCTGCTTGGAGTCGCGCAGACCGCGAATGGGGCGCTCCGGATCCAGGATCACGGCCGCAGCGACCACGGGTCCGGCGAGCGGTCCGCGTCCGGCCTCATCCACGCCGGCCACCAGAATCTTCAATGTCCCACTCCCCGACCGCCCTTACTCTGTTGCGGCACGTCGAGCTGCGGCGCGGCCGCGCCGTGGCCCGTAGCGCGTTCGCGCAGCAATTGCAGCACCGCTGCCGCCGCCAGCGCGGCACCGTTCTGGCGCAGCGATTCGTGTATGGCCTGGAAGCGACGCTGCAGATAATCGCGTTGCGGTGCATCCTCGAGCACCCGCTCGAGCTCGCGCGCCAGACTCTCCGGTTGCACCCCTTGCTGGGAGAACTCCGGCACCAGGAGTTCAGCAGCCAGCAGGTTGGGCAACGAAAAGTACGGCAGACGCACGAGCCGCCGCAGCAGCAACCCGGTAATCGCGCCGACGCGATACGCGACGACCATCGGACAGCGGCACAGCAGCGCCTCGAGCGTCGCCGTGCCGGAAGCCACCAGTGCGACGTCGGCCGCACAGAGCGCCGTGCGCGCCTGTCCGTCCAGGACCTGAAGCAGCGGCCGATCCGCGCGAGCGCTGCCCGGGAGCGCTGGCACTTTGAGTCCAACGGCGCACTCCTGCAGCGAGCGCTCGAATTGCGCTCGCACGATGGGCCCCGCCATCGGCGCGATGATCTGCAGCTCCGGACGGCGTCGCGCCAGCAGCACGGCTGCACCAATGAAGTCTTTGGCGAGTCGCTGGATCTCGTTGGCTCGACTGCCGGGCAGCAGTGCCAGCACCGGCGAGCCGGCCGCGAGCCCGAGGCTCGCGCGCGCGGCGGCGCGATCCGGCAGCAGCGGAATCTGATCGGCCAGAGGATGGCCGACGAACTGCGCGGGCAGCGCATGCGCACGATAGAAGGCCGGTTCGAACGGCAGCAGGCACAGGACCAGATCGAAGGCGCGCGCCATCGCGTTCACGCGGCCCTGCCGCCAGGCCCAGACTTGCGGGCTCACGTACTGCACGGTCGTGAAGCCGCGCTGTTTCAGCCGCAGCGCCAGGCCGAGATTGAATTGCTGATAATCGACCCCGATGAACACGTCGGGCTTCAGTGCCGTGATCTCCCGCACGAGCCGCGCGCGCAGCCGCAGCAGCCGCGGCAGATGCGGCAGCACTTCGACGAGCCCGATGACCGCCAGCTCCTGCGCATCGAGCAGCGCACGGCAGCCGGCCGCGCGCATCCGCGGGCCGGCGACACCCATGAACTCTGCCTGCGGCGCGAGCGCACGCAGTGCCTCGATCAGGGCAGCCCCGAGCGCGTCGCCGGAGGTCTCCCCGGCAACGATCGCGACGCGCAGGCTGCTCATCCCGTCAGACTCCCCGCGTGCGTGCCATCAACGGATCAGACTGCGTTCCGACAGTGAGATGAAATCGATCAAGGGCTGCAGTTCAGGCTGCGTTCCGGCCAGCTCGGTCAGCTGCTGCACGGCCGAGGCCAGCGGCAGATCGCTGCGATACAGGATGCGATAGGCCTGGCGCAGATTACGGATCTGCTCGGCGCTGAAGCCGCGGCGCCTGAGCCCTTCGCTGTTGATGGAATGCGGCACGGCGGGCTGACCGATCGTCATGACATAGGGCGGCACGTCGCGGGTGACCCCGCAGTTCGCACCGGTGAAGGCATGGGCGCCGATCCGGCAGAACTGATGCACGCCCGTGTAGCCGCTGAGTATGACCCAGTCGCCGATATCCACGTGGCCGGCGATACCCGAATAATTGACCATCACGATATTGTTGCCGAGCGTGCAATCGTGGGCCACGTGCGTGTAAGCCATGAACAGATTGTCATCCCCGATCCGCGTCAGCCCCTGATCGGCCGAGGCACCGCGGTTGATCGTGCAGAACTCGCGGAAGACGTTGCGATCGCCGATCGACAGGCGCGTGGGCGCGCCGCTGTACTTCTTGTCTTGCGGTGCGCCGCCGATCGAGGCGAACTGGAATATTTTATTGTCGGCACCGATGGTGGTGTTGCCGATGATGACGGCGTGTGGGCCGACCCAGCAGCGCGCTCCGAGCACGACGCCCGAACCGATGACGGTGTACGGCCCGATCTCGACGTCGGGGGCGAGCTGCGCACCGAGTTCGATGACCGCCCGCGGATCAATCACGGCACCTCTCCGAGACCCAGTGCTGCCGGGCCCGGCTTGAGGTCCGGCGCAATCATGATATGGGCATGGGCCACTTCTTCGCCGCCCACTTCGGCCATGGTCGCACAGCGCCAGATACCCTTGAAGTTTCGCTCGAATTGCGCCTGCAGAATCAGTTGATCACCCGGCTCCACGGGCCGGCGAAAGCGCGCCTTATCGATGCCGACGAAATAGAAGCGCGTGGTGTCGTCCGGGAGTTCGTCGGCGGACAGAAAGGCGAGCAGACCGGCCGTCTGGGCCAGAGCCTCGATGATCATCACGCCGGGCATCAGCGGCCGGTGCGGGAAGTGCCCGGTAAAATAGGGCTCGTTGTAGGTCACGTTCTTGAGTGCGCGGATGCTCTGGCCGCGCACGCATTCGAGCACGCGGTCGACCAGCAGGAATGGATAGCGGTGCGGCAGCCGCAGCATGACCGCGTTGATATCGAGCTTGATTGGGTCAGTCATCGTTCGGGTCCTGTTCCATGTCGCCCTCCGGCTCGCTGTGAGCACCGGCCTGTCCCTCGCGGTCCGCGAGCCGCTTGAGCTGCGCCACCACGCGTCGCCAGCGTCGCGCGGGTTCGAGCGGAATGCCGCTGGAATACACGCCGGGCGTGCTGATCGAGCCGGACACCATGGCCATGCCGGTGATCACGACGTCGTCGCAGATCGTGATGTGCCCGGCGAAGCCGCACTGGCCGCCGATCATGCAGCGCGCGCCAATGCGGGTGCTGCCGGAGATCCCGGTGCAGGCTGCGATCGCGGTATGTGCGCCAATCTGCACGTTGTGGCCTATCTGGATTTGATTGTCGAGTTTGACGCCCTCGGCGATCAGCGTGTCTTCGATGGCGCCGCGATCGATCGTGGTGTTCGCACCGATCTCCACATCATCGCCCACGATGACGGTACCGAGCTGCGGTACTTTGACCCAGACGGCGCCTTCGCGCGCATAGCCGAAACCGTCGGCCCCGATGACCGCGCCGGGATGAATCAGCGCCCGGGCACCGAGCTGCACCCGCTCCGCGAGGGTCACGCGCGCCACCAGAGTGCTGTCGGGCCCGATTCCGGCCTGCGCCCCGATCAGACAGGACGGACCGATGCGACAGCGCGCGCCAATGTGCGCCCCGGCGCCAATCACGCAGTACGGGCCGATCTCGGCGCTCTCCTCCACCTGCGCAGCAGCATCGACCAGCGCGCTCGGGTGCACGCCCGGCTGCACGGGCGGCGCCGGATAAAGCCAGCCGGCAATGCGGGCGAAAGCCGCGTGCGGATTGGGGCTGATCAGGGCTGCGGTCGGACACTGGGCGGCGCTGCGCCGGTCGAGCACCACGGCCGAAGCGCCGGTGTGCTGCAGTTGCGCTGAGAGTTTGGGATTGGCGAGGAAGCTCAGGCTGCCGGGGCGGGCCGAGCCGAGCGCGGCCACGGACTCGATCAGCAGGTTCGGATCCCCCTGCAGCTCGCAGCCTGAGCGCGCCGCAAGCTCGCCGAGCGCAATGCTCATGGGCCGAACCCGGTGCTCAGACGCTGCGGGCGCCGCGCTGCGTCACGAGGGCGCCCATGGACGGCGTTACTTGCCGTTCGGCGTGGCGGGCTTGGACGCGGGTGCCGGGGTCGCCGCACCGGCGGCCGGGGCACGCGCTGCCTGCCCCTGCAGCGCCGTGAGCACCTGCGGCGTGATGTCGAGGGTCGGGCTGGCGAAGATGACGCCGTCGGCCAGCACCAGGTCGAACTTCTCTGCCTGGGCGAAGGTCTGCACCTGCGCGACGAGCGCCTTCTGCAGCCGCGAGAGTTCTTCGTTCTGCCGGGCGTTGAAATCGTCCTGGTAGGCGGTGACCTTCTGCGACAGATCGCGATTGCCGTCGCGCAGCTCCCGCTCGAGCTTGGAGCGCTGATCGGCGGTCATGGTGGCCCCGTCCTTCTGCAGCGAATCCTCCTTCGACTTCAAGGCGGCCTGCTGGGTCTGCAGTTCCTTCTGCTTGCCCGCGAATTCACCGCGCAGCGCTTCCTGCGCCGCCTTGGCCTGCGGCGATTCCTGCATCAGGCGCGTGTAGTTGACCACGGCGATCCTCAGATCGGCCCATGCCGGCGCCGCTACTGCGGCCAGCGACGCCATTCCTGAAATCACGACGATACACCAACGACGACTCATGCCTGCTCCTGCTATACCGTAAAGTTTCTGGCGCACAATGGGGCCGGACTTCAGAACGATTGTCCAACCGAGAACTGGAATCCCTCGGTGCGGTCGGGAAATTGCACCCCGATCTGCTTGGCTGGGTTGAGCGCAATACCATAGCTGAAGCGAAAGATACCCAGCTGCGGCGCCAGCCATTGCACCGAAAGACCCGCCGAATCCCGAAGGTCATGATAGCTGAATTTATAGGTCACGGGGGTTTCCAGGTCTTCGCCCAGGTACTGAGTGCCGTCATTGGAGAACACGTTCCCCATGTCATAAAACAGGCTCACCCGGGCGCTGGTCTGCCATTTGGCAGGCATCGGAAAGATCAGCTCGGTACGCGAAACGATCAGCTGATTGCCGCCGTAGGGGTTGCCGTTACTGTCCACCGGGCCCAGGGTGTCCTCGGTGAAGCCGCGCACGGTGTCGGGTCCGCCGGCATAGAAGCGCTTGTAGGGCGGCAAGCCGTGTGTACCGTCAATACCCTTGCCGTAGGCGAGCTGCAGCGACTCCGAGAGCAGAAAGTTGTTCCAGAGGGGCAGGTAGCCTGCGAACTGGTAGCTGCCAATGGCATAACGCACGTCGAACCCAGGGGGCACGTAGGTGATGCTCAGAGCGCTGCGCAGGCCCCGGTCGGCAAAGAGCGCGCGATTGCGCGAATCGTACTGCCAGGCGACCGTCATCTCGACGGTGCTGAACTGGGAGCCGGCCAGCGCGGTGCTGCTCGTGGTCGTCGTCCCATCGGGGTAGATGAACGTGGAGACGGCATTGCCGGTATACGGATGACCGTTGTTCTGCACCCACTCGACCGACTGCAGCGCGCTGCTGGCCGCGTAGGTCAGCAGGTCGAGGCGCTGCAGCGAGACCCCGGCGCTGATGCCCTCGTACTCCGTGATGGGATAGCCGTAGGTGAGTCCCAGGGCGATGTTCTTCGAGCTGAAGGAAGAGGATTCCGACACGAACTGAGTCGAATCGCGGTAGCTCAATGAAATCGTGCGCGACAGTCCGTCGACGTTCCGGTAGGGGTCGGTCTCGCTCAAGCTGTAGATCTTGTTGTAGGCGCCTGAATCGACGTTGAGCGCGACAAAATCCCCGCCGCCGAAGAAATTGCTGTCGCTCACGTTGCCGTTGAGCACGAACTTCTGCGCGGCCGAATAACCGATACCCCCGCCGATCGTGGCGCTCGGCCGCTCCTTGATCGCAAAGCCCACATCCACCAGATCCGGCGAGCCCGGCACCTGCTCGGTGGTCATCTCGACGCTCTCGACGAAGGCCAGGCGCTGCAGGCGCTGCTTGGAGCGCTCGAGCGCGACGTTCGACAGCCAGGCACCCTCGAGCTGGCGCATCTCGCGACGCAGGGTCTCATCGTTGCTGCGCGTGGTGCCCGTGAAGTTGATATGACGCACGTAAACGCGGCTGCCCGGATCCACGAACAGCGTCAGGTTGACGATCTTATTGGCCTCATCGGTGGCAGGCACGGGCTCGACCTTGGCGAAGTAGAAGCCCTCCGCGCCGAGCCGGTTCTTGATCAGCTCCTGCGTGGCGCTGATGATCTTCTGCGAATACGTCTGCCCGGTCTGGACCAGCAGCAGCCGGCGCAGCTCCGCTTCGGGCGCAATCAGATTGCCGCCGAGCTTGACCTCCCCGATCTTGTAGACCGCCCCTTCGGTGACGTTGGCGGTGATGAAGATGTCGCCCTTGTCCGGCGCGATGGCGACCTGCACCGAGTCGATGTGGAAGTTCGCATACCCCCGATCCTGGTAGAAGGTCTGGATCTTCTCCAGATCCCCCTGCAGCGTTTCGCGCGAGTAGCGATCGGTCTGCTTGTACCAGGACTGCCAGTTCGGCGTCTGCAGCGACAGCGTATCGAGTATGTCCTTGTCGCGAAACTTCGTGTTGCCGACGATATTGATCTGCCGGATCTTCGCCCGGCTGCCTTCCTTGATCGTGATGTTAACGCGCACCCGGTTATCCGGCAGGGTATCGACCTTGGTGTCGACCTGCACCGCGTATTTGCCGCGGCTGTAGTACTGATCGGTCAGGTACTGCGTGACCTCATCGAGCGTGGAGCGGTCAAAGGTCTTGCCGGCCGCGAGGCCGACATTGCGCAGGGACTTTTGCAGGTCCTCGGTCTTGATATCCTTGTTGCCCTTGATATCGATACTTTCGATCGAGGGCCGCTCGGCCACCGCGACGATGAGTACGTCGCCGTCGCGGCGCAATTCCACGTCATTGAAGAAACCGGTGGTGTAGAGCGCGCGCATCGCCTCGCGCACGCGCTGCGAGTTGAGGTGATCGCCGATGTTGACCGGCAGATAGTTGTAAACCGTGCCCTCGGAAATGCGCTGCAGCCCCTCGATACGGATATTGCTGACCGTGAAGTCCTCATCCGTGCTCGGCGTTACCACGAAGTTTGGCTCTGCGAGGGGGCTTTGCTGTGCCGGAAGGCTCTGTGCCAGGAGCGCAGCCGGCGCGGCCGCCAGTGCGCACGCTGCGGCCCATGCGCGCGAGCGCGCGCGCCGTGTGGAACTGGTCAAGTTCGCTTCAACCGAACTGCCGCGAGATATCGTTGAACAAGGCCACACCCATCAGCAGCACGAGCAATGCCACGCCGAGCTGCTGGCCGAGGCTCTGGAATCGTTCCGAAAGGGGGCTGCCCTTGAGCCATTCGATCGCCTGAAACACGATCTGCCCCCCGTCGAGAATAGGAATCGGCAGCAGGTTCATGAACCCCAGCGCCAGGCTCACGACGACGAGGAAGTACAGAAACGAGGCCACGCCGAGCGCCGCGGAGTCGCCGGCATACTCCGCGATGCTGATCGGTCCGCTCAGGTTCTTGATCGATACCTGCCCGATGAGCATGCGCCAGAACAGCCGGCCCTGTAGCGCCGTCATGTCCCAGGCCTCGCCGCTGGCCCGGGCAAAAGCCGCGGGCAGCGACAGGCGCACGTGGCGCAGCATGCTCGGCGGATACGGCAGCGGCGGGGGCTGACGCACATGAATACGCCCCACAGTCTTGCCATTCTGGCTCTCGGCCAGCACCGGGAGACGCACGGCCTCCTCGACTCCGTCGCGCCGATAACGGATCGATACGCTCTCGCCGGGGTGGGACTGGATGCGGTCGACGAAATCGACGAAATCACGTACCGGCGTGCCATTGACCGCAAGCACGGCATCTCCGGCCTTGAGGCCGGCGCGTGCCGCCGGCCCATCAGGCTCGACCGGACCGAGCACGGCCGGAATGTCCGGCTCATAAAAACGCAGGCCCAGACCGCTGATCAGGGCGGAGGGCTCGGTGAGCCGGTGGCGCACGGCCGGATCCGGTATCGGCAGGGCGGTGTTGCGCAGCGCCCCGTCGCTGCCATGCACGGACATAATGATCGCAGCGCTGTCGCTGACCGCATCGAGCAGGTCCAGCAGCGCATCGCGCTGCGAACTCACGGTGCGGGAATTGATGGCCACGATCTCGTCTCCGGCGTGCAAGCCAGCCTGGGCCGCGATCGAGTTGGGTTCGCTGTCGGCGAGTAGCGGGCGTACCAGATTGATGCCCGAGACCAGCAGAATGCCCGTGAGCAGCAGCACGGCGAACAATATGTTGAAGGCCGGGCCGGCCAGCAGCACCGTGATGCGCTGCCAGTGCGGGCGACGGGTGAAAGCGCGAGCGAGATCCTCCGGGGCCACAGGACCTTCGCGCTCATCGAGCATCTTGACGTAGCCGCCCAGTGGCACTGCAGCAATCACGTATTCGGTCCGATCGGCACCGGCCACGCGGCTCCACAGTGGCCGGCCGAAGCCCACCGAGAAGCGCAGCACCTTGAATCCGAGCCGCCTGGCGACCCAGTAATGGCCGAACTCGTGCACCGTGACCAGCAGGCAGATCGCAGCGATGAAGGCCAGCAGATGGATCCAGGACAGACTCATGCCCGCACGCTGAGCCTCGCCCCACGGGCGGCTACGGCCTCGGAGGCCAGAGTCCGAGCCTCGCCGTCAGCGCTCAATACCGCCTCGAGTCCCGTCATTGCGCCCCCTTCAACCCTGCCCATGACTGTTTCAATGACTGCCGGTATATCACCAAAGTTCAACTGCAGGTCGAGGAAGGCCTGTACGGCGACCTCGTCGGCGGCGTTCAGGCTGGCACAATAGAGCCCGCCCAACCTCGCGGCCTCCTGCGCGTGGCGCAGGCATGGGAATCGCTGCCGATCCGGCGCCAGAAAGTCCAACCTCGCCGATCGCACCAGATCGAGAAATTCTACACCGGCTGACATGCGCTGCGGCCAAGCCAGCGCCTGCGCGATCGGTATGCGCATGTCGGGTGTCGAGAGCTGCGCGAGCACCGATCCATCCACATATTCGACCAGCGAATGCACCACGCTCTGCGGGTGCACCACCACCTCGATATCGCCTGCGGGCATGCCGAAGAGCACGCTGGCCTCGATCATCTCGAGGCCCTTGTTCATGAGCGTTGCGGAATCGACCGATATCTTGCGTCCCATGTTCCAGCGCGGATGCGCGCAGGCCTGCGCCGGTGTAGCGCACTCGAGCGCCTCGGCCGGCCAATTCAGAAACGGGCCGCCGGAGGCCGTGAGCAGCAGCCGCCGCACGCCCGCCGGCCGCATCCCCGCCTCGAATCCGGGGGGTAGGCACTGAAATATGGCGTTGTGCTCGCTGTCGATCGGTACCAGCTGAGCTCCCGAGCTGCGCACGGCTTCGATCAGCAGCGGACCGGCCATGACGGCGGATTCCTTATTGGCCAGCAGCAATCGTTTGCCGGCCCTCGCTGCCGCGAGCGTCGAGGTGAGGCCCGCCGCCCCGCTGATGGCTGCCATGACATAGTCCACAGCCGACTGTGAGGCGAGCTGCGCTATGGCCGCCGCTCCTGCCACCACGCGCGTGCGCGAGCCGCAGGCTCGCAAGCGTTGCTCGAGTTGCTGGGCCGCGCCGTGGGACTCCATGCCGGCCCATTCGGGCTCGAAACGCCGGCACTGCGCGAGCAGCGAGTCGACGCTGCTGCGCGCAGCCAGCGCGAACACGGCAAACCGCTCCGGATGCAGGGCGAGAACTTCCAGTGTGGCGCAGCCGACAGTGCCCGTCGAGCCAAGTACCGCGACCCGGATAAGGTTCATTTGCCCACTCCGAGCCAGATCAGACCCAGCGTCATGAGCGGCGTGGCCGCAGTCACGCTATCGATGCGATCAAGCACCCCACCGTGGCCGGGGAACAGCCGGCCGCTATCCTTGAGATGGACATGCCGCTTGAACAGGCTCTCGGTCAGATCACCGATGACCGACAGGGCAGCCGCGGCCGCGCAGAGCGGGACGAATCGCAGCGCCGGCAAACCAAACCAGAAAGCACCGCCGATAGCCATCGCAAGCGCCATCACCATCCCTCCCATAACGCCCTCCCAGGTCTTGTTTGGGGACACCCGCGGGGCCAGGTGCCGCCGCCCGAACTGCCGCCCCGCAAAAAAGGCGCCGGTGTCGGCCGCGACGCTGAGCGCGAGAATGAACAGCGTCCATTGCGCGCCGCGGCTCCAATGCTCATCGATGCGCACCAGGGCGAACCAGGTCGGCAGCAGCGCCAGCGCGCCGGCCAGCGCTGCGGCGAGGCGCGGCACTCGCAGCGGCGCGAGCATGATCCACAGCGCCGCCAGCACCCACCCCACGCTCGCCACCACCCTGGTCCAGACCAGGCGCTCGAGTCC
>JBELAR010000070.1:0-11696 GCA_049508555.1 Steroidobacteraceae bacterium
CTCAAACGCGCCCACATCGCGCGCGGGCGCGGGCCCCTTGAGCACGCGCGCCGCCCACTCGGCCGGGATCTGGCCGGGCTTGAAACGCCGTGATTGCAGCCGCGAGAGCTCGGCGTCGATGGCCTCGCGCTTCGCTTCGAACAGCTCCCAGCGCTCATCGTCGATGAGACCGAGCTCGCGCCCGAGCGGCGTGAGGCGCGCATCGGCGTTGTCCTCGCGCAATAGCAGTCGGTGTTCGGCGCGGCTCGTGAACATGCGATAGGGCTCGCTGGTGCCGCAGGTGACCAGATCATCGACGAGCACGCCGAGGTAAGCCTCGCTGCGCCGGGGTGTCCACGACGCGGCGCCGCGCTGGAAGCGGGCGGCATTGATGCCGGCGAGCAGACCCTGCGCAGCCGCTTCCTCGTAGCCCGTGGTGCCATTGATCTGTCCGGCAAAGAACAGCCCGGCCAGCGTCTTGGTCTCGAGCGTGCACTTGAGGTCGCGCGGGTCGAAGTAATCGTATTCGATTGCGTAGCCGGGCCGCGTCAGATGGGCCTGCTCGAAACCGCGGATACTGCGCACGAATTCCCACTGCACGTCGAAGGGCAGACTGGTGGAGATGCCGTTGGGATAGACCTCGCGCGTATCGAGTCCCTCCGGCTCGATGAAGATCTGGTGCGAAGTCTTGTCGGCGAAGCGATGCACCTTGTCCTCGACCGAGGGGCAATAGCGCGGTCCGGTGCCCTCGATGCGCCCGGTGTACATCGGCGAGCGGTCCAGGGCGGCGCGGATGATCTCGTGCGTGCGCTCGTTGGTCGCGGTGATGTGGCAGGGTAACTGTGGCGGATGCTCGCTCGCGCGACCGAGGAAGGAAAATACGGGCCTCGGCTCATCGCTGTGCTGCACGGGCAGGCCCGTGTAATCGATCGTACGCCCGTCGATGCGCGGCGGCGTTCCGGTCTTGAGCCGGCCCACCCTGGGCGCGATCTCGCGCAACTGCGCCGCGAGGCGCCGTGCTGCAGTGTCCCCGGCGCGGCCCCCCTCGTAGTTCTCGAGCCCCAGATGGATTCGGCCGGCCAGAAACGTGCCCACGGTCAGCACCAGCGCCGGGGCTTCGAACACGATACCGCTGACTGTGATGACGCCCCGCAGCCGCTCGCCGTCCAGGACGAGGCCTGCGGCCTCCTGCTGGAATAGCGAGAGTCGTGGCTGCCTCTCGAGCTCCAGGCGCACGGCCCGGCGGTAGAGCTGTCGATCGGCCTGCGCGCGCGTGGCGCGCACGGCCGGTCCCTTGCTGGCATTCAAGGTCCGGAACTGGATGCCGGCGCGATCGGCCGCGCGCGCCATGGCGCCGCCCAGGGCGTCGATCTCGCGCACCAGATGGCCCTTGCCGATGCCGCCGATGGCCGGATTGCAGCTCATCGCCCCCAGGGTCTCGATGTTCTGCGTGAGCAGCAGGGTCTGGCAGCCCATGCGCGCGGCCGCGAGCGCAGCCTCGGTCCCGGCGTGGCCACCACCGACGACGATCACCTCGAATTGCTGGGCGAAACGCATGCGGCTGAGTGTGCGTTATTTCCCGATGCAGAAGGAAGCGAAGATCCGGCCGAGCAATTCATCAGAGCTCTGCGTACCGATGATCTCCCCCACGGCTTGCTGGGCGCGGCGCAATTCCTCGGCGACGAGCTCGCGCCCGGCCTGCCGGGCCAGGCATTGCATGGCCGCAGAGAGGTGCGCGCTGCCGCGCTCGAGCGCCTCAACGTGGCGCCCCCGGGCCGAGATGGCGCCGTCCCCGGCGCACTGCTCGTAGCCCGCACTGGCCTTGAGGTGCGAGCGCAACGCCTCGAGGCCCTCACCGCTGCGCGCGCACAGGCGGATGACGTCAGGGCCGTCCGGCGCGAGGGCGGCAGGCACTGCGCACAGATCGATCTTGTTGAACACCAGCGTGACAGGCACTGCCGCGGGCAGCCGTGCCCGCTCGGCGGCGAAGGCGGTGGCTTGCGGGTCGGCCGCGCTGTCGATCACGAACAGGATGCGATCGGCCTGGGCCATGGCGGCCTCAGCGCGGCGTATACCCTCGGTCTCGATCGCATCCAGCGGGCCCGCGCGCAGTCCGGCCGTATCGAGCACGTGTAAGGGCAGGCCGTCGATCGCGATGCGCTCGCGCAATACGTCGCGTGTGGTGCCGGCGATAGGCGTCACGATCGCGGCCTCCGAGCCCACGAGCCGATTGAGCAGCGTCGACTTGCCGGCATTGGGCCGCCCCGTGATCACGATCGTGATGCCCTCGGTCAGCACTCGCCCCTGGCCGCTCGCGCTGCGCAGCGCCGCGAGTTCCTGCGCCGCAGCCTTCAGATCGCGAGCCAGGGCCTCATCGGCCGGCAACTCGAGTTCCTCATCCGCGAAGTCGATGGCTGCCTCCACGCCCACGCGCAGAGCGCCCAGCCGTTCCCCGAGCGCGCGCACCCGCGCGGAAAAATCGCCCTCGAGGGATCGCAGCGCGGCGCGCGCGGCCGCATCCGAGGCTGCGTTGATCAGGTCCGCGACCGCCTCGGCCTGGGCCAGGTCGAGCTTGCCGTTCAGATAGGCGCGCTGCGTGAATTCTCCGGCCTGCGCCCGCCGGGCGCCGAGCTCGACGGCCCGGCGAATCAAGGCCTCCACCAGCACCGGACCACCGTGTCCCTGCAGCTCGAGCACGTGCTCGCCGGTATAGGAGTGGGGTGATGGAAAATACAGCGCCAGGCCCGTATCGATGGCGCGCTGATCGTGGGCGCGGAAACTTGCGTGCGTGGCCACGCGCGGCGAGGGCAATGCGCCCAGCAGCGCCACGGCCATATCAGGCACGGCCGGCCCGGACAGGCGCACGATCGCGATGCCGCCGTGGCCCGGCGGCGTCGCTGCGGCGACGATGGTCTCGCGCCCCACCGCGCGATCGGCCGCGCCGCTCAGCGCCTCGCGCCCGCTGCGGTCCCGATGCGGCGATTGATGTTCCACTGCTGCAGGATCGACAGGACCGTATTGGTGACCCAGTAAAGCACCAGACCGGCCGGGAAGAACGCGAAGGTCACCGACATGGCCAGGGGCATGAACATGAAGACCTTCTGCTGCATCGGATCGCCGACCTGCGGATTGAGCTTGTACTGCACGAACATCGCCGCGGCCATGAGCGCCGGCAATACGAACAGCGGATCGCGCGCAGACAAGTCATTGATCCAGAAGATGAAAGGTGCCTGGCGAATCTCCACGCTGTCGCGCAGCACCCAATAGAAGGCCAGAAAAACCGGGATCTGAATCACCATCGGCAGGCAGCCGGCGAGCGGATTGACCTTCTCGCGCTGATACAGCTCCATCATGCCCCGGTTGAGCTTCTCGCGATCATCTTTGTAGGTCTCGCGCAGGGTGTTCAGGCGCGGCGCGAGTGCCTTCATCTTCGCCATCGAGCGGCCGCTGGCCTCCGATAGCGGATAAAACAGCAGTTTCAGCAGCAGCGTGACGATGATGATGGTGAAACCCCAGTTCCCGACCAGGGAATGCACGCGCTCGAGCAGCCAGAACAGCGGCTTCGCCAGCACACTGAACCACTTGCCGTAGTCCGTGACCAGGCTGAGCTTGGGGCCCACCTGGTCGAGCCGCGCTTGCAGCTTGGGCCCCACCCACACGGTCGCCGCGGCCGTCGCGCTCCCGCCCGCCGGTACGGTCTGGCTCGGACCGGTCGCGGAGAGCAGGAACTCGTTGCCCTGGGTCTTGAGCAAAAACTGATAGGGCACGGTACTCGGCGGCACGATCGCGACGACGAAGTGCTGTTGCAGAGCAGCAATCCAACCGTCGGTCACCGACTGATCGAGCGCCGCGTTCTTCGTGATATCGAGTTTTTCGTACTTCCTGCCGTCGGAGATCGCCGGACCCTTGAAGGCATAACTGTCGACCCGGAAATAGGATCGCTCGACCGGTGTGTTGTAGCGCAGGATCTGCGCGTAGGGAGCGTAGGTCCAGGGCGCTGCGGAATCGTTCTGGATCTGGTAATCGATCCCGATCTGATAATCGTCGCGATGAAAGGTCAGCGTCTTGGTCACCCGCAGGCCATGTCCATCGCTCCACTCCAACGGCAGGCGCAACTCCTGCTGGCCGGGCAACAGGCGCAGCTCCTGGACCTGGGAGGTGTAGAGCGCGCGTTGCGTCGGGGCCTGCTCCTCGCTGGTGCCGGCCAATCCGCTCTGCACGACAAACAGTGATTCGGCGCTATCGCGATTGAGCAGCCGCACGGGCAGGTTCGGGTTGTTCTTCTGCAGCGGATAAGCCAGCAGATCGACTCGCTCGATCTCCCCGCCCTCGAGACTGATCTGAACGTCGAGCACGTCGGTTCCGACATGCACGCTGCCGGCGCCTGCGGCCAACGTGGCCCCGGCAGCGAGGGCCTGCGTCGCGGCGCTGCCGCCGGCCGGAACTGCGGGCACGGCGATGAGTGGGGAGGCGGCCGCAGCGCCCGGCGCCGCCGCGGACTGCGGTGCATTCGCGGTCGGCACGGTGCTGTCCAGGTGCCCACTGGCAGCAGCTCCCACGATCGCCGGGGAGCTAAGGGCCGGATAATCGCGCAGCCAGGTCTGGTAATTCAGAAATAGCGCGGTGGCGGCCATCGCCCAGAGTACAACCCGGAAATTAGCAGTCATGGAGGTGTTGGGCCTTGAGCGGTACCGGATCGTAGCCACCGGCATGCCAGGGATGGCAGCGTGCCAGGCGGCGCAGCGCCAGTATGCCGCCGTGCAGGATGCCGTGCGAATCGAGCGCTTCGATCGCGTACTGCGAACAGGAGGGATAGTAGCGGCAACTGGCCCGCAGCCACGGGCTCAGCAGCAGCTGGTAGCCGCGAATCAGCGCTCGCAGGAGCGCGCGCATTGAATAGCTATCTTTTGCCACAGTTGCTCAAGGCTGGCCCGCAGTCGTGCGCCCTCGGCGTCCCTCGCGCTCGCGCGCACGCCAATGATGATGTCGAGCGGCGGCACCGTCGATTGGTTCAGGCGAAAACTCTCCCGGATAAGGCGCCGGACACGATTGCGCGCGACCGCGCTGCCCATCGTTCGCACCGCGACCGACATACCCAATCGCGCGCCGTGCAGCTCGTTAGGCTGTGCGTTCGCCGTGAAGAACTCGTTACCGAGCCTGCGGCCGCCCGCGTAGATCTGCTTGAATTCGCCCGGCCGGCGTATCCGGCGCGCGGGCGGAAAGCGCTGGTCCGGCGCCGCCGCAGACCGCGCGGGCGCGCTCATCATCACTGCGCTTAGGGGCTCAGTCGCTTGCGGCCCTTGGCCCGTCTTCGACTCAAGACCTTGCGGCCATTCTTCGTGGCCATGCGGGCCCGAAATCCATGCGTGCGCGCACGGCGCACTTTGCTCGGCTGGTAGGTACGTTTCATGATTTCAAGGCCCTGAAAACAGAACGAAAAATGGCCCGGCAGGGTACGCAGCAGGGCAGCGCCTGTCAATACAAGCGCTTCCTGGTCATCGCCCCGACGGTATAGACTCTCGGCCCTTTTGCTGTGAGCCGGCCCTTGGAAGCGTCGCTGTGGTCGCGCTGCGTGAGCGCGCTCGAAAACGAGCTGCCTGAACAGCAGTTCAACACCTGGGTCCGGCCACTGCAAGCAGTGCCGGTCGACGGTGCCCTGCGGCTGCTCGCGCCGAATCGTTTCGTAGTGGACTGGGTGCGCTCGAATCTGCTGGAGCGCATTGGGCAACTGTTACGCGAGCTCGGCCTCGCCGAGCCCCTCGCGATCTCGGTCGAGGTCGGCTCACGCCCGGCCGCACGTGGCGAGCCGATCGCGCCCGCGCGCGTGCTTCGCAACGCTCCCAATGCGGTCGGTGTGCCGCTCAACGCGGAATTCACCTTCGACAGTTTCGTCGAGGGCAAGAGCAATCATTTTGCCAAGGCGGCCGCGTTGCAGGTAGCCGGCAATCCCGGTCGCGCCTACAACCCGCTGTTCATCTATGGCGGCGTCGGCCTGGGCAAGACCCACCTGATGCATGCGATCGGGCATCTGATCACGACGCGCGACCAGGAGGCACGCGTGGCCTATGTGCACTCGGAGCGTTTCGTGAGCGAAATGGTTCGGGCCCTGCAGCACAATCGCATCAACGATTTCAAATCCTCGTATCGCTCGCTGCATGCCCTGTTGATCGATGACATCCAGTTCTTCGCCGGCAAGGAGCATTCGCAGGAAGAGTTCTTCCATACCTTCAATGCCCTGCTGGAGGGTCAGCACCAGGTGATACTGACCTGCGATCGCTATCCGCGGGAAGTCGACGGCCTGGAGGAGCGGCTCAAGTCACGCTTTGGCTGGGGCCTCACCGTCGCGATCGAGCCGCCGGAACTCGAGACCAGCGTCGCGATCCTGATCGGCAAGGCTCAGGCGGTCGGCGTAGAACTGCCAGAGGAAGTCGCTTTCTTCATCGCCAAGCGAATTCGCTCCAACGTGCGCGAACTCGAGGGTGCCCTGCGGCGCGTGATTGCAAACTCGCGCTTCACCGGCCACCCGATCACGCTCGAGTTCACCAAGGAGGCGCTGCGCGATCTGCTCTCGCTGCAGGCGCGCCTGATTACGGTCGAGAACATTCAGAAGACCGTGGCAGATTATTACAAGGTGCGCGTGGCGGATCTGCTCTCCAAGCGCCGCAGCCGCTCGGTGGCGCGGCCGCGCCAGGTGGCCATGGCTCTGGCCAAGGAGCTCACCACGCACAGCCTGCCGGAGATCGGCGACGCTTTCGGCGGCCGCGATCACACGACGGTCATGCACGCCTGCAAACGCATCAAGGAGCTGCGCGTCGTCGAGCGGCACATCCAGGAAGATTATTCAAACCTGTTGAGAACCCTGACTGGGTGATGTGGATTAGCTGTGCAGGACTTTGGGGATAAGGTTACCCACAGCTCGTACACAGGCAGTGGGTGCAGTTCTGCGCCGCGTCGCGGGGGCAGCCAATGCACTGCTGCGGCCGTGGCGAGCGGCGGTGAATTGTTGTGCGCGCAATCCACAGGCTTAATATCTATGATTGACCTTTCTTAAGAAAGAATACTAAGAGTCAGAGGACCCCGAAGACACCATGAAAGTCTCCGCGACACGCGAACATTTGCTCGAAGCGCTGCAAAGTGTCATCGGCGTGGTCGAGCGCCGCCAGACCATGCCGATCCTCTCGAACGTGCTGCTGAGCGCGCGCGAGAACCGCTTGCGTATGGTCGGCACCGATCTGGAAGTCGAGTTGGTGGCAGCCGCCGAGGTCAACGTACAGCAGCCCGGGGACATCACGGTGCCGGGTCGCAAACTGCTCGATATCATCCGCACCTTGCCCGAGAAGACCCAGGTCACGCTGGGGCGCGAGGGTGAGAAGGTACTGGTGCGCGGCGGGCGCAGCCGCTTCACGCTCTCGAGCCTGCCGGCCGGAGAGTTTCCGGTGATCGAGGAGATCAACGCCCAGTACACCTTGTCCGTGCGCGCGCAGGATTGCCGCCGTCTGATCGACAAGACGCACTTCGCGATGGCGCAGCAGGACGTGCGCTACTACCTCAACGGCACCCTGCTCGAGACTGATGGCCGGAGTTTGCGAGCAGTCGCGACCGATGGCCACCGCCTCTCCTGGTGTGAGCTCGGCCTGGAAGGCAAGTCGCGCGAGCTGCAGCAGATCATCCTGCCGCGCAAGGGGGTATTGGAACTGCAGCGGCTGCTCGACGGTGAAGGCCTCATCGAAGTCAGCATCGGTAGTAATCACATTCGCGTCCAGATTGGAGAAGTTAGATTCACTTCGAAGCTCATTGACGGTAAATTCCCAGAATATGGTCGCGTGATTCCGGCTGAACCGCCGCGAATCATGACCGCCGGGCGGGAGGCTCTGCGTGCTGCATTGCAGCGGACGGCGATCCTGTCCAATGAAAAATACCGCGGTGTGCGACTGACCTTTGCCCCCAACCTGCTGACCGTGCAAGCCCACAACCCGGAGCAGGAAGAGGCTGAGGATCAGCTCGAGGTGGGCTTCAGCGGCGATGGCATCGAGATCGGCTTCAACGTGAGCTACCTGCTGGATGCCCTGGGTTCGCTCGAGGCCGATACGGTGGAGGTGGGCCTCACCGATTCGCACAGCAGTTGCCTGATCCGCGCACCCGGCGATGTGAGCGTCAAGTACGTGGTCATGCCGATGCGGCTCTGAGCCGCGACCGGTGCCATGGCCCTGGCCGAATTGCGCCTGGAGGATTTGCGCTGCCTCCACCAGGCGCGTTTGGAACTCGATCCACGACTCAATCTGATCAGTGGCGACAACGGCTCCGGCAAGACCTCTCTGCTGGAGGCGGTCTATCTGCTCGGCCGCGGGCGTTCGTTTCGAACCCGTCATACCGAGCAGCTCATCCGGCACGGCGCGCCGCGATTGTGGGTACACGGTCACCTGACGGCACCGCGCGGGCACGATATAGGGGTCGAATGGGATCGCGAACGCGGTCCCCAATTTCGACTGGACCATCGGCCGATCCCATCGCGGGTGGAGTTGTCCGAGTCATTCCCGGTGCAGATCATCGATCCGGGGATCCATCGCCTGGTTGAGGAGGGCCCCGCGCAGCGCCGCCGTTGGTTGGACTGGGCAGTGTTCCACGTGGAACCAGGCTTTGTGCGCCAATGGCAGGACTATGGACGCGCCCTGCGCCAGCGCAATGCGGCGCTTCAGGAGGGTTCGGATGCCACGCTCTGGGATCGAGATCTGGTTCGACTCGGGGAGGCACTGACCGCTGCCCGTACACGGCTCGTGCACGCTCTGCAGCCGCACTGGTCTCATATCCGAGAAGGGCTCGGAGCCGTCGATGCGTCCTTGAGTTTCTACGCGGGATGGAGTCGCGAGCACACGCTGAGTGAAGCGCTGGCCATGCAGAGCGTGCGCGACCGCGCGCGCGGCGTCACCTGGGTAGGCCCCCATCGCTTCGACGTGGTGTTGCGACTGGAGGGGCGGCCTGTACGTGAGATCGTCTCCCGGGGTCAGCAGAAGCTATTGGGGATGTGCATGGCACTGAGCATGGCGCGATACCTGGGCGAAGCCGCCGGGCGCGTGCCCACACTGTTGCTCGACGATCCCGCCGCGGAACTGGACGCCGGGCATACGGAGGCCGTCCTGGAGACCGTGCGCAGTCTTGGCACGCAGCTCGTGGTGACCGCGTTGCACCCCGGCGATAGGCTGCTCGGTGTGCCTGACGCGGTGTTTCACGTGGAACAGGGCGGAGTCAAAAGGCTATAATGGGCGGATGAATTTACGAGCCATCCCCATGGGTACCGCAGACGTCTACGACTCCAGTAAAATCAAGGTCTTGCGTGGTCTTGATGCGGTGCGCAAACGGCCCGGTATGTACATCGGCGATACCGACGATGGCACGGGCCTGCACCACATGGTTTTCGAGGTCGTGGATAACTCCGTGGACGAGTCCTTGGCAGGCTATTGCGACCGGGTCGTCGTGACCGTGCATGCCGACGAATCGGTGACTGTCTCGGACAACGGTCGCGGCATTCCGGTCGATATCCACACGGAGGAGGGCCGTTCGGCGGCCGAGGTCATCATGACCGTACTGCACTCCGGCGGTAAATTCGACGATATCTCCTACAAGGTTTCCGGTGGCCTGCACGGCGTGGGCGTCTCGGTCGTCAACGCGCTTTCGGATTATCTGCTGCTGATCGTCTCTCGTGACGGCCATGTGCATCGACAGGAATATCATCTGGGCGAGCCCGCGGCGCCCCTCGCCGTGGTCGGCAACACGATCGAGCGCGGCACCACGATCCGCTTCAAGCCCTCATCGCAGATCTTCACGCACATCCAGTTCAACTACGACACGCTCGCCAAGCGGCTGCGCGAGCTCTCGTTTCTCAATTCCGGAGTGCGCATCGAGCTCATCGATGAGCGCGAGAACAAATCCGACGTGTTCCAGCACGACGGCGGTCTGCAGGCGTTCGTGGCACATTTGAATCGCTCGCGCACGCCCGTGCACGATTCGGTGTTCTGGTTCCGCACGCAGGAGGGCAGCGCGACGGTCGAGGTGGCCTTGCAGTGGAACGACTCCTATCAGGAGAGCATGTACTGCTACACGAACAACATCCCGCAGAAGGATGGCGGTACGCACCTCTCGGGCTTTCGCGCAGCGCTGACGCGCACATTGAACGATTACATCGAGAAGGAATCGGTGGCGAAGAAGGAGAAGATCGCGACCACGGGCGACGACGCGCGCGAAGGGCTCACGGCCATTCTCTCGGTCAAACTGCCCGATCCGAAATTCTCCTCTCAGACCAAGGACAAACTCGTCTCCTCCGAAGTCAAAGGTCTGGTCGAGACCGCCGTGGCGCAGAAGCTTGGTGAATTCCTGCTCGAGCATCCACACGAAGCGCGCTCCATCGTCGCCAAGATCATCGAGGCCGCGCGCGCGCGCGAAGCGGCGCGCAAGGCGCGCGAGATGACGCGTCGCAAGGGCGCACTCGACATCGCCGGATTGCCCGGCAAGCTGGCCGATTGCCAGGAGAAGGACCCGGCTCTATCGGAGATCTTCATCGTCGAGGGCGATTCAGCCGGCGGCTCGGCCAAGCAGGGCCGCGATCGGCGCACGCAGGCGATCCTGCCGCTCAAGGGCAAGATCCTCAATGTCGAGAAGGCGCGCTTCGACAAGATGCTCTCCTCGGCCGAGGTCGGCACGCTGATCACCGCGTTGGGCTGCGGCATCGGCCGCGACGACTTCGATATCGATAAGTTGCGCTATCACCGCGTGATCATCATGACCGACGCCGATGTGGACGGCTCGCACATCCGCACGCTGTTGCTGACCTTCTTCTACCGCCAGATTCCGCTGCTGATCGAACGCGGGCACATCTACATCGCCCAGCCGCCGCTCTACAAAGTCAAGCGTGGCAAGCAGGAGACCTACGTCAAGGACGACAACGAACTCAACGCGATGCTGCTCAACAGCGCGCTCGAGGACGCCGCGCTTTATGTGAACGCGGGCGCCGCGGCGCTGCGCGGCTCGGCCCTCGAGATGCTGGCGCGCCATTACATGGAGGTCCAGGCGATCATCCGCCGCTGGTCGCGACGCTACGACGAGCGCTTGCTCGAGCAGCTCATCTATTTGCCCGCGGTCAAGGCCAGCGATATCGATCGTGTCGAGTTCATGCACGGCTGGATCCACGCGCTCGAGACCCAGCTCAATGCGCGCAGCGACGGGCGGCGCAATTTCGAGGTCGAGCTGCGCGCGAGCAGTGACGGTCACGCGCCGCGCATCATCGTGCGCAAGACCGAGCATGGACTGGTCAGCGAGAAATTACTGCATCGGGAGTTCTTTGAATCGGCCGAATACCAGCGCATCGCCGAACTCGCTCGCACGCTTGCAGGGCTGATCGGCGAGGGTGCCTATGTCACGCGTGGCCGCGAGCGGGAGGAGCTCAGCGCATTCAAGCAGGCCATGCTCTGGCTGTTCGATCAGGCCCGCAAGGGTCAGTCGATACAACGCTACAAAGGCCTCGGCGAAATGAATCCCGAGCAATTGTGGGAGACCACGATCAACCCGCAGACTCGCCGGCTCATGCAGGTGCGCATCGAGGATGCGGTCGCGGCCGATGAGATCTTCACGACTCTGATGGGCGATCAGGTCGAGCCGCGGCGCGAGTTCATCGAAAAGAATGCCCTGGCGGTCAACAATCTGGATGTCTGAGTCGCGCCGGCGGG
>JBELAR010000071.1:0-11630 GCA_049508555.1 Steroidobacteraceae bacterium
GCTCAAGGACATCGTCAAAGGCGGTATCAGGGAGCGCTTTGCCTCGCTGCGGCACATGGGCATCAAGACGATCATGATCACGGGGGACAACCGTCTCACCGCAGCCGCGATTGCCGCCGAGGCCGGGATCGATGATTTTCTGGCCGAAGCCACGCCGGAGGCCAAGCTCAAGTTGATACGCGAGCACCAGGCGCAGGGGCGCCTGGTCGCCATGACCGGCGATGGCACCAACGACGCGCCCGCCCTGGCCCAGTCCGATGTCGCCGTGGCCATGAATACCGGCACGCAGGCGGCGAAGGAAGCGGGCAACATGGTCGATCTGGATTCCAATCCGACCAAGCTCATCGAGATCGTCGAGACGGGCAAGCAGATGCTCATGACGCGCGGGGCGCTGACGACGTTTTCGATCGCCAACGACGTCGCCAAGTACTTCGCGATCATACCGGCGGCCTTCGCGGTCACCTACCCCGAGCTTGGCGCACTGAACATCATGCGCCTGGGGCCGAACTCCGCGATCCTCTCGGCCGTGATCTTCAACGCGCTGATCATCGTCGCGCTCATACCGTTGGCGATCCGGGGTGTGAAGTATCGCCCGCTTGGTGCCGGCCCCTTGCTCCGGCGCAATCTGCTCATCTACGGGCTCGGCGGCATCATCGTGCCGTTTCCCGGAATCAAGCTCATCGACATGCTGCTGTCGGTCAGCGGCTGGGCGTAAGGAGAGCGAATCATGTTCCTGCGCCTGGTACGACCGGCATCGAGCCTGCTCATCGTCATGACGCTGCTGTTCGGTGTGCTCTATCCGCTCGTCATTACCGGGATCGCGAAGCTTGCGTTCCCGCGGCAGGCCGCCGGCAGCCTCATCTACCGCAACGGTGAGCTCATCGGCTCGAGCCTGATCGGCCAGAGCTACTCGGCGCCGAAATACTTCTGGGGCCGGCCCTCCGCCACGAGCCCGCAACCCTACAACGGCCTGGCCTCCGGGGGCTCGAATCTCGGCCCACTGAACCCGGCGCTGCTCGATCAGGTCAAGGCGAATGCGCTGGCTCTGCGCGCTGCCGACCTCGACAATGCACAGCCGATACCGATCGAACTGGTCACCGCATCGGCGAGCGGACTGGATCCACAGATCAGTCCCGCAGCCGCGCATTTCCAGGCCGCGCGTGTGGCGCGCGCGCGCGGCATGCCGCTCGCGCAAATCGAGGCGCTCATCGCCGCGCATGAGCAGGGTCCGACCTTCGGTTTGGTCGGCGAGCGGCGGATCAACGTTCTGGAACTCAATCTGGCGCTCGATCAGCAGCGCTGAGCGGCCTCAAAGCACTCGCACCAGAGCCCGCGTGGCGCTATGGTTACGCGATGCAGATCGCCACATGGAATGTGAATTCGCTGCGCGTGCGTCTGGAACAACTGCTCGGATGGCTCGCCGCGAACTCGCCGGAAATCGTGGCGCTGCAGGAGACCAAGGTCACTGACGGCGACTTCCCGGTCGCACAGCTCGAGGCGGCCGGGTATCGGGCGCTGTTCAACGGCCAGAAGAGCTACAACGGCGTGGCGATCCTCGCGCGAGCGCCGCTGACCGAGCCGGCGCTCGAGATCCCGGACTTCGACGATCTGCAGCGGCGTGTACTGGCTGCGAGCTGCGATGAGCTGCGGATCGTGAATCTCTACGTTCCCAACGGTCAGGAGGTCGCCTCGGAAAAGTACGAGTACAAGCTGCGCTGGCTCGGGGCGCTGCAAGCGTGGCTGCGCGCCGAGCTCGTGCGTTACCCGCGGCTGGTGGTGCTCGGGGACTTCAATGTGGCGCCCGAGGATCGCGATGTGCACGATCCGGCGGCCTGGATCGGCTCAGTACTGGTCAGCGAGCCGGAGCGCGCGGCGCTGCGGGGGATCATGCAGCTCGGGCTGGACGATGTATTCCGCCGCTTCGAGCAGCCGCCGCAATCCTATAGCTGGTGGGACTATCGCGCCGGCTCGTTCCGTCGCAATAACGGCCTGCGCATTGACCTGGTGCTGGCATCGGCCGCGCTGGCCGAGCGCTGCACCGCCTGCAGGATCGATCGCGGCCCGCGCAGCCTCGAGCGCGCATCGGACCACGCACCGGTGGTGGCGAGCTTTGAAATATGAGACGTGGTACCGAGCCATGGCGGCGGGGCCGGGTGCGCCGGTCAGTTTCTCTGCCGGAATTGTGCGCGGCGTCCCTGGTGCCTCCAGGAACGCTGCCCTAGACTTCGGCGCATTCACGGCCATGCCCGCAGAGCGTACCGGGGCGGCAGAGAGGGTCTCATCAAATGGCCGGCGTTCGCCGCAGCGACTTCGACATCACCAACACGGTACGTGTCAGTTCGCCGCAGGACGTCTTGCAGGCGACCTCACAGCTTTTGCTGGCCAGCTGGCCGCGTATCGACCTCGCGCCCGTGGAGCGGGCATTCAGCGATTTCGATGCCCTGTTTGCCGGCCGCATTCCCGGCTATGCCGGAGTCGATACGGTCTATCACGACCGGCAGCACACGCTTGACGTCACGCTGGCCATGGCGCGATTGCTCGCCGGCTATGAGCGCCAGACCGAGACGCTCTGGCAGCTCACGGGCGAACGCGCCGTCCTTGGCGTGATCCTGGCGTTGTTCCACGACGTCGGCTACCTGCGGCGCAGCAGCGATCACGCGCAGGCCAACGGCGCCGAATTCACGCGCAGCCATGTGAGCCGCGGCGCGGAGTTCCTGACGCACTACCTGCCGCAACTGGGCCTCGACACCTGGTCCCCCGTGGCAGCGCAGATCATCCATTTCACGGGCTACGAGCGTCCGTTCCACCAGATCGTCACCACCGATGCGCGTGATTTGCGACTCGGCCATCTGCTCGGAACGGCCGATATGATCGCGCAGCTGGCCGATCGCTGTTATCTCGAGAAGTGCCGCGATCGGCTTTATCCCGAATTCGTGCTCGGTGGCGTGGCGCTCTCCGCCGGCGGCGGCGGCCCGGAGGTCAAATATGCCTCGGGTCTGGATCTGCTGCGGCAGACGCCGGGTTTCGTCGCCAACACGCGCGCGACGCGCCTGGATCGGGACTTCGGCCGCGCCTACCGCTACCTCGAGATCCTGTTTGATGGGCAGAATCCCTATATCGAATCCATCGATCGCAACATGGAGTATCTCGAGCAGGTGCTGCGTAGCGAGAGCTGGCGCATGCTCCGTCGCAACCCGCCCCTGCACGCCGCCGATCCGGAGACCCTCGGGCGCGTGCGCAGTCTGATGCTGGGCTACTTCAAGAAGGCCTGGCTGCAGGACTAGAGTCTGCCGGCAGCGCCGATGCGCGCAGCGTGCGCGGCCCCGGACTCGCCACCGCACTCACATAGCGCGCGTGGATCTGCTCGAGCTGCGAGCGCACCACGGCCTCGCCGGCCAGAGCCGCCCCATTCAACGCTTCGGCGAGCACCTGCGGGGTCAGTGCCTGCAGCGCCGGTCCCGACAGCGGCGCAAAGCTCAAATGCCAGGGCTCGGGCCGGACGCCGCCGCGATCCTGATCGTAGGGCCGGAAGAAGCCGTAGTCCTCGGCGTGTGCCGCGAGCCAGCGCTCCAGGGGCGCGAACACGCCCGCCGGGGCGAACTCCGCCGGCACCAATTTCATCCTCTGGCCGCTGCGCAGCGCATGGCGATCGTATACGTCGATCTCGGTGCCCCAATGGTGCCGGCTCGCCCCGGGCAAGGCCGACCATTGCAGGATTGCATGCACGATCTCCCCCTCGCTCATTGCAGCGGGATCGAGCGCACCACCCTCACGGTCGAGCAGCGCTCTGCGACCCAGAAACTTGTCGTTCCAGATGGCGAGCTGGCGCTCGAAGTCGCGGAAACTGGAGGCTGGGGCGAGGTCCAGCCCATCGCGGGCGGCTGCAGCTCGTAGCGCCAGAAAGGCCCGTGCGACCGAGGGCTGCAGCGTGAATCCCGATTCGCTGAACTCCAGCACGTGCGTTCGGGTCCGACCCGTGAGTTGCTCGGTATCCAGAATCGACATGGCGTTGTAGCCGTCAGGCCCCGCATACGGCATTATTCCAGCATATAGAATATCCGGAGGCCGGATGCACGGCCCACAGCTAAAATATGTAATGCCGGTTCTCGGCGGCTCCTTTTTGGGGGTCGTGGTACTGCTGTGCTACCTCGCTCGCCGTTATGAGCTCTCGCCCCTGATACTCGTGCTTTCGGGCGCGCTCGCCGCGGTAGCCGTCACGCTGCCGGGCTGGCTGCGCTGGCGCCCGCGCGAGCACCTCAACCCCTCGGTACTGCGGCTCATCGGCGCCGCCGAGACGATCAGCCGTGGCGAGTTCAAGCAGGAGCTCGTGAGCACGGGACGCGATCAGCTTGGCGAGCTCGAACAGGCGTTCGAAAACATGCGCCACGCGCTGCGCAGCACGACCTTCACCCGCAACTACCTGCACAGCGTCCTCAACAGCATGACCGATGCCGTGTTCGTGACCTCCCCTGCGGGCATCGTGCGGATCGCCAATGAGGCGGCATGGCGTCTGACCGGCTACGCCGAGAGTGAACTGATCGGCAAGGATGTCGTGACGCTGCTCGAGCCGGGCGGCGCGAACGAGCCCGATCCGCTGCAGGTGGCGTGCGAAGCGGGCGAGACGGTGCTGCGCACCCGCTCGGGCCAGACCATACCGGTGTCCTTCGTCGGCTCGACCATCGCCACCGACGACCCGCAGTTCCAGGGCCAGATCTACGTGGCTCGCGACATCACCGAGCGCAAGCGCGCCGAGCGCCGCATCCGCTATCTGGCGCGCTACGACGCGCTGACCAAGATTCCCAATCGCATGCAGTTCCAGCATCTGTTGCAGCAGGCCATAGCGCGTTCGCGGCGCAGCGGCCACGGCGTAGCGATGCTGTACATCGACATGGACCGTTTCAAGGAAGTCAACGACACCTTCGGTCACGCTTCGGGTGATCGAGTCCTCGAGGTGTTGAGCGAGCGGCTCACGCGCGTGCTCAACAATGAGGCCGTGATCGGCCGGCTCGCCGGCGATGAGTTCGCGCTGTTCGTCGACGGTATCAGCCAGGATGGCGAGCAAGCCTCGGGCCAGGTCGCGCAGCTCGCCCGCACGGTGCTGCACGCGGCGGGGGAGGCCTTCCATATTCATCAGCAGGAGGTCTTCCTGACAGTGAGCATCGGCGTCGCGCTATGCCCGCGCGATGCTGAGAACGTGATCGATCTGATCCGCAATGCCGACGCGGCCATGTACTACTCCAAGCAGAATGGCGGCAACACGTACGCCTTCTACTCCCCGGAGATGAACGCGGCGGCGGTGGAACGGCTGATGCTCAAGAGCAAGCTGCGCCGCGCCGTGGAGCGCGATGAGTTCGTGATCCGCTACCAGCCCAAAATCGATCTGCGCGACGGCCGCGTGATCGGCGCCGAGGCGTTGCTGCGCTGGCGGTTGCCCGGTCACGGCGACATTCCGCCCATGCAGTTCATTCCGATAGCCGAAGAGAACAATCTCATCGGCGCCATCGGCGAATGGGTGCTCGAGCGCGTGTGCATGGACTTCCGTACCTTGCGCCGCCACGTCGCCGACCCCGGGCGCATCTCGCTGAATCTCTCGCTCAAGCAGCTCAAACAGGCGAGCTTCATCCTCAACTGCCGCTCGGTGTTCGAGCGCCATGCGGTCCCGACCCGCAACTTCGAGCTTGAAATTACCGAGACCACGCTGATGGCAGATCCGCGGCGCACCGTGCAGATGCTCAATCAACTGCACGACATGGGCCTGCACCTCTCGATCGACGACTTTGGCACCGGCTACTCCTCGCTCTCGGCGCTGCAGCAGTTCCCGATCGGCACGCTCAAGATCGATCAGTCCTTCGTGCGCGACTGCGCCGATGATCCGGCCGACGCCGTCCTGGTGCGTACGATCATCGACATGGGCCACAGCCTCGGCATGGAGGTAGTCGCCGAGGGGGTCGAGTCGGTGCGTCAGCTCGAGTTCCTGCGCGCCAGCCGCTGCAACATGGCGCAGGGTCAATTGTTTGGTGAGGCGCGCAGCATCGATGAGTTGCTGGAGTTGCTGCTGAGCCAGCAGAACGCACGCGCGGCCTTTGCGCATCTCATGCCGCCAGCACCCGCCGTGTTGCGGCCCATTTCAGCCTGAAGCACCGGTTGACCGAGCCGTCCGAGGCGACGTCCGTCAGCCCGGCCGAGGCGCAGGACAGGCCAATTGCGCCCCTGCGCCCGCATCGTCCGCTACGCTGGTTGTTGCGCCTGTTCTTCGGCGCGTTAGCGCTCGCATGGCTGCTGAGCGCATTGTGGATCTCGCAAAAGCGCCTGCCCCCCGGTCTGCACGTGGCCGGACCCTGGCGGCCGCTGCCGGCGCAGGCGGTGCGCTTCGTGCGCGATGTGACCGCGGCCGACGCCCATGGCGTGCCATTGGTCGAATCGCAGATCGACGTGGAATTGCTGCGCCTGATTTCTCAGGCGCGTGAACTGGTGGTGCTCGACACCGGCCTGTTCGGCGATCTGCCGGCGGCCGGACCGGGGGCCTCGCAGCTGCGCGCCCCGCCGCCGGTCGCGTCCGGGTTGATCGACGCATTGCTCGGTGCCAGAGCGCGCCAGCCCGCGATGTCGACATTGGTACTCGTTGATCCCTCGAGTTTGAGCGTCGGCCATCTTCAGCCGCAGCTGCAGCGCCTGCGCGCGGCCGGTGTGACGGTGTTGAGCGTCGATGTCGAGCAATTGCGCGCGCCCGATCCGGCGTTTTCCGCGCTATGGAACCTGTGCTGTGCGTGGTGGAGTCACGCGCTGAACGCGGGGGATTGGCCGAACCCGCTCGGTGTCGGGCCTGCCGGCGTCTCGTTGGACGTCTGGGGCTCGCTGCAGGGCTATCAGCGCAGTCATCGCCAGCTCCTGATTGCCGATGACGGCGCGGGCAGGCTCGAGGCTCTGGTGTTCTCGCGTCCGCTGCATTCGGAGGCCGGGATACACTCGGCGACCGCTCTGGAACTGTCCGGCAGCGCGCTCGAGCCACTGCTCGAATCGGAGTTCGCCGTCGCGCAGTTCTCCGGCTGGAGCGATGGCGGAGTCACGCAGGCGCGCTCCCAGCGTCTGCTCGAGCAGCAGCGCCGCGCCGAGCTGCCCGAAACGCAGTTCAATGCGCGCGCGCGGGTGGTCACGGAGGCGGCCATCGCCGAGACGCTCGTGGCGCGTATCGACGCGAGCGGCAAGGGCGATCGGCTTGAGATCGCGGCACTTTATCTGTCTCAGCGCGAGCTCCTGCGCGCCCTGTTGGACGCGGCTCGACGCGGTGTCCAGGTGCGCGTGCTGCTCGATCCGGGCAAGGACGGCTATGGCTACGAGCGCGCCGGGATTCCGAACCGGGAAGTGGCCTCCGAGCTCATCGCTGCCAGTGACGGCGCGATAAGGGTGCGCTGGTACCGCACGCATGGGGAGCAATTCAGCCCCGGGTTCGTGCTGGTGCAGAGCCCCCAGGACTGTTGGTTGATGCTCGGAACGGCCGAACTCACACGCTACGACCTCGGTGATTTCAACCTGGCGGCGGCGGTGCAAGTTGAGCTTCCGAGCACCGCCGAGGCCAGCGTCGAGGCGCTGGCCTGGTTCGACCGCCTCTGGTACAACCGTGCCTCCAACGGCACCGAATACACCAGCGATGTCGACGTATATGCGGATGCTTCGCAGTTACGCTACTGGCAGTACCGGCTGCTCGAAGCGAGCGGCATGTCTTTCTATTGAGTGCGAGCGCGCCCCTATCCTCGCCCGTGATTTCATCGGATAATAAACGGCTGGGTTTGGTGCCGCTGCGCACCAGGCGGCGCCTTGTGGCTCAAGCGTAATGGATGCGCTCCGGATGGGCCGCGAGGATGCGCTGGCAGCGGTTGGCATGGATCAGCCACGAGACCGGGATGCGGTATAAACAGAATCGCGAGCAGACAGCCGAATTGTTGCGAATGGTGTTGCCGCTGATGGCCCGACATTCCGCGGGCTTCAATCCGACGACATTCACCGTCTGGTACGAATACGTTGCTGGCATCAATCCGCGGCTCTCGGCCGCCGTGGATACGCGGCTGTCCGAACGCAGCACTCTCAGCGATGACGACATGGTCGCGCTATACGACAGGCACATCGCCGAGCGCGACATCGAATCCTCGCAAATCATGCGCACGCAGATCGAGCGGCTGGTCGGGGAGGTCGACAGCGCCGCGTTTGAGGCCGGCAAGGAAGTGCGCCAGTTTGGCGATGAGCTGACTCACTACGGCAAGAAATTGCAACTGGGTATCGGCCAGGACCAACTCGATGAGGTCGTCGCCTCCCTGGCCCAGGGCACCAGCCGGGTACGCACCATGACTGATTCGCTCTCGGAGCATCTGAAGAAAAGTTCGCAGGAGGTCGAACGCCTGCGAGCCGAACTCGAAGTCGCGCAGGGTCTGGCCTGGCGCGATCCATTGACCGGACTGCTGAATCGGCGCGGCCTGGATCAGCGGCTCGCGCGCGATTGGAGCGCCCGTCCCGGCGGCTGCGGCGCGCTGGTCATCGACATCGATCGATTCAAGGCGATCAACGACGCCCACGGGCACTTGCTCGGCGACAAGGTCATCATCGCGGTCGCGCGCGCACTGGCCGGTTGTGTCGGCGAGCGCGGCCCGATTGCGCGTATCGGCGGCGAGGAATTCGCGGCGTTGCTGCTGCAGACCCCGGGGGAGCGAGCGGCGGCAGCCGTCGCCGAACAGGTTCGCGCAACCGTCGAGCGCGGGCGGATCCGCCGGGCAGACGCCGATCAGGGCATCGGCGGCGTGACGATCTCCATTGGGGTCGCCATGTCGATCCCCGGGGAGCGTTTCGAGGCGTTGCTCGAACGCGCCGATCGCGCGCTGTATCAGTCCAAGTCTGCCGGCCGCAATCGCGTCACGGTGGCGGACAGCATCTCCAGCGCCGCGGTCTAGGCGGCCAGTGGCGCACGGCGCCGCAGCCGATGTCAGACGGCAGCGATATCAGACGGCAGGCAATTCCCCAGCGCCGATTTTTGTGGTCTGATTCGGCTGCCTTAATCGCGTGCGAGCCCACCGGACCAAAGCGGCTCGTACCGTCCCCCTGATCATGGCGCGGCGCCGGCTCTGCCGACCGCAACTGGAGACAGCGTGCAAATTGGAATGATCGGACTCGGGCGCATGGGCTCGAACATGGTGCGACGGCTGCAGAAGTTCGGCCACCGTTGCGTGGTGTACGATCAATCGGAAGGCGCCGCGCGCGCACTGTCGGATGTGGGTGCGACGGCCGCTGCCTCACCGGCCGATCTGGTCGCGAAACTGAGCGCGCCGCGAGTCGTCTGGATCATGATTCCCGCGGGCGCGGTCGATGCGCTGCTCGCGACGCTACGGCCGCAATTGCGCTCGGGCGACATCGTGATCGACGGCGGCAATTCTCACTACGTCGATGACATACGCCGGGCCAAAGAGCTGGCACCGCTGGGCGTGCGTTATCTGGACGTCGGCACGAGCGGCGGGCTCTGGGGCCTCGAGCGCGGATATTGCCTCATGATCGGTGGTGACACGCCGGCAGTGCAGCTGGTTGAACCGGTATTGGCGGCGCTGAGTTCGGATGCGCCGGCAAAGGCTGGCACCGGCAGTACTGCGCCCAACGGCTACCTGCACGTGGGCCCGAGCGGCGCGGGCCACTTCGTCAAAATGATTCACAACGGTATCGAATACGGGCTCATGGCCGCCTATGCGGAAGGTTTCAATATTCTGCATCGCATCAGCGGCGAGAGCGCGGCGCCGGTCATCGACGCCGAGACTGCGCCGAGTGCGCTGCCGACGCACGGCTTCGAATTCAAGCTCGATGAGATCGCCGAGCTCTGGCGCCACGGCAGCGTCGTGAGCTCCTGGCTGCTCGATCTGCTGGCTGGGCAACTTGCCTCGAATGCGGGGCTCGAGCAGTTTGCCGGCCGTGTCGCCGATTCGGGCGAAGGCCGCTGGACCGTACAGACCGCTGTTGATGCCGGAGTCCCCGTGCCGGTGCTGGCCACCGCGCTGTTTGCGCGCTTCAGCTCGCGCGGCGAGGCCGAATTCGCCAACCGCATGCTGTCCGCCATGCGTCTGGGCTTCGGCGGACACCAGGAGCGCCCCGCCGGCGCCGCGCCCTGAGCACGCGCATGGCCGCCAGAGTATCCGACGCCTTCGTTTTCTTCGGTGCCACGGGTGATCTGGCCTACAAGCAGATCTTCCCGGCGCTGCAGGCGCTGGTGCGTCGGGGCCTGCTGGATGCGCCCATAGTCGGGGTAGGCCGCTCTGGCTGGGGTGTGGAGCAGCTCATCGAACGGGCGCGCGCATCGATTAAGGAGCACGGCAGCTTCGATGATGCAGCGTTCGCGAAGCTCGCCTCCCTGATGCGGTATATCGACGGCGACTACCGGGAGCCCGGGACCTTCACCCGTCTGCGGGAGGCCCTCGGCACTGCCGCCGCGCCCCTGCACTACCTGGCGATCCCGCCGAGCGTATTTGCCACCGTGATCGGCGGTCTGGCCACGGCCAACTGCGCCACCAATGCGCGCGTGGTCCTCGAGAAGCCCTTTGGCCGCGATCTGGCCTCCGCGCGGGAACTCAATCAGATCCTGCATCAGCACTTTCCTGAAGACTCGATCTTTCGCATCGATCATTATCTGGGCAAGGAGCCGGTACAGAACATTCTCTACACGCGCTTCAGCAACGCCTTCCTCGAGCCGATCTGGAATCGCACCTACATACGTAGTGTGCAGATCACGATGGCAGAGGATTTCGACGTCAAAGGGCGCGGCAGTTTCTACGAGGAAACCGGCGCGATACGCGACGTGATTCAGAATCACCTGCTGCAGGTGCTCAGCAGTCTGATCATGGACGCGCCGCTGCACGCGGCGGCGAGCGCGCTGCGGGATGAGAAATCACGCGTGCTGCGGGCGATCCGGCCGCTCGATGCGCACCGGGTGGTGCGCGGGCAGTATCACGGCTATCGGGACTCTCCAGGGGTGGCGCAGAATTCCCAGGTCGAGACCTACGCCGCGGTGCGCCTGTACGTGGATAGCTGGCGCTGGGCCGACGTGCCGTTCTATATCCGCGCCGGCAAATGCATGCCCGTGACCTCGACCGAGGTCGTAGTCGAGTTTCGCCGCCCGCCGCGCGAGGTGTTCGGCGAGCTGGTGCCGAGCCTGTCGAGCCACCTGCGGTTGCGGCTCAGCCCGGACGTCGTCATCGGTTTAGGTTTGCGCGTGAAGGTCGCGGGTGAGCGGATGGCCGGCGAGGACGTCGAGCTCATCATCACCCGTCAGCCCGGCGAGGTCCTCACGCCGTATGAGCGGCTATTGGGAGATGCGTTGCGCGGCAATCCGGAGCTGTTCGGTCGCCAGGACGCGATCGAGGCTCAATGGGCGATCGTGGACCCGATCCTCGGCGACAGCACGCCGGTCTACGAATATCAACGCGGTACCTGGGGCCCGCGCGAGGCGGCCCGGATCGTCGAGGGCGACGACGGTTGGATCGATCCGGGCGCCTGAGTACGCCAGCCGCCGGCAGGGGCCGGCGCGGCTTCAGGGCGGGCGTGGCCCGCGCGAATCCTGTTCGGAGCTGGCGGCAGGGCGCCTGCTCGCCTTGGGTTGTGCCTGA
>JBELAR010000072.1:0-11593 GCA_049508555.1 Steroidobacteraceae bacterium
CCGGCGGGGCGAGCCTGACGATCCTGAGCCCGGCGATGCCAGTGGGCCGCCTGCGAGGGGTTAGACCATGAGCGGTTTTTTGATCACAAAAAAACCGCTCATGGCCTGACCCCCCGCGAGTGGCGAGATGGCTCAGGCTGGCTTCTGGGCGGCACGCAGCAGCTCTTCGGACTTGAGGCCGAGGCGCACCAGGGTGGCGCAGATCGCCGGCCACTGCTGCGCGAGAAAGCGCGCTCGTTCGCTCTGCAGCAGGCGTTCCCGCACCCCCGGACGAATGAACATGCCGCGGCCCCGCCTGCTCTCGACGAGCTGTTCGCCGGCCAGCTGCTGATAGCCTTTTAGAACCGTGAGCGGATTGAGCCGATATTCGGCCGCGACCTGGCGCACCGACGGCAGCGGATCAGCTTCCTTGAGCACCCCATCGAGAATCAGGGCGACCACCCGGTCGCGAACCTGGCGGTAAATCGGCGTACTGTCATGCCATTCATGGTCCATCGCCTGCGCCATAGTGATGTAGTTAACTAGATCACCAGATCAATTGCAAGCCCAGGCAACGCGGGCGCCGGTTGTAACTTTCCGACCCGCGCGGTGTTCTGGGTTCAAACGATGAAAATGCTGTGCAAAAACCGGCTTCGGACCTGATACGCGCCACCGAGTTCGCAAGTCTCATGAGCGCCTATCAGGACATGGTCTACTCCACCACCGCGCGTCTGCTCGGTGATGACGCGCAGGCGCAAGACATTGCCCAGGACGTTTTTCTCAAGGCCTACGAACACTTCGAGCAAATACGAACCAGCGGCACGGTCGGAGGTTGGCTCAAGACCGTGGCGACGAACTTGAGCCTGAATCACCTGACGCGCCACCGCCGGCGCTGGCGTCTGTTTTCCGATTTACAGCGCTCCGGCGACTGCGACTCAGACGACGAGCCGGAGCTCGACTTTGCCGTTCCCGATACAGTGCTGGATGGCATAGCGGCGGAGGAGCGCCACCGCACGGTCGAGAATGCGCTGCGACGTTTGCCCGAGCACCAGCGCGTGCCTCTGGTGCTCTATCACTTCGAGGAGCTGTCCTATCAAGACATTGCGCAACGCCTGCACGTCTCCCTCGCGAAGGTCAAGACGGACATCCTGCGTGGTCGAGTGAGTCTGGCTCGGATATTGGTGCGCGCGGGCCCGTCTGACACGCACTCCGAAACGAGGCAGCCATGACGCTCAGTCCGGAAGAGCAGGCGCGGCTCGAGCGGCTCGTCGGCACGGCCTGCCGCGAGCTACCGCTGCTCGAGGCACCGCGGAGCCTGGCGGCGCGCGTGGCCGCGCAGTTGCAGCGGCGCGCTGCGCAGCCCACCTGGCGCGCGCCCTTCAGTCAATGGTCCACGGGTCTGCGCGTCGCTTTTGTCGCCGTGGCGCTCGTCGTCATGGGCGCCACGCTGAGCATGAGCGCGGGACCCGGGGCGCATCTGATCACGCGGTTGCTCGCGCCGCTGAGCCGCGTGCTCGCGCGCCTCGAGTCCACCGGCGCCCTGATTGGACTGCTGGCCACGCTGTGCCGGAGCCTCGGCATCTCGCTGCTGCAGGATATTCCCGCGTTCTGGCTGTACGGGTGTGCCGCGGGCCTTCTGGCCTTGTACGCGCTGCTCGCAGGTATCAGCGCCACGGCCTATCGGACTCTCTACGGCACGCGCTGATGCGTGCGATGGACGGAAAACTCATGACTCCCAAGCGATTCGGATCACTGCGTCTGGCCCTGTCACTGACCTGTTTAGGTCTGCTTGCGGGCGTGGCCCAGGCCGCGAACAGTGCCGCCAGCAGCAGCACGAACACGGCCACGAGCCAGGAGTCGGACAGCGCCGCCGCCGAATTGAGCGCGCCCGATACCGACGACACGAGGCCCCGTCGCTGGCGCCATCATCACGAACAGCGCGCAGTGGTCAATATCGGGCGCGATTCCGAATTAGCCGCCTCGGAGCATGCCGATGACGTGGTCTCGGTGCTGGGCTCCTCCACCAGTGCCGGCGACGTCAGCGATTCGGTCGTATCGATACTCGGCAACACGCGCGTCACGGGGCCCGTGGGTGACAGTGCGGTCGCCGTGCTCGGTAACGCCTACATCAACAGCCCCATCGGCCATGACGTGGTGGCGGTGCTCGGGAACGTGGACTTGGGTCCGCAGGCGCAAGTGTCGGGCGATGTCGTCTCGGTCGGTGGCGAGGTCACGCGCGACCCCGCTGCCATCGTGCGCGGCAGTGTGCAGAGCGTTGGTCTGGGTGCGCACTGGGGCGGTTTTGCCTGGTTGCATCCCTGGATTGCGCATTGTCTGCTGTATGGACGCCCGCTGGCGTTTACGGCGGGAGTGGGCTGGGCCTGGACGCTGGCGATCGTAGCCCTCGGCTTCTACGTGCTGGCCGCGCTGTTGTTCCGCTCGGCCCTCGAGCGCTGCGTGCAGACTCTGGAGACCTATCCGCTGCAGAGCATCGTCAGTGCATTGCTGACGGTACTGGCCACGCCGGCGCTGCTGATACTGCTCTGCATCACCGTGATCGGCATCCTGGCCATACCGTTCGTCGGCCTGGCGTTGCTCGCAGCCGAGAGCTTCGGCAAGTTAACGGTGCTCGCATGGATTGGGCTGCGCCTCACGAAGTCGCTCCGCTCCGGTGCGTCAGCGCACCCGGCGCTCGGGGTGCTCATCGGCGGTGTGATCGCCATGGCGATCTATACGGTGCCGGTGGTCGGCTTCATAGCCTACAAGCTGATCGGATTTATCGGGCTCGGTGCGGTGATCTACAGCCTGCTGCTCGCGCAGCGCTCGCGCCGAGCGGTAAGCCCCACAGGGCTCGCAAGCACGGCCGCGACGATGGCGGCAGCCGACGCCGCGGCCGGCGACGCAGCCTCGTCGAGCGCCTCAGCGTCGCCACGCGCCGATTCCGTGGCCGCGGATTCCGTGGCCGCTGCACCCGGCACCGCCGCTGGCGCACCCCCACACGCCGAGCCGCCCGTCGCCGAGCCGCCCGGCATGGGACGGACGAGTGCCAGATCGGCCGCGCTGCTGGTGTCCTATCCCCGAGCCGGCTTCTGGGCACGCATGGGCGCCTTGTTACTCGACGTTATCCTGATTGGCGTCATTGTCGGCGCGGTCCTGCACTCGGGCAGACTGCATCTGCTTCTGCTCGCCAGCTATGGCGCGGTGATGTGGAAACTTCGCGGCACGACCATCGGCGGCATCGTCTTCAATCTACAGGTCGTTCGCCTGGACGCTCGCGAGCTGGACTGGTCCACGGCGATCGTGCGCGCCTTGAGCTGTTTCCTCTCGCTGTTCATCGTCGGTCTTGGATTCATCTGGATCGCCGTGGACGAGGAGCACCAGGCCTGGCACGACAAGATCGCGGGCACGATCGTGGTCCGGCTACCCAAAGGCGTATCGTTATTGTGATGCCACCCCGGCCGATGGCACCCCGGCTCAGTGCCTGGAATTCGCCTCGATCCAGGCCTGAGCCTCGGCGTTGACGTCGCGGGGATTGCGGCCCGCCGCGGCAATCGGCGCGCCGATCACGACGCGGATCGTGCCCGGCTGCTTGATGAGCCCGCGGCGCGGCCAGTAGTACCCGGCATCGTGCGCGATGGGCACGATCAAACGCCCGGCCTCAGCCGCCAGCAAGGCGCCGCTGACCCCGTACTTGCGGGTCTCACCGGGCGGCATGCGCGTGCCTTCCGGGAAAAATACCACCCATTCGCCCTCGGCCAGCCGCGCCTTGCCCTGCTCGACCACGTTACGCACCACGCCCGGACCGCCGCGCCGATCCACGGCGATGGCCCGCAATTGCAGCATTCCCCAGCCGACAAATGGGATCCAGGTCAACTCCCGCTTGAGCACCCAGACCTGCGGCGGTATCAACAGGGCCTGCGCCACGGTCTCCCAACTCGAGGAGTGCTTGATCAGTGCGATGTGATTGCCGGCGGGTAAATGCTCGCGCCCCTCGACCCGATAATCGAGGCGGCAGGTCCAGCGCAATACGCGCAGGATCACGCGCGCCCACACGCGGGCGAGCGCGAAGCGGCCGCGGAACGGCAGCGCCAGCGAGGCCAGCACGAAGAAGATGCCATAGAAGAAGGTCCAGAGCAGGAAGAACGCCGTGAATGCGAGCGAGGCGAGAAATTGCCGCGGCCCCACGGGGCCTGGTCGGGCCACGTACTGCACGCTTCAGCCCGGTAAGCGCGAGAGGTCCGCGATATCGCCGAACAACGAGCGCAACTGCGAGAGCAGCGCGAGGCGGTTCTCGCGCAGGGCTGCATCGGGATCGTTGACCAGTACGCGCTCGAAGAAATGATCGACCGCCGGCTTCAGGGAAGCGAGCAGATCAAGCGCGGCTCCGTAGTCGCGCCGCTTGATGGCGGTGCGCACCGGCGAGCGCAGCGCCTCGAGCGCATCGTATAGCGCCCGCTCGCTCGCCTCGCGCAATAGTTCCGGGACCACCTGCGGTGCGAGCGCACCGGTGGATTTTCGCAATATATTGGCGATGCGCTTGTTCGCCGCGGCGAGGCTCAGGCCCTCGGGCTGCTTGAGGAAAGCCACCAGCGCACGCAGCCGCGCATCAAAGTCCAGCAGCGAGCCCGGACGGGTGGCGAGCACGGCGTCGAACATCTCCGTGCTGATGCCGTTGTCCTCGGTGCGCTCGAGGTACTGCGCGCGCAGCCGCTCGAGTAGAAAATCATAGATCGCAACGCTGCTGCCCTCGGCGCGCTCGTTCGCATCGGCCAGCGGCTGCAGACGGGCAGAGTGCAGCAACAGCGCCGGCAGATCGAGCTCGAGCCGATGTTCGAGCACGATACGCAGCACGCCGATCGCGGCGCGCCGCAGGCCGAAGGGATCGCGTGTGCCGCTGGGCTTCTGTCCGATCGCGAAGATGCCGGCCAGGGTATCGAGCTTGTCGGCCAGCGCGAGAGCGTCGCCGACGGCCGAGTCCGGCAGGGCGTCGCCGGCGCCGCGCGGCAGGTAGTGCTCGCGGATCGCCTCCGCCACCGCGGTGCTTTCCCCATCGGCCAGTGCGTAATAACGACCCATCGTGCCCTGCAGTTCCGGAAATTCGCCGACCATGGCCGTCAATAGATCGCATTTGCATAACTGCGCGGCACGGCGGCAGGAGGCGACCTCGGCACCGGTGCTGTTCGCGATGCTCACCGCGAGCGCTTCGATGCGCTGCGTTCGCGTCGCCAGCGACCCGAGCTGTGCCTGGAAGGTCACTGCGGCGAGGCCGGGCAGCCGCGCCGCGAGCGGTTGCTTGCGATCCTGCTGCCAGAAGAACTCCGCGTCGGCCAGGCGCGGACGCACCACGCGCTCGTTGCCGGCACGGATCAGCTCGGGGCTCGGGCTATCGATGTTGCTGATCGTGATGAACGAGGGCAGCAGCGCGCCGGCGGGGTTCTCGAGCGCGAAATAGCGCTGATGCGCCTGCAGCGTGGAGATCAGGACCTCGCGCGGCAGGCTCAGGAAGCGCGCTTCGAATTGCCCCGCGATCGCCACCGGCCATTCGACCAGGGCCGTGACCTCATCGAGCAATGCCGCCCCGAGAAGAGCGCGCCCCTGTAGTTGCGCCGCCAGCGATTCGACCTGCGTGCGAATGGCTTGCCGCCGCTCCACGAAGCCGGCGAGCACCTTGCCGCGCTGCTGCAATGTGCGGGCGTAGGTGCCCGGCGAATCGATCCGCAGGGCCTGCGGCGCCATGAATCGATGGCCGTAGCTCACGTGTCCGGCGCTGAGACCGAGAATGGAGCCCGGCAGGAGTTCCGAGCCGAACAGCATGAGCAGCCAGTGCACCGGCCGCACGAACTGCGCTTCGCCAGCGCCCCAGCGCATGCGGCGCGGTATCGGCAGCGCATCGAGCGCCTCCTGAACCAGAGCGGGCAACAGGCCCACGGTGGCCGCGCCGCGTTTCAACCCCTCATAGTGCAGATAATCGTTGCCCTTGGCGTCGCGCTCGGTGCCCAGGCTCTCGAGCGCCGCGCCGACGCTGCTGGCGAACGCCAACCCGGCTCGAGTGGGCACACCCGCGGCATCGAAGCTTGCGCGCACCGGCGGCCCGCGACGGCTGATGCGCTGGTCGGGTTGATGCGCGGCCAGACGCCGGATCAACACCGCGAGGCGGCGCGGGGTGGCGAAGGATTCGACGTTACCGAATTGCAGCGCCGCCTGGTGCGCTCGCGTCTGCAGTCCCTCGGCAAACGCGCACTCGAGCGTGCGCAGCGCCTTGGGTGGCAATTCCTCGGTGCCGAGTTCGACCAGAAAATCGCGTCGCTCCGCTCGCGCATCGCCCTCGGCGGCCGCCGTTTGGCTCATGGGCTCGCCCCCTCGGGCTCGCTGCCCGGGAGCGGCGTCGGTGGCGCGGGGGTGCGCTTGAGCAGCGGAAATCCGAGCTGCTCGCGACTCTCGTAATAGGCCTGCGCGACCGCGCGGGCGAGCGTGCGCACGCGCAGGATGAAACGCGCGCGCTCCGTGACCGAGATCGCGCCGCGCGCTTCGAGCAGGTTGAAGCTATGCGAGGCGCCGAGCACCTGCTCGTAGGCCGGCAAGGCCAGCCCCGCCTCGAGCAGCGCATGACAGGCGGCCTCCTGCTCCTCGAAGCGCCGCGTGAGCACGGCCGTGTCGGCGCAGATGAAGTTGTATTTCGACTGCTCGACTTCGTTCTGGTGGAACACGTCGCCATAGGTGACCCGGCCGTGCGGTCCATCGGTCCAGAGGATGTCGAAGATGCTCTCGACGCCCTGCAGATACATCGCCAGGCGCTCGAGTCCATAGGTGATCTCGCCGGTCACCGGCCGGCAGTCCAGGCCGCCGACCTGCTGAAAGTAGGTGAATTGCGAGATCTCCATGCCGTTGAGCCAGACCTCCCAGCCCAAGCCCCAGGCGCCGAGCGTGGGAGATTCCCAGTCGTCCTCGACAAAGCGCACGTCGTGCACGCGCGGGTCGAAGCCCAGGGCGCGCAAGCTGTCCACATAGAGCTCGAGCATGTCCGAAGGCGACGGTTTGATGACCACCTGGAACTGGTAATAATGCTGCAGACGGAAGGGATTGGCGCCATAGCGCCCATCGGCCGGCCGGCGCGAGGGTTGCACATAGGCGGCACTCCAGGGCTCCGGGCCTATCGAGCGCAGGAAGGTGGCCGTATGGAAGGTGCCTGCGCCCACCTCCATGTCATAAGGCTGCAGGATCACGCAGCCGCGAGCCGACCAGAACTGCTGCAGCGCGAAGATCAGCTGCTGGAATGTCTGCGGCTTGAGGCCGATCTTCTGGGTTTTCATCGAGCTATAGCGACTGAGGCGAAGCGCGGGAGTATAAGCCAGGCCGCCCTCGCATCCCGCCGCAGCCCCGGTTGCCCCTCCACGGGGCATTTTGAGGCCTCCACCCCGCCGCCCGGGCGTGAAATGCCGAAATTTGCACTATAATGGCGCACAAGCGGCGCGCTATGAGACACGCGAAAGGCTAATTCGCTGAAATCGTGGGTCATTGAGCTTGATGAGCGCTTGGCACGCAGGCTGCAACGATAAGAGGCTCTATCCAAATAATAATCAGTGATCACCCGGAGGTGAGGGTTATGAGTTCCAGCGATGTCCTGAAGTTAATCAAGGACAAAGAGGTCAAGTGGGCGGATCTGCGATTCACCGATACTCGAGGCAAGGAGCAGCATGTCAGCATCCCAGCGCGCTACGTGACTGAGGAGTTCTTCATCGAAGGCAAGATGTTCGACGGCTCTTCGATCGCCGGATGGAAGGGGATCAATGAGTCCGACATGATTCTGCTGCCCGACGCGTCGACCGCAGTATTGGATCCGTTTTTCGAGGACTCGACGGTCAACATTCGCTGCGACATCATCGAGCCCGCGACCATGCAGGGCTATGAGCGCGATCCTCGCTCCCTCGGCAAACGCGCCGAGGCTTACCTGAAATCCACCGGCATCGCCGACACGGCTCTGTTCGGACCGGAAAACGAATTCTTCATCTTCGATAGCGTGCGCTGGGCTTCCAATCTGCATAGCGCCTTCTACGAAATCGATGCCGTGCAGGGCGCCTGGAACTCGGACACGAGCTACGAGGAGGGCAACAAGGGCCACCGTCCCGGCGTCAAGGGCGGCTACTTCCCGGTGCCACCGGTCGATGCCTTCCAGGACATCCGTGCTGCCATGTGCAAGGCCTGCGAGGAGATGGGCCTGGTGGTCGAAGTACATCACCACGAGGTCGCCACCGGAGGCCAGTGCGAGATCGGCATCGGCGCCAATACCCTGGTCAAGAAGGCCGATGAGGTGCAGATCCTGAAATACGCGCTGCACAATGTTGGTGCGAGCTATGGCAAGAGCGTGACCTTCATGCCCAAGCCGCTCGTCGGCGACAACGGCAGCGGCATGCACGTCCACCAGTCGCTGGGCAAGGACGGCAAGAACGTCTTCGCCGGGGACAAATACGCCGGACTGTCCGACACCTGTCTCTACTACATCGGCGGCATCATCAAGCACGCCAAGGCGATCAACGCACTGACCAACGCCACCACCAACAGCTATAAGCGGTTGGTGCCGGGCTTCGAGGCGCCGGTCATGCTGGCGTACTCGGCACGCAACCGCTCGGCCTCGATCCGGGTGCCGTGGGTCTCGAGCGCCAAGGCGCGCCGTATCGAGGTGCGCTTTCCGGATTCAACCGCCAATCCCTACCTCGCCTTTGCGGCCATGATGATGGCTGGTCTGGATGGCATCCAGAACAAGATCCATCCGGGCGAGCCGGCGGATAAGGACCTCTACGATCTGGAGCCGGAGGAAGCCAAGCACATTCCGACCGTATGTCATTCGCTGGACATGGCTCTCGAACACCTGGACAAGGATCGGGAGTTTCTCAAGCGCGGCGGCGTATTCACGGACGACGTGATCGACGCCTATATCGCTCTGAAGATGCAGGAGGTCACGCGGCTGCGCATGACGACTCATCCGATCGAGTTCGATATGTACTATAGCGTCTGAGGTGAGCGTGACGCGTGGCGCGGTAACCGCGGCGGGACTGTGCACCCGGTACACCGAACCCCACGCCTGTGCACGTGGTCCAGGCAGCGCTATGCTTGGCCCGCATGCAACGTATCGTACCGCGCGCCGCTCTGATCCCCGCTCTGCTGGTCATCCTGGCCACGGCGGGCCTCGCCGCTGCGGCCACGATGTATCGCTGGGTCGATGCCAATGGCGTGGTGCATTACTCCGACACGCCACAGCCGGGGGCCGAGCAGGTGGCGATGCCGAATGCACAGACCTATCGTGCTACGCCGGTGCCCACGACGAGCCCCGATGCGACGCCCAAAGCGGCCGATGCCGCGGGCTACCAGTCCTGCTCGATCACGTCACCGGCAGCCGACGACACCTTGTTTGCACCCGAAGCCCTCACCGTCAGCGTGCAGGTGGTGCCCAATCTGCGACCCGGGGACCAGGTGATCGTCACGCTCGACGGCGCCACGCTGCAGTCGGGCTCGAGCGGCGCCCTGAGCTATCAGGTGGCCGCACCCGAGCGCGGGGCGCACACGGTGAGCGCGGCCGTGCACGATGCGCAGGGCAATACGGTCTGCAACGCCCCGGACATCACCTTCAACGTGCAGCGGCCCTCGCTGCTCTCGCCGCAAAGCCCCGCCAAAGGTCATTGACAGCGCGCCCGGTCGCGGAGTGGCGCGATGGCGCTTGAGTACTTCTCGCCCTCGCCACTCTCGCATTTCGATCCCGCCGATCTGCTGGATGTACTGGCAACGGGCGTCATCGTGCTCGATTCGCAGCTGTGCGTGGTGTACGCGAATGTCGGTGCCCAGGATCTGCTCGCCGTCGGCCTGAATCAGGCGCGCGGGCGGCCGATGACCGAGCTGTTTGCCGATTCGCACAACCTGGATTTGCTCCTGCGTCGCACCCTTGCGCGCGGCGAGCCCTACGCTGGGCACGAGATGCCGCTGGAGCCGATCGCCAAACCGGCGCACCGCGAACCCGTGGTGGTCGACGTGACCGTCACGCCCCTGGAAGGACAGGTGACCGGCACGCACCTGCTGATCGAACTGGCCGATGCGCGCACTCGACTGCGCCTCTCGCGCGAGAGCGAGATGCTCTCGCGCCTGGACGGCAGCCGGCTCATGGTCCGGCAGCTCGGCCACGAGATCAAGAACCCGCTCGGCGGGCTGCGCGGCGCCGCGCAATTGCTGGACCGGGAATTGCACAACGACGCGCTCAAGGAATACACGACGGTCATCATCAGCGAGGCCGACCGTCTGCGCGCGCTGGTCGATAGCATGCTCGGTCCATCGCGACCGCCGCAGAAGTCGCTGGTCAATATCCACGAGCTGTGCGAACACGTGTTTCATCTGCTGCGCAGCGAAGCCCCGGAACACATGAGCGTCGAGCGCGATTACGATCCGAGCCTGCCCAATGCGCGCTTCGATCGCAACGAGATCGTGCAAGCGCTGCTCAACGTGGCTCGCAACGCCATGCAGGCGGTCGATCCGCATACCGGTCGTGTAACGCTGCGTACGCGCGTGCTGACGAACATCAATATCAGCACCGTGCGCCATCGACTGGTCGCGAACATCCAGGTCGAAGACAACGGCCATGGTGTGCCGCCGGAACTGCAGCGCAGTGTCTTCTATCCGCTGGTCACGACGCGCGCGACGGGCACCGGGCTGGGCCTCGCCGTCGCGCAGGATCTCGTGACGCGCCACGGCGGTATCGTCGAGTTCGAAAGTCGGCCGGGCCGCACCGTTTTTACCATCCTACTTCCGCTCGAGGGGGCCGAATGACTGTTCAACCACTGCGTGTCTGGCTGGTCGATGACGACACGTCCATCCGCTGGGTGCTCGAACGCGCACTCAAGAATGGCGGCATGGCGCCCAAGGCCTTCGACGCTGCCGAGCCGGCACTGGCGGCGCTGCGCAATGACACACCAGACGTTTTGATTACCGATATTCGCATGTCGGGCCAATCCGGCCTCGATCTGCTGCGCCGGGTCCACGATGCCCATCCCGAGCTGCCGGTCATCGTGATGACTGCTTATTCGGACCTGGGCAGCGCGGTCTCGGCCTACGAGAGCGGCGCATTCGAGTATCTGGCCAAGCCCTTCGACATTGATCATGCCGTCGATCTGGTCAAGCGCGCCGCAGCCGCTGGCGTCGGGCGCGTCGAGGGGATCGTCTCGACACCGACGATCCCGGAACTGCTCGGCCGCGCCCCGGCAATGCAGCAGGTGTTCCGCGCCATCGGACGCCTGGCGCGCTCGAGCGTGAACGTGCTGGTCACCGGTGAATCGGGGACCGGCAAGGAGCTCGCCGCGAGAGCGCTGCATGACCACAGCCCGCGCGGCAACAAGCCCTTCATTGCCCTGAACACCTCGGCGATTCCGGCGGAGCTGCTCGAGTCGGAGCTCTTCGGCCACGAGAAGGGTGCATTCACCGGTGCCGATAGCCTGCGGCGCGGCCGCTTCGAGCAAGCCGATGGCGGCTCGCTGTTCCTCGATGAGATCGGCGACATGTCCACGTCGCTGCAGACGCGCCTGTTGCGGGTGCTGGCCGAGGGCGAGTTCTATCGCGTCGGCGGCCAGACCCCGAT
>JBELAR010000073.1:0-11546 GCA_049508555.1 Steroidobacteraceae bacterium
CGTCAATAGGATCCGCTTGAGAGCGATAGATTCCGATAGACCACGAACGGCTGGCAGTCCGCCGCACCCCCCGCATTCGGTCCAGTCGACATGCCACGCCGACGGACCCCCTATTTCAGTACCCCGACCTCTTTCAAGAGGTCCGCGAACGCGACCGCCTGCACCTTTTTCGCTAACGGAAAGGTGACGTTCCCCGCGTGTACCACATACAGCTGGCTCAGTTTCAGGTCCGCCATCGCTGATCTCATCGATGGCGTAAGCGCGGGGGCCGTCGTCCGTTTCACTTCGACGCCAATTCGCCGCGCGCCACGCACCACCAACAGATCCAGCTCCGCACCGGCATGCGTGCGCCAGAAAAAGCACTCGTGCGGCGCGGCATCCAACGCCTGGATAACCTGGTCGATGACGAAACCCTCCCAGGAGGCGCCCACCTTGGAGTGCATTTCCAGTTGGCGCCCGGTCCGGATGTCGAGCAGCGCATGTAGCAAGCCGGTATCGCGAACATAAATCTTCGGCGCCTTGACCTGACGCTTTCCAAGGTTCTCGTGCCACGGTTGCAGCTCGCGCATCACATACGCATCCGCCATCTTGTCCAGGTAACTCCGCACCGTCGTGTCTGAGAGACCCATGGAGCGCCCGATCTCCGAGGCATTCCACACCTGCCCATGACCATGCGCGAGCATGGACCAGAAGCGGCGCATGGCCTGGGCACCGGCGGAGATGCCGAATTGCGGCAGCTCACGCTCCAGAAACGTACGCAGGAACTGCTCCAGCCATTCGAAACATTCAGCTTCGGAGCGAACCAGGAACGCGCGCGGGAATCCGCCCCTTAGCCACAGCCTGTTCCACTGCTTACCCGGTACCTCCGCAAGGCCCAACCCCGGAAGGAGATGGTAGGCAATGCGCCCGGCCAGCGATTCGGAACTCTGGCGCAGCAACTGCGGCGAGGCGCTTCCCAGCACGAGGAACCGCGCTCGCACTGGACGCCGATCCGCAAGCACCCTTAGGCTCGGGAACAGTTCCGGGCGGTTCTGCACCTCATCGAGTATCACCAGGCCGCGGAGCTCACCCAACGCCAGCATGGGATCGGCCAGGCGGGCGACTGCCGCAGGGTCCTCGAGGTCGAAACGCGTGACATCGACCTTGGAATTACGCGCGATGGCGGCAGCGAGTGTCGTCTTGCCGACCTGCCGCGCACCCAGCAGACCGACGACCGGAAATCGGCCGAGCAGTCGTGTGACGGTCCGGAGATGGAACGGACGCTCTATCATTTTCGAATATTACCTCGCAATCTCGGTTTTGAAAACCGATATTTCAAGGTCGATGCCCGCCCTGCTCACTCCCACTCTATCGTCGCCGGCGGCTTGCCTGATATGTCGTAGACCACACGCGAGATCCCAGGCACCTCGTTGACGATGCGGCGCGAGACCAGGTCCAGAAATTCGTAGGGCAGGTGGGCCCACTGAGCAGTCATGAAATCGATGCTCTCCACCGCACGCAATGCGATCACGTAATCGTAGCGGCGCGCATCGCCCATGACCCCCACGGAGCGGATCGGCAGAAACACCGCGAACGCCTGGCTGGTGCGCTCGTAGAGCTCGTGTCGGCGCAGCTCCTCGATGAAGATATGGTCGGCCCGGCGCAGCAATTGCGCGTATTCGGCCTTGACCTCGCCGAGAATGCGCACGCCGAGGCCAGGGCCCGGAAACGGATGCCGATACACCATCTCGTGGGGCAAGCCCAGTGCGACGCCGATGCGCCGCACCTCGTCCTTGAACAGCTCGCGCAGCGGCTCGACGAGCGCCAGATTCAGCTCGGCCGGCAATCCGCCGACGTTGTGATGCGACTTGATCACGTGCGCCTTGCCGGTGCGCGCGCCGGCGGACTCGATCACATCCGGATAGATCGTGCCCTGCGCCAGGAATTTCGTATCCCGCAGGGCTCGGGCCTGTGCGTCGAAGACCTCGATGAACTCCCGGCCGATGATCTTGCGCTTCTGCTCCGGATCACTGATGCCGCGCAGCGCCTCGAAAAAACGTTGCTCCGCCTGGACGCGGATCACGCGCACATTCAGCCGCTCGGCGAAGGTTCGCATGACCTGATCGCCCTCATCCTGGCGCAGCAAGCCGTGATCGACGAACACACAGGTGAGCTGCTCGCCGATCGCACGATGCAGCAAGGCCGCCACCACCGCGGAGTCCACCCCGCCCGACAGTCCGAGCAGCACGCGCTCGGCTCCGACCTGCGCACGCACGCGCGCGATCAGATCCTCGATGATGCTGCCGGCGGTCCAGCGCGCCTCGCAGTCGCAGATCTCGCGCACGAAGCGCTCGAGGATGGCTGCGCCCTGGCGCGTATGCGTGACCTCCGGATGGAACTGCACACCGTAATAGCGACGTTGTTCATCCGCCATGGCGGCGTAGGGGGAATTGCCGCTGCCGGCCACGGCACTGAACCCCGGCGGCAGCGTCTCGACGCGATCGCCGTGGCTCATCCACACGTCGAGCATTTCGTGGCCTTCGTGCCGCCTATCGACGAGTCCATCGAGCAGACGGCAAGGCGCGTTGAGGCTGACCTCGGCATAGCCGAATTCGCGTGCGTGACCACCGGCGACACGGCCGCCGAGCTGCTGTGCCATGGTCTGCATGCCGTAGCAGATGCCGAGCACGGGCACGCCGAGCGCAAAGACCGCGCCCGGTGCGCGCGGCGGCAACTTATCCGTGACCGACTCGGGACCGCCCGAGAGAATGATCCCGCGGGCGCCGAAGGCGCGCACTTCGGCATCGCTGATGTCCCAGGGACGGATCTCGCAGTAGACCCCGAGCTCGCGCACGCGGCGGGCAATCAACTGGGTGTATTGCGCACCGAAGTCCAGTATCAGGATTCGATGGGCATGGATATCGGGGTCCGGCGCGACGCTATCACTCGCGCCGACCAGGACGCGCTCAGGAGACCCGATAATTCGGCGACTCCTTCGTGATGGTGACATCGTGCACATGACTCTCGCGCACTCCGGCGCTGGTGATGCGCACGAACCAGGGGCGGGTGCGCATCTCCTCGATGCTGTTGCTGCCGGTGTAGCCCATCGCTGCCCGTAATCCACCGGCGAGCTGATAGAGAATGGTCACGAGACTGCCCTTGTAGGGCACTCGGCCCTCGATGCCCTCGGGCACCAGCTTCTCGAGCTCGCTGGATGTGTCTTGAAAATAGCGATCGGCCGAGCCGTGGCGATCCGACATTGCGCCGAGCGAGCCCATGCCGCGATAGGCCTTGTAGGAAGCGCCCTGATAGAGCTCGACCTCGCCCGGGGATTCCTCGGTGCCGGCGAACATGCCGCCGATCATGACGGCGTGGGCTCCGGCGGCGATCGCCTTGGCCAGATCCCCGGAGTAGCGGATGCCACCGTCGGCGATCACCGAGACGCCGCTGCCATCGAGCGCGGCGGCCACGTTGGCCACGGCGGTGATCTGTGGCACGCCGACGCCGGCCACGACGCGCGTCGTGCAGATCGAGCCCGGGCCGATGCCCACCTTGACCGCGTCAGCGCCGGCCGCCACCAGATCGAGCGCGGCTTCCCGCGTGACGATGTTGCCGGCAATCAATTCCAGATCGCCCCATTGCCCCTTGAGTCGCGCAATCATCTCGAGCACGCCGCGCGAATGCCCGTGCGAGGTGTCGACCACGATGACATCGACTCCCGCCTCTCGCAGCGCCGCGACCCGCTCGAACGTGTCGGGGGTGGTGCCGACGGCGGCCCCGACGCGCAGACGTCCGCCCTCGTCCTTGCTCGCGCGCGGAAATTCCGTGGCCTTCTGGAAATCCTTGACCGTGATCATGCCCTTGAGCTCATCATCGCCGTTGACCACGAGCACCTTCTCGATGCGGTGCTTGTGCAGCAGCCGCTGCACCTCTTCCTTGGGCGCGTTCTCACGCACCGTGATCAGCCGCGACTTGGGCGTCATGACGGTGCTGACCGGGGCATCGAGCGCGAGCTCGAAGCGCAGATCGCGATGCGTGACGATACCGACCACTTTGCTGCCGCTGACCACAGGTACGCCCGAGATGCCGCGTGCGCGCGTGAGCTCGATGACCTGGCGGATCGTCGTATCGGGGGGCACCGTGATCGGATCGACAATCACGCCGCTCTCGAACTTCTTGACGCGGGCAACCTCGCGCGCCTGACTGGCGATCGGCATGTTCTTGTGCACGATGCCGATGCCGCCCTCCTGCGCCATGGTGATGGCGAGGCGCGCCTCGGTCACCGTATCCATGGCGGCGGAGAGCACCGGCAGCCCCAGACGGATCTTGCGCGTGAGCGTGCTGGATAAATCGACCTCACGCGGCAACACCGCGGAGCGCGCCGGCACGAGCGAGACGTCGTCGAAGGTCAGCGCTTCTTCCAGGATTCGCATTGAGCCTCGGGGGCTTCGAGAAGAAGCGCGCCATTGTACGGCCTTGTGCCGATGGGGTAAACCGCGACGCGCGAGCGTAAGATCGCCGCAGCCCATGAACCGCCGTCCCGCCGACAGCAGCGCGAACGCACCGACCTCGAGCCCGAGCGCGGCGCCACCGGCGCGTACGGTCTACTCGGTTTCGCGCCTGAACCGCGAAGTGCGCGTCCTGCTCGAATCGGGCCTCGGCACGATCTGGATCGAGGGCGAGATCTCCAACCTGGCGCGCCCAGGCTCCGGGCACTGGTATTTTTCCCTCAAGGATCGCGACGCGCAGTTGCGCTGCGCGATGTTCCGGGCGCGCAATGTGCTCTCGCGCTTCACGCCCAAGGAAGGTCAGCTGGTACTGGCCAGCGGCCGGGTCAGTCTGTACGAGCCACGCGGCGACTATCAGTTGCTGGTGGAATACCTCGAGGACGCGGGGCTGGGCGCACTGCAGCGGGCATTCGAGGAGCTCAAGGCACGCCTCGCCGCCGAGGGCCTGTTCGCGCCGGAGCGCAAACGCACTCTGCCGCTCGCCCCGCGCCGCATCGGCGTGATCACCTCACCGACCGGGGCCGCGCTACGCGACATTCTGCACATCCTGCGGCGGCGCTTTCCGGCCGCCGCGGTGCTGATCTATCCAACCCCGGTGCAGGGCGCCGCGGCCGCTTCGAGCCTGGTCGGGGCGATCGAGCTGGCCGGCTCACGCGCCGAATGCGACGTGCTGATCCTCGCCCGCGGGGGCGGCTCGCTCGAGGACCTCTGGGCCTTCAACGATGAGCGCGTTGCGCGCGCGATATCCCGCTGTGCGATCCCGATTGTCACCGGGATAGGTCATGAGATCGATTTTACGATCGCGGACTTTGTCGCCGATTTACGAGCGCCGACGCCCTCCGGGGCCGCTCAGCTCGTTGTGCCCGACGCAGGCGTGTGGCTGCATCGGCTCGCGCAGTTCGCTGCCCGCTTCGCCGCCGGCGTGCAGCGAGCGCTCCGAGGCGAGCAGGCACGACTCGACGTGCTGCAGCGCCGTCTGCAACAGGCACATCCCGGAGCGCGCCTGCTGCAGCACAGCCAGCGCCTCGATGAACTGGAAGCGCGCTTGCGCCTCGCGCTGCGTGCCCGGCTCGCGGCCAGCACCGCGCGCCTGGATGGCGCCGCGCGCGCGCTGCAGGCGGTCAGTCCCCTCGCGACGCTCGGCCGCGGCTTTGCGGTCGTGACGCGCAGCTCCGACGGCGCACTGATCACCAGTGCCGCGCAACTGGCCGTGGGCGAGCGTTTCGATGCCCGACTCGCGCAGGGTAGCGTGCGCGCCGCGGTCATCGAACGCAGCTCATGAGCGCATCGTTGCGCGGTGCGCTGCTCGGGCTGCTCGCCTGTGCCGCCGTGGGTCACGCCGGCGCGGCCTCAGTACCCTACACGAGCGCGGCTCTGCCGCAGGCGAGTCTGGTTCCGGGGGGAGTCGCCGTGCTCTCGATTCCGGCGCGCGCCGAGGATGCGGGCGCCGCCCCCGCGGTGAACTACGAGGGCAGCAGCGTCATGGTGCTCCAAGCCGCGGCCGGATGGCTCGCCATCGTCGGCCTGCCACTGAGCGCGACCCCGGGCAGCGCGTCCATCGAGATCCGCCGCGGCGCGGCGGCGACGCCGCAGACCATGCGCTTCGACATCGCTGCCAAGCAGTACGCGCAGCAGCGGCTGCGGGTGCCCCCGGCGCAGGTGAATCTCTCCGAGCATGACCAGGAACGCTATGCGCACGAGCAGACGCGGCTGCACGCTGCGCTCTCGACCTTTGACGAGCCGCCGCCCGCGACACTGCGACTGCTCCCGCCCGTGGCTGGAGTGCGCTCCAGCTCCTTCGGATTGCGGCGGGTCTTCAACAATGAGGCGCGCAATCCACACTCCGGCATGGACATCGCGGCATCGATGGGAACACCGGTTCGCGCCGCGGCCAACGGCGTAGTCATCGACACCGGGAATTATTTCTTCAACGGCAACTCGGTGCTCATCGATCACGGCGAAGGTCTGATCACGATGTATTGCCACCTCTCGCTCATCGGTGTGGCCATGGGCCAGGCGGTGCGGGCGGGGGCCATCATCGGCCAGGTCGGCGCCACCGGCCGGGTGACCGGACCGCACCTGCATTTCGGGGTGGCGCTCAACCGCGATTTCGTCGACCCGGCATTGTTCCTGCCGAGCCCTTCCCCCGCGCCTTCCCCCGCCCCTTCCCCGCCAGCCCCTTCCCGGCCTTGAGCCGGGCGTAGGGATTGGCATCGGTGCGAAAATCGATCGCGACCGGCGTGGCGAACAGGTCGAACGCCTCGCGATAGACATTGGCCAGATAACGGCGGAAAGCCTCGGGCACCGCGTTGGTCTGGTTACCGTGAATCACGATGCGCGGCGGATTGCGTCCCCCCTGATGCGCGTAGCGCAGCTTGATGCGTCGCCCGCGCACCAGGGGCGGCTGGTGCGCCTCGAGTGCGCGCTCGAGCGTGCGCGTGAGCGCTGGTGTCGGCATCTCGCGCATGGCGGCGTCGTAGCCGCGGACCGCATCGCGGGCCAGCTCCCCGACGCCAGTGCCGTGGCGAGCCGAAATGAAATGCAGTGGCGCGAAGGGTACGAAGTCGAGCTTGAGGGCCAGCTGGCGCCGGATGTCCTCGCGCCGGTCGGTCGCGATCCCGTCCCATTTGTTGATCGCGATCAGAATCACCCGACCGCGCTCGAGCGCCTGGCCAAGGACGCTCGCGTCCTGCTCGCCAATCGCGTCGTGCGCATCGAGCACCATGATCACGACGTGCGCCTCGGCAATCGCCTGCAGAGTCTTCGCGACGCTGGCGCGCTCGACCGCGTCCTCGACGCGTGCGCGACGGCGCATCCCGGCGGTATCCACCAGCAAGAATTCGCGCCCGTCGCGCGTAAAGGGCACGAGGATACTGTCGCGCGTCGTGCCCGGCAGCTCGTTCGCGATCACGCGCTCCTCGCCGATCAGACGATTGACCAGGGTGGATTTGCCGACGTTGGGCCGGCCGATGATCGCGACCCGGATCGCTCCATCCTCCTGCTCGGCCTGCAACTCTGGCTCGAGGCCGCGGAGCGCGGTATCGAGCAGTTCGCGCAATCCCGTGCCGTGTGCGGCGGCGATCGCCAGCGGAGCCCCCAGGCCGAGCGTATGGAAATCCGCTGCGACCAGATCCGACTCGAGTCCCTCGGCCTTGTTGAGCGCAAGCACGACGGGTTTGCCCGTGCGCAGCAGCTCGCGGGCGATGAATTGATCCTGAGCGGTCAGACCCGCGCGCGCGTCGGCGACCAGAATGATGCGATCGGCTTCCGCCACGGCCTTCTCGGTCTGGATTCGCATCTGCGCCTCGAGCCCTTTGGGGTGCTCGATGAGGCCACCCGTGTCGATCACGACGCAGGGGGTCCCGCCGATGCGCGCGTAGCCGTACTGGCGATCGCGTGTGACGCCGGGAACATCGGCGACGATCGCGGCACGGGTGCGCGTGAGCGCGTTGAACAGCGTGGACTTGCCGACGTTGGGCCGGCCGACGATGGCGACGATCGGAAGCATCGACAGCCGCCGGAACTCAGTGGCCCGGCGCGCTCGCCTCGAGCGCCGGTACTCGAAAGGCGCTCAGATCACCCCCGTCGTTGAACACGAGCAGCAGATCGCCGGCGACCAGCGGCGCGTCGCTGATGTGGCTCTTACCGACCGAGGCGCGCGCCACGATGTTGCCGTTGGCAGGATCGAGCCAGTGCACGAACCCTTTAAAATCCCCGACCACGATGCGCCCGCCGTAGAGGGCTGGCGCCGACAGTTGCCGCCGCTCGAGCCCTTTCTGCCGCCATTGCTCCGCGCCGGTAGCGCGATCCAGGCGCACCACGTCGCCATCCGCGGTCGCAATGAACAGCGCATCGGCGTTCGCGACGAGTCCACGGTAACTCGAGAGATCGTGCGCCCAGACGATTTGGCCACTGTCGCGCACCAGCCGCGTGACGCGCCCCTGGTAGGCGACCGCAAACAGATCGTCGCCTTCGGCCTCGACCTGTGCGTCGACGTCGATCAGACGCTGCAGCTCACTGTTGCCGCGCGGCTGACCCACGGCCGTATCCCAGGCAGTGCTGCCATTGCCACGGGTGACAGCGACCACGCGACCATTATCGAACCCGCAGACCGCCAGATCCCCGACCAGCAGCGGCCGGCTCGTGCCGCGTAGTGACAAGCGCGGCACCTGCTGATCCACGACCCAGCTCTCGCTGCCATCCTTCGCCGCCAGACCGTGCAACCTGCCGTCGACGGCGCGCACGACCACAAGCCCGTCACCGATCGCCGGGGCCGAGAGGATCTCCGCGTTGATGCGGATGCGCCAGCGCGGCGTACCGTCCTGCTCCGCGAGCGCGATCACCTCGCCCTTGGAGGTCCCCATGATGACCAGCCCGTCGCGGGCCGTCGGGCCGCCAGCGAGCGGCACGCGCAGGGCGCGCTGCCACAAACGCTTGCCCGTACGCAGATCCAACGCCTGGACGAGACCGTTATAGCTGGCGGTGTAGACCTGCTGGCCGTCCGCGGCAATGCCCAATCCGAGGCGCAGGACCGGCCGTTCGCCCGGCACCTTGGTATGCCAGGCCAGCTTGACCTGGACCTTGTTGACCAGCGCTACCAGCACCATGGGCTGGTCGGCCTTGCCCTTGCCGCCGCAGCCCGCCAGTACGATCAGGGAACACAGAGCCGGGATCCAGAGACTCTTGGGCGTGCTCACGAGTGTGTCAGCTCGTTGATCTTCAGATCGAGCAGACCCGTGTCGACCGTGCTGGCCCCCGTCGCGCGCGCCGCGCGGTACTGCTTGAGCGCGCCATCCCGATCACCTTTGCTCAGTAGAGCGTCGCCGCGAGCTTCCGCGTAGCGCGCGGCGAAGGCACCCGGGTCCACGGCATCGAGCAGCTTGATGGCCTCATCCGGATGACCCTGCGCGAGCTGCACGCGCGCGAGGCGCAGCCGGGCGATCAGGCCGAGCCCAGGGTCGCTGGTCGTCTGCAGCACGCGCGTGAGACGCACGGCGGCGCGATCGAGCTCCTGATTCTCGACCTGGACCCGCGCCGCAGCCAGATCCGCCTGCTCGGCGTAGGCCGAGGAGGCGTAGTCCTTCACCAGATTGTCGGCGATCGTGATCCCGCCGCTCAGATCGTTGCGACTGAAGGCGTCGAGCAATTGCTGGTAGCGCGAGGCGGCGTCGAGCGCGCGCTGCTCGGCACGGGCCTGCCAGTAGTGCCAGGCACCGAAGGCAGCGGCGGTTGCCGCCACCACGGCGATCAGCCAAGGGCCCTGGGAGCGCAGGCCGGCCAGCAGCCGCTCCCATTGCTCCCTCTCGTTCAGATACTCTTCCACTGGACCGATTCTCCTTCCGCGCCAGGCCATCCGGCCGGGCACACTAAAGCAACGCCGCTATCCGTTCAGGCAACAGTGCCAACGGACAGTCGATCTGACCGCCGACGCCGCGCAAAGTTTTCACCCCGGCCACGCCGCGTTCGAGTTCCTCATCGCCGAGAATCAGGGCGATCCGGGCACCGCTGCGATCAGCGCGGCGAAACTGCGTCTTGAAATTCCCGCCGCCCAGATTGAGCCATACGCCGCGCCCCGGCAGTGCGTCGCGCAACCGTTCGGCGAGGCGCAGCGCCTCGCGCTCGGCGCGCTCGCCGCTGACCACCAGATACACATCGGGGCGCCTGGCCGCCGGCGCGTTGCCGGCTTGCTGCAGCAGCGCCACGACCCGCTCCACGCCGAGCGCAAAGCCGATGGCGGGGGTTGCCTCCCCACCGAGCTGTACGACGAGTCCGTCGTAGCGGCCCCCTGAGCACACGGCATCCTGGGCGCCGAGCTCATCGGTGACCCACTCGAACACCGTGCGCGAATAATAGTCCAGTCCGCGCACAAGCCGGGGATTGAGCGTGTAGGGGATCCCGAGACTGTCCAGGGCCGAGCGCAGGGCATCGAAGTGTAACCGGGATTCCTCATCGAGGAAGTCCGTGAGCAATGGCGCCGCCTCGATCAGTTCGCGCATCTCGGGGTTTTTGCTGTCCAGTATGCGCAGCGGATTGCCGAGCAGGCGCCGCCGGCTATCTTCATCGAGGGCTTGCTCCTGAGCGCGAAAGTACGCGATCAGCCGCTCGCGGTAGCTCAGACGCGACGCCGGCGTGCCGAGTGAATTGATCGTCAAGCGCACGCCGTCGAGTTTCAGTTCGCGCCACAGGCGCGCGCTTAGGGCGATGAGCTCGGCGTCGACGTCGGGCCCGGCATAGCCGATCGCCTCGACATCGATCTGGTAGAACTGACGGTAGCGGCCCTTTTGCGGGCGCTCGTGCCGAAACATCGGCCCGCTGCACCAGAGCTTGTGGCGCTGGCCGCGCAAAAGTCCGTTGGAAATCGCCGCCCGCACGATACCGGCCGTGGCCTCCGGACGCAGCGTGAGACTGTCGCCGCCGAGGTCCTGGAAGGTGTACATCTCCTTCTCGACGATGTCGGTGTATTCCCCGATCGAGCGCTTGAACAGCTCCGTGTGCTCGATGATGGGCACGCGCAGCTCCTCATACCCATAGGCCTCGAGCACGCCGCGCGCGACCTGCTCCAGATGCTGCCAGAGCACAATCTGCTCGGGCAGAATATCGTTCATGCCGCGCACCGGCTGAATGGGATTGCTCAAAGGGCCTCCGGCGAGACTGCGCGCAGCTCAGGGACTCGGCGCGGCCGATGTGCCGGCCGTAGTGCCGGCCGAAGAGGAGCGCGCGACGTGCGGCATCCGCATGGCCCACCACACCAGCGCGATCAGCACGAGCAGCGTCGCGGCTACGGCTGCCGCACCTGCCGGCAGCCGCAGACCGCGCCCCGAGCGACGCTGCAGCCCCGTGGCTCCACGCTTGAGCTCGGGGTCGCGCTCGGGAAATCTGGCCTGCGCGCAGGCCGTCGCGATCTCACCCGCCGGCAGGCCCAGCAGCTCGGCATAACGGCGCAGGTGCCCTCGCGCATAGACCATCGCGCCCAGGGCGGCGAAGTCCCCGGCCTCCAGCGCCTTGACCGAGACGATATCCAGATGCAGCTGATCGGCGGCCTGCAGCAGGCTCCATCCG
>JBELAR010000074.1:0-11420 GCA_049508555.1 Steroidobacteraceae bacterium
GCTGCTCGAGCTGCTGGAGCTGCTCGAGCCGCACGAGCAGGAGAGCCCCGAGGCGGATCGTGCCGCGCCGCTCGATGAGCGTCTCCCCGCGCAGGTGCAGCGGGACCTGGAGGTCCGCGCCAGCTACGCCGGCTACATCGAGCGTGCGATGGATGAGATCGAGCGCGCGCAGGGGCAGCAGGACACGCCGCTGCCCGCCGAGCTGGATTACGCGACGCTCGGCGGGCTCTCGAACGAGGTGCGCCAGAAGCTCATGCAGATCCGGCCGGCGACGATCGGCCAGGCGGCACGCGTGCCCGGTGTGACGCCCGCGGCGGTATCGATCCTGCTGGTGCACCTGCGCCGGCGCGGCGCGCGCGTGGCGTAGGGCCGCCCCGCAAAATGCGCGCTCGCCTACTTGCGCCAGAAGGCCGGCGTGAGCAGCACGGCAAAGGTGATGATCTGCACGCGCCCGAGGAACATGGCCGCGATGCAGGTCCAGCTCTGGAAATCCGACAGCGCGCCGTAGTTGCCGGTCGGTCCGACCAGATTCAGTCCCGGGCCGGCGTTATTGATGCAGGCCACGATCGCCGATAGCGCGGTCAGGAAATCCATGCCGGAGATCAGCAGCGCGAAAGTCAGCACGGCGATGGTCATGAAATACAAAAATATGAAGGCGAGCACCGAATAGACCACGGCGTTGGGCACGACATGCCCGGAGATCTTCAGCGGCAAGACGGCCTGCGGGTGCACGAGCGTGAACATCTCGCGCAGGGATTGCTTGATCAGGATCAGCGAGCGGAACATCCGGATGCCCCCGCCGGTCGAGCCGGTGCAGGCACAATAGCAGCTCAGAAACAGCATCCAGAGCGGCGCGAAGATCGGCCAGCTGCCGTAATCGGTGTTGTAGAAGCCGCTGGTCGTGGCCATCGAGATCACGTTGAAGGCGGCAAAGCGCAGCGCGCCCAGGTAGCTGCCGTACACGTGCCGGAGCTCGAGAAACGCGCTGATGCCGATGCAGCTGGTGAATATCAGCCATAGCATCCAGCGAGCCTCCGGGTCGCGACGGTAGGCGTCGAAGCTGCCGCGGCGCAAGGCGACGAAGTGAGTCGCAAAATTCAAGGCCGCGATCAGCATGAAGATCATCAGCACCAATTCGATCACGGGCGAATGAAAATAAGCGATGTTGGCATCGTGAGTGGAGAACCCGCCCAGGCCCAGCGTCGAGAATGCATGGCAGATCGCATCGAACAGCGACATGCCGCAGCCCCAGAGCGAGAGCGCGCAGGCGACGGTGAGCCCGACATAGACCACGCCCAGGGTCTTGGCCGTGGCGGTGATGCGCGGCGCGAGCTTCGCATCCTTGACCGCGCCGGGCGCGCCGGCGCGGTAGAGCTGCATGCCGCCGACCCCGAGCACCGGCAGAATGGCCACCGCCAGCACGATGATGCCCATGCCGCCCAGCCAGCTCAGCGCATGGCGCCAGAGATTGATCGAACGGGGCAGCGCATCGAGACCCGACAGCACGGTCGCGCCGGTGGTGGAGAGGCCGGACATGGATTCGAAATAGGCCTTGGTGAAGCTCAGTCCAGGCAGGTCGATCATCAGCGGCGTCGTGGCGACGAGGGCGATCGTGAGCCAGCTCACCGACACCAGCAGGTAGGCATCGCGCGGTTTGAGATCGTAGCGAAAGCGCGTCGTCAGCGCGCGCAGCAATACCCCGCCCGCCACGCTGATCGCAGCGCCCAGCAGAAAGCCGCGCATCGCGCTGAATTCCCCGTAGATCAATGCCGTCAGGAGCGGCAGCAGGAAATACAAGCTGAACCAGGTGAGCAGCGAGCCGAAGATGTTCAGTACGCCGAGCAATGAGCGCATCGCGTTGCTTACCTAGGTGTCGCTCTGGAACAGCCGCGAGACCGCGCCGATATGACGGCGGTCCGACAGAAAGATGATCACGTGATCCTCGGCCTCGATCATCGTATCGTGGTGCGCCATGATGACGCTGTCGCCGCGCGCGATGGCGACGATACTCGCGCCCGGCGGCAGCGAGATCTGCTCGAGCCGTCGCCCGATCACCTGCGAGCGCTCCTGTGAGCCGTGCACCACGGCTTCGATCGCCTCGGCCGCGCCGCGGCGCAGCGAGTGCACGCGTACCACATCGCCGCGGCGCACATGCGCCAGCAATGAGCCGATCGTGATCTGCTGCGGCGAGACGACGATGTCGATGCTGTGATTCTCCATCAAGGCGCCGTAGGAGGGCCGGTTGATCAGGGCCATGACTCGCTTGGCGCCGAGCCGTTTGGCCAGCATCGCCGAGAGCACATTGGCTTCCTCGGAGTTGGTCAAGGCGGCGAACACGTCGACGCTGTCGATGTTCTCCTCGACCAATAACTCCTCATCGGCCGCATCGCCGTTGAGCACGATCGTGTTCTCGAGGATCTCGGAGATCCGCCGCGCACGGGTCGCATCGCGCTCGATGAGCTTGATCTGGTTGCTCTTCTCGAGCGTGCGGGCCAGACGCAGGCCGATGTTGCCGCCGCCGGCGATGACCAGGCGCCGCACCGGGTCCTCGCTGCGGCGCAGCTCCGCCATCACCCGGCGCAGGTCGTCGGGGGCCGCGACGAAGAAGATCTCGTCATGCTCCTCGATGATGGTATCGCCGGCGGCAGGCACCAGGCGATTGTTGCGGTAGATGGCGGCAACGCGCGCGTCCGTGTCGGGCAGGTGCTCGCGCAGGGCGCGCAGTTCACGGCCGACCAGCAGGCCATCGCGCCGCGCCCGCACGCCGACGAGCTGTACGCGTCCGTCGGCGAAGTCCACGACCTGCAGCGCACCGGGATAGGACAGCAGCCGCGCGATGTATTCCGTGACCAGCTGCTCGGGACTGATCCAGACGTCGACGGCCAGCGCGCCGTCGGTGAACAGCTGCTCGCGCCCGGTGTATTCGGCGGCACGAATACGCGCGATCTTGGTGGGCGTGCGGTAGAGCGCGTGCGCGATCTCGCAGGCGACGATGTTGGTCTCGTCGCTGCTGGTGAGTGCGACCAGAATATCGGTGTCGGCTATGCCGGCCGATTCGAGCACGTTCGGATAGGAGCCGTTGCCGGCCACCGCGCGGATGTCCAGTCGATCCTGCAGTTCGCGCAGCACGTCCTCGTTGGTGTCCACGACGGTCACTTCATTGGCCGGTTCGCGGGAGAGGTGGTACGCGGCCGTGCGTCCGACCTGACCGGCGCCCAGGATCAGTATCTTCATCGCTCGCGCTGCTCCCTCATGGCTACATGACCTCGAGGTTGGCGTATTGCAACATGAGCCATTTGGAGCCCTGCTGTTCGAAATTCACCTGCACGCGCGCCTGCGGACCCTGGCCTTCGATGTTCAGCACGATACCCTCACCGAACTTGCCGTGGCGCACCCGTGTACCCAGACGCATGCTGCCGCCGAGCACCTCGCTGAACGAGCTCTGCCGCAGGCTGCGCGTAGCCGAGGCGGAGAGGCCCGCTATGGCCACGTCCGCGGCATGCGGCAGACGGATGCGCGGCCGCACTTCCTCCATGAGCGCCGGCGGCAGTTCCTGGATGAAGCGCGAGGGTGAATTGTAGTTGTCGACGCCGTGCAAACGCCGCTGCTCGGCATAGGTGAAATAGAGCGATCGCATCGCCCGCGTCATGCCCACGTAGCAGAGCCGGCGCTCCTCCTCGAGACTCTCGAGATCGTTGAGCGAGCGCTGATGCGGAAACAGGCCATCCTCCAGGCCCGTCAGGAACACCAGTGGAAACTCCAGGCCCTTGGCCGTGTGCAGCGTCATCATCTGTACGCAGTCGTCGGAGTCCGTGCCCTGACCCTCGCCGGACTCGAGCACGGCGTGGGCGAGAAAGTTCTGCAGTGGCGGCGCATCGCCCTCGGGGTCGAAGCCGCGTGCCGCGCTCACGAGCTCGAGCAGGTTCTCGACGCGCGCCTCACCGCGGTCGGCCTTGTCTTTCTGATGATACGCGATCAGTCCGCTGGCGTTGATCACATGATCGACCTGCTCGTGCAGCGGCAGCGTCGCGATGGCGGCCCCGAGGCCCTCGATCAGTTGCTGGAAGCCGCGCAGCGGCGCCGCGGAGCGGCCGAGCAGCGCCTCCGGAGCGCTCTGGGCCGCGCTCCAAAGCGTACTGCCTGCGGCGCGCGCGGCCTCGCGAATGGTATCGAGCGTGCGCGCACCGATGCCGCGTGCGGGCAGATTCACCACGCGCTCGAAGGACGCATCATCCTCGTGATTGGTGATGAGCCGCAGATAGGCCAGCGCGTCCTTGATCTCCGCACGCTCGAAGAAGCGCAGGCCGCCGTAGACGCGATAGGGCACACGGGCGCTGATCAGCGCCTCCTCGAAGCTGCGCGATTGCGCATTGGAGCGGTACAGGATGGCGGCCTCGCGCCGCAGGCCCCCGCGCTGCGACCACTCGAGGATCCGCGTGACCACGAAATCGGCCTCATCGCGTTCATTGAATGCGGCGTAGAGCCGGACCGGCTCGCCGCGAGCGCCGCTGGTCCACAGCGTCTTGCCCAGGCGCCCCGAGTTGTTGCTGATCAGCGCATTGGCGGCCTCGAGTATCGAGGCGGTGGAGCGATAGTTCTGCTCGAGCCGGCACAGCTTCGCCTGGGGGAAGTCCTCGCGAAACTTGTGCAGGTTCTCGACTCGCGCCCCGCGCCAGCGATAGATCGACTGGTCGTCGTCGCCGACCACGAACGGAGCGCCCTCGGATCCCACCAGCAGCCGGATCCAGGCGTATTGAATCGCATTGGTGTCCTGGAACTCATCGACCAGCACATGGCGGAAGCGCGCTCGATAGTGGCGCAACAGTTCCGGCTGATCGCGCCACAGTTCGTGCGCGCGCAGCAATAACTCGGCGAAGTCGATGACCCCTGAGCGCGCGCAGTTCTCTTCGTATTGCGCGTAAAGCTTGATCATCTGCGCTTCGGTGCCATCCACGGCGTTCTTGAGGTGCTGCGGCCGCCGCCCTTCATCCTTGTGCTTGTTGATGAAGTACTGCACCTCGCGCGGCACCCAGCGGTTCTCGTCGAGCTCCTGCGCCTTGAGCACCTTCTTGATCACGCGCAGCTGATCCTCGGCATCCAGAATCTGGAAGCTCTGTACCAGTCCGGCCTCGCGCCAGTGCAGGCGCAGCAGCCGGTGGGCGATGCCGTGGAAAGTGCCGAGCCAGAGCGCGCTGCTCGAGACGCGCAGCAAATGCTCGATGCGGGCGCGCATCTCCGCGGCCGCCTTGTTGGTGAAGGTCACGGCCAGCACGCTGTGCGGGGAGACGTCCTCGGTCTGGATCAGCCAGGCGATTCGATGCGTGAGCACGCGCGTCTTGCCGCTGCCCGCCCCTGCGAGCACAAGCACGGGCCCCACCGGCGCGGTGACGGCCTCGCGCTGCGCATCGTTCAGGGAATTGAGAATGGGTGAGAGGTCCATGCGGGCCGCGGATTCTACCTCACCACCGATTGCGCAGTTCCCGCAGCGCCAGGAACACCTCGCGCGCCGTCGTTTTGCGACTGCCGCCGGCGGAACCCTGCGCCAGGCGCTCGATGATCTCAGGCTGCGCCAGGCGCATGAAGACGTTGAGCTGCTTCTCCTCGCCCAGACTCAAGCCAGGCGCCCGCGCACCGGACAGCGCGCCGTCTGCGGCACCGATGCGCAGCGCGAGTGCGCGCGCAGCTTGATTCGAGGGCTCGCGGTCGAGCGTGAAGCCCAGGTTTCGCTCCAGATATTCGTGTCCTGGAAACACTCGCGTGGCATCCGGCAGCAGCGCCAGGCAGCCGGTGAAGCTCTCATAGAGCAGTTCGGGATCGCCGCCGTGGATGCAATTGCCGACTCCGGCGTTGAACAGCGTGTCGCCGCAGAACAGCGCCGGGGGCTGTGAGGCATCGCCTGGCGCATAGAGGCACAGATGAGCGCGCGTATGGCCCGGTGTGTCGAGGCAGCGCAGCTGCACCGAATTTCCCACCCGCACCTCGTCGCCGCCGTTGAGGCCGACGTCGACTCCGCCGATGCGCGCCGCGGCGGCCGCGTGGGCCAGTACGCTGGCGCCGGTCTGCGCCACCAGCGCGGCGTTGCCGCCCGTGTGGTCGCCATGTTCATGGGTGTTGAAGATCTGACGGATGCTCCAGTTGAGCTCGCGCGCGCGGCGCAGGCAGGCCTGCCAGTTCAACGGATCGATCGCGAGCGCCTCACCGCTGCGCTCGCAGGCGACCAGATAATGAAAATTGCGGCCTTCGTTGTCCGCCCAGATCCGCTCGATCTGCATGAGGGGCTCCAGTGAGGCTCAAATCCCGGTGGTCGGCAGGTAGTGATCGATCAGCAGCGCCACGAACAGCCACATCAGGTAGCTGATCGAGAAGCGGAACATGCGCATGGGCAGCTCGTCGCGGCGCGTGAACTTCAGTGCGATCGCCTGCCAGAGGAAGCGGGCGTTGAGCAGCAGCGCGGCGCCCAGATAGATGAGCCCGCTCATGCCGACCATGAACGGCAACATCGTGACCACGCACAGGATCAGCGTATAGAGCAGCACATGCAGGCGGGTGAATTCCACCCCGTGCGTGACCGGCAGCATCGGTATGTGGGCCCGGGCGTAATCGTGGCGGCGCGCGATCGCCAGCGCCCAGAAGTGCGGCGGCGTCCACGCGAAGATGATCAGGAACAACAGCAATGCACGCGCGTCGACGTGACCGGTGACGGCGACCCAGCCGAGCACCGGCGGGGCCGCGCCGGCGGCGCCGCCGATCACGATGTTCTGGGGAGTGGCGCGCTTGAGCCACACCGTGTAGATCACGGCGTAGGCGATCAGCGAGCAGAAGGTCAGCACGGCGGTCAACACGTTGACGAAGGCCACCAGGAGCGTCATCGAGCAGAGCGCCAGGACGAAGGCGAAGGCGAGCGCCTGGTGGCGCGCCAGATGGCCGCTGGGCAGCGGCCGGTTGCGTGTGCGCCCCATGCGCGCATCGATATGCCGGTCGAGCACATGATTGATGGCGGCCGCCGAGGCGGCCGCGAGCGCGATGCCGAGATTACCGAACACCAGCGCGTCGAGCGGCGGCAGGCCCGGAGTTGCCAGCAACGTGCCGACCACAGCCGTGAGCACGATCAAGGCCACCACGCGCGGCTTGGTCAACTCCAGGTAGTCGCGCCAGGTGGCGCTGATGCGCAGGCTGGGGGCTTCGGGGCGGATCATGGCGGTGATATCGATGGAACCCATACCGGGCGGGGCGCGGCTGCGGGCAGCGGGCGCAGGGAATTGTTGAGCCACAGGGTCGCGAGCAACAGCAATGCAGCGCCGGCATTGTGCGCCGTGGCGAGCCAGAGCGGAAAACCACGCAGCACCATCGAGACGCCGAGAGTCAGCTGCAGCGCCAGCATCGCGAGCACCGCAATCGCCGGGCGGCGCACCAGCGGCTCGCTCCGCCGCCACAGTGCCGTGAGCGAGGCGGCCAGCAGCGCTGCGCTCGCAATCATCGCGCCGATGCGATGCGTCAGGTGTATGGCCACGAGTGCCGGGGCGCTCACGGCGGCGTGCCACAAGGTGTAGGCACCGTGAAAGTCGGCGTGCGGCCACCAGCGGCCCTGGCAGGTCGGCAGGTCCGGGCAGGCGATCGCGGCATAGTTGCTGCTGGTCCAGCCGCCGAGTGCGATCTGCAGCACCAATGCCAGCAGAGCGAGCAGCGCCAGCGGGCGCGCGAGCGCCACGCCGTCACCGTCCGGGGTGCCCAACGGCCGCGAGCGCTCGCGCCGCTGCATGAGCTCGAGCATCAACCACCAGAGCAGCGACAGCGTCGTCAGGCCGAACAGCAGGTGCAATGTGACGATCAGGGGATTGAGCCGCCAGGTCACGGTGAGCATGCCGAAGAGGCCCTGCATGAGCACGATGGCGAGCAGCGCCAGTACCAGACGTGCCGGCGCAATGCGCTCGCGCCGCCAGAGCAGCGTCATGAGCGTCAAGCAGAGGATCAGCAGCCCGAGCGCGCTGGCCGCGTAGCGGTGCAGCATCTCGCGCCAGGCCTTGCCCATCTCGAGCGGAAGACCGCTGTGCGCAGCGATCCGCGCAGCGCTGCCGCTCGCGCTATGCATGTCGGCCGCGGCCGCCGCGGGCGTCAGATGGCCGTAGCAACCCGGCCAATCCGGACAGCCCAAGCCCGCGGCACTCAGGCGCACATAGGCGCCCAGCACGACGACCAGCAGGCATAGCGAGCAGGCGGTCAGGGCGAGCGCGCGGAAGAGGACGGGGTGGCGCATGTGGGGGCTGCTAACCGATGTGCGAGAGGTTCAGTAATTTTTCCAGATCCTCATGCAGTCCCTTGGGGTCGGCATGGGCATCGTAGCGCATCATCAGATTGCCACGTGGATCGACGATGAATACCGTCGTGTCGCGCTCGTCGGCCGGAAACTCGGCCAGCAGGGCCGCGCGATCGCTCGCCGGCGGATCGAGGGTCAGCAGGCCCGGATGCTCGCGCTCGAGGAAGGCGCGATCGCAGCAGCGCGCGCTCGCGAGGAACACGCGCTGCACACGCGGCAGCAGATGGCCCAGGCCCAGTTGCGTCTGACGCATCACATACAGCACGTTGCGGCAGTCGGCATCGCAGTCGCCGGAGCCCACGTAGACCAGTGACCATTTGCCGGTCAAGACACCGGCAGCGAGCGGCAACGGCCGCGGGGGCTCGATCAGCGTGCCGTGATTGGTGTGTCCGGCGGGCCGCCAGCTCGAACCGTAGTACAGCGCGAAAGACAGCAGCAGCGGCGCGAAGAACAGCACCACGAGCCACAGCAGCGTGCGCCGTGAGCGCGGGGTGGGCAGCAGCGCCGTGGCGCTCATCGCGCCGTCCTGGCGCGGTTCAGCACGCCGTACAGCACCAGCGCGAGGGCGGCAAAGCCCCACCATTGGACGGCATAGGAGACGTGGCGTTCGGGACTCAAGCCACCGGGATGCCAGTCGCGCAGATAGCCGTGCGGCTCGGTAGCGTTCAGCAGCAGCTGCCTGGATTCCGTCGGCCGGCCCAGCGCCGCCGCCAGATCGGCCATGGTCGGAAAGCTCGTGAGCTTCGGCCACGACGCATCGGCTGCCGGGGGGACATGGCCGAGCGCGATGCCGGCCACGGGCAGCTCGTCGAGCTTGCCGGTGGCGCTGAGCTCGCCCTCGAAGTCCAGCGCGACCTGCGGCAGCTGGCGCCGGCTCGCCGTGAGCGGCACCCAGCCGCGATTGACGATGAGCGTGCGGCCATCGGCGAGCCGCAGCGGGGTGAGCACCTCATAACCGGCCTGCCCCTCGTGCGACATATTGTCCAGGAGGAACTGGTGCGCGCCGTCATAGCGGCCCTGCGCCCGCACCTGCGCATAGCGGGGCAGTTGCGCGCTCGAGGGTGCATCGAGAGTGCTGAGCCTGCTCTCGCCCGCGGCAAATGCGCTCGCAAGCTCGCGTTTCTGCTGCGCGCGCTGCCATTGCCAGCGCCCGACTACCACTAACACCACCACGACCAGCAGCGTCAGCGCAGTCACTCCCCAGGATGCCGACCAGCGGCTGCGGCGCAGTGTGAGCGTCAACGGCAAGGTCGCCTCCAGCGGCGCGGTTGCAGCGAGGGGCGTGCATTGTGCCGTCGCCGCGCAGACGAGTACAGTGTGGCCATGGACGGCTTCAGAATCCTGATTGTCGGCATGCTGGCGGCTATCGTGATCAGCCTCGGAAACGGGCTCTATCACCTCTCGACGGGCAAGGGCGATTCCGGGAAGCTGCTGCGCGCGCTCACAGTGCGCATTGCGCTCTCGATGACCCTGTTCCTCCTGCTGATGCTCGCCTGGCGGACCGGTCTGATCGCGCCCCTTGGCGGCCGGCCCTAGAGCCGCCCTCGCCGCGGCCGGCAGCGGCCCCGATCGCAATGTCGGCGTGCTGTGCGCCGCGCTGGGTGCACTCGGCTTCTCTTTCAAGTCGGTGCTGATCAAGGGCGCGTATCGCTACGGGGTCGATGCCGAGACCCTGCTGTGCCTGCGCATGGCCTACGCGCTGCCCTGGCTGCTGTTGATGACGTTCGCGCAACAACGGCGCGAACCGCTCAAGCTCTCGCGGCGGGACTGGTTCGAATTCGCCGTGCTCGGCGTGTTCGGCTATTACCTCTCGAGCTACCTGGATTTCCTGGGTCTGCGCTACATCTCGGCCGCGCTCGAGCGCATTGTCGTCTTCATCTACCCGACGCTCGTCGTGGTGCTCTCGGCGCTGTTTCTCGGCCAACCGCTCAAGTTCGGCATGGTGCTGATGCTGGCTGCCTCCTACGCCGGCGTGGCGCTGTCGGTCGCGGGGGATCTGCGCCCCGGTGCGCAGGGCACGGCCACCGGTGTCGTGCTGGTGCTGGGCAGCGCATTGAGCTTCGCGATCTATCTGATGCGCAGCGCCCAGAGCGTCGCGCGCTTCGGCTCCACGCGCGTGACGGCCTATGCCACGAGCATCGCCTGCGGGCTGTGTGTGGGACAGTTCATCTGCCTCCGGCCGCTCACGGCGCTGCGTCAGCCCTGGGAGGTCCAGGCGCTGGCGGCTGCGATGGGCGTGTTCTCGACCGTGGTGCCGATCTGGCTGTATGCCGAGGCGTTGCGGCGCCTGGGCGCCGTGAGGACCGCGATGATCGGTTCACTCGGTCCCATATTCACGCTGCTGCTGGCCTATGTCTTCCTGGGCGAGCCGCTGAGCGTGGCGCAGATCGGCGGCGCGGCCATCGTGATCTTCACGGTCTCGCGTCTGTCGCGGATGGCTGCGCTCTGACCCAGGCTGGCGAGCGCACCTGATGCTGCTCGCGCGCCCGGGCCAGAATGGCCAGACCGGCCGCGAGGCCCACGACGAGCGCGATCGGCGAGGCCTCCACGCCAAAATCCCCGCCCGAGAGCCAGGCCGGACCGGCAAGCGTGCCGTGCAACAGTCCGTGCACGGACGTGCCGGACTCCACGGTACCGAAGATCCCGCCCTCGGCGAAATTCCAGCCGGCGTGTATCCCGATGGCCAACCACAACCGGCGCGTGAGCATGAATGCAGCGCCGAGCAATAACCCGGCTTCCAGCGCGACCTGCGCCGCGGCCAGCAGGCTGGCATTCGGGTTGAATAGATGCGCGGCGCCAAAGAGCACGGAGCTGATCAACAGCGCCCAGTAACTGCCGAGCGACTGCTCGAGGACACGGAACAGCACGCCGCGGCACACGGTCTCCTCGAACACGCCGGCCAGCGTCGCATCGCAGAATGGCGCCACGAGGCTGCTTGCACTCGCGGCGCCATCGGCCCGATACACGCCGAGCGCGCCCAAGACGCCGATGATCGCCGCAAACACCAGTATCCCGATCGCGAGCCCGGCGAGCCATTCACGCAGCGCGCCGCGCGCCGCGAATTCCGTGACCGCGCGCCCCTCCACAGCGCGCGTGTAGAGCGTGA
>JBELAR010000075.1:0-10947 GCA_049508555.1 Steroidobacteraceae bacterium
AGCCCGATGACGGGCCACTGCTCGCCGCCGCGGCGGAACGAGCCGGCAATGTACTGCTCGCAGCGCACGACGGTGGGCGGTATGTCAGCCGTGAATTCGGCGTCCGTGAAGCGACGAAAGCCGAGAACCTCATCGACCAGCAGGCCGGCGGGGATATCGCGATGATTGACGACGATGACGCGCGTGTTGCGCGACGCTGGCGTCGGGCCGCTGCCGAGAAAGGCCCGCAGATCGATGATGGGCAGCAATTGCCCGCGGATATTCGCAAGTCCGAGGATCCAGCCCTTGGCCCCCGGTACGCGTGTCAGCGGCGCCGGCACCCCGAGCACCTCGCGCGCCTCCTCGCGCGCGACCAGGTACAGCTCCCCGGCCATGCGCAGCGCCACCCCGACCCATTCCCCGGATTGGCCCGCATCCGTGACGGTGCTGGCGTTCACGGCGCGGCCACGTCGTTCGAGCTCCGCGAGAAGTTCAAACGGCCGGTCGCGCAGACTCTTGAGCGATACGCTCTCCTGCATGTCAGGCGGCAAGCGTAGCCTGTGCCTTCTCGACCAGCCGCGCAGGCGAGACGGGTTTGACCAAATAGTCGACCGCGCCCTGGCGCAGGCCCCAGACGCGATCGGCTTCCTGTCCCTTTGAGGTGACCATCACGATCGGGATGGCGCTCGTATCCGGATCGTTCAGCAGTGTGCGTGTGGCCTGATAGCCGTTGATGCCGGGCATCACGATGTCCATGAAGATCAGGTCCGGATGCATCTGCCGGGCGAGCTTGATGCCTTCGGCGCCATTGGCCGCGATCGCCGTTTGATAGCCATGACTCTCGAGCGCCAGTCGCATGACATGCACTTCCGTGGGCGAATCATCGATAATGAGGATCAATGCCATCGCTTCATCTCCCGATGTGGGACTCGATCGCGCCGAGCAGCTCGTCCTTGGTGAACGGCTTGGTCAGATAATGCTCCGAGCCCACGATGCGGCCGCGCGCCCGGTCGAACAGCCCGTCCTTCGAGGAGAGCATGATGACCGGGATGGATCGGAACACCTTGTTGTGTTTGATCAACGCGCAGGTCTGGTAGCCGTCCAGGCGCGGCATCATGATGTCGACGAACACGATGTCCGGCTGATGGTCGGCGATCTTCGCCAGCGCATCGAAACCGTCGACCGCCGTGAACACTTCGCAGCCCTCTTTGGCCAGCAGCGTCTCCGCCGTACGGCGTATCGTCTTGCTGTCATCGATGACAAGGACTTTGAGGCCCTTGAGATTCGTGGCGCCGCCCTGCGAGAGGGATCCCGCGCGCTCTTCAGCTGTCGATTCCATGCTCCACTACCTCCGGGTAGCCCATTATCCAGAGGGGTAGAAGAACCCCGCAGGCGCAGCCCTGATGTAAGTAAATGCGCTCCGCGTTTTAACATATCGGCACACCCCCGGCTATGCCGCACCCGTCACGTTTTGAAGAGCCCGCGGCGGCGGCCGGGAACATAATCTGCAGGGCAATCCTGCTGTCGCGCCGGCCAGCCGGCAGCGGCCAGGACGGCGAGGAGTGAGGATGGGCAGCAATGTGCGCTTGGCTGTGGTCATGGACCCGATCGAGCATATCAAGTACGCCAAGGACACCACGCTGGCCATGCTGCTGGCCGCGCAGCGGCGTGGTTGGTCGTTGCACTATCTGGAACAGGCCGACATGCGGCTGCGCGATGGGGTCGCCGAAGCCCGCGTGCGGCCGCTCACGGTGCAGGCCGACCCCGCCGAGTGGCACCGGCTCGGCGAGCCGGAAGTGGCCGCCCTCGGGGGCTTCGACGTGATCCTCATGCGCAAAGACCCACCTTTTGATATCGAGTACATCTACACCACCTATATCCTCGAACGCGCCGAGCTCGCCGGCGCGCTGGTGGTGAACCGGGCGCGGGGGCTGCGCGACATCAACGAGAAGGTCTACACCGCCTGGTTTCCCCAGTGCTGCGCGCCTACGCTCGTCACCCGCGATATGGCGCAGATGGCCGCCTTCTCCCGCCAGCACGGCAAGGTCGTGTGCAAGCCGCTGCACGGCATGGGGGGACATTCGATCTTCGTGATCGACGCGCAGGACAAGAACGCCCACGTCGTCTTCGAGACACTGACCCAGGACGGCAGCCGCTTTGCGATCGTGCAGCAGTATCTGCCCGATATCGTGACCGGCGGTGACTCGCGCGTGCTGCTGATCGACGGCGAGCCCGTACCCTACGCCCTCGCGCGGATTCCCACGGCGGAGGACCATCGCGGCAATCTGGCCGCCGGGGCCCAGGGCCACGGCCGCCCCCTCACCGAGCGCGACCGCTGGCTTTGTGCCCAGATCGGCCCGGCGCTGCGCGAGGCCGGCATGCTGTTTGTCGGCGTGGATGTGATCGGCGGCTACGTGACGGAGATCAATGTGACCAGCCCGACCGGCGTGCGCGAGCTCGATCGCCAGTACAATCTGGATATCAGCGCGCTGCTCGTCGATGCCATCGAGCGCGCTCTGCTGCGCCGCGCGCGCTGAGGCTGCGGCCTGCGCCCGGTGGGCGCCGCATGCCCCCGCTATAATTTGGCCGTGACGGCTTCCATTCCTCTCAAAAGCGCTGCCGTGCTGCCCCATGGACTGGGCCGCGCCAGCGTGCGCGACCGTCTCATCGCCATGCTGCTGCTCACCGGGCTGCTGCACGCCATCGTCATTCTGGGCCTGAGCTTCAGCGACGGGGCGCGGATCGCCGGTGGCGAGACCCCCAAGCTCGACGTGTTGCTGGTGACCGATGAGGTGCCGGAAGCCCAGGCCAATACGCGGGCCTCCTACCTTGCGCAGCGTACTCAGATCGGCGCGGGTAACACCGAAGCGGCGCGCCCGGTCAGCAGTCCGGCCAACCGCGGGTCGACTCAGCGGCTGCGCAGCCGCGAAGCCGGCATCGATCAGCAGGACCCGAAACCGAAGGGCGCTGCCGAGACGGACGTGCTGATCAGCAGCGGCGAGAGTCCCGAATTCCGCTACCTGGGCGTCATCAGCACCGCCGGCTCGGCCGGCGCGCTGACGCCCCTGAGCGCGGAGTCGGAAGGGGAGCCGCGCAGCGGACGGGGCGACGCCCCCGAGCTGCTGCTCAAGGGGCAGCCCGATGCACAACATTGGGTCACACCCGACACGCGTGCCTCCAAGCTGGCGCCGTATCTGGCGGCCTGGAAGCACAAGGTAGAGCGGGTGGGCAACCAGAACTATCCGGCCGCGATCCGCGATGCCGGCCTCACCGGCAGTCCCGTGGTCGAAGTGCAGATCGGCGCCAACGGCAAGCTGCTGGAGGCGGAGGTACGGCGCCGCAGCGGCTATCAAGCGCTCGACGAGGCCGCCTTGAAGATCCTGAAACTCGCCGGTCCGTTCGATCCGTTCCCGCCCGACCTGGCCGCGGACTATGCGCGCCTGCGCTTCGCCTACCAGTGGGATTTCGTGGCCGGGGCGTTGCAATCCGGCGCTGTGACTGTATCGTCAGATCGCGCATCAGGACCTTGAGAGACTCCACAGGTACCCCCATACTCCTGTGCATGGGCACTACCAGCACATTGGCCAATCAACTGCTGATTGCCATGCCCTCTTTGGCCGATGGCCATTTCTCCCAGACCGTCGCACTCGTCTGCGAGCATAGCGATCGCGGTGCTCTCGGCATCGTCCTGAACAAGCCGATCGGCATGAAACTCGGGGATGTCATGGCGCAGATGCGCCTGCAGCCCACCAATATCGGTATCAGCGAGCAGCTCGTGCTGCGCGGCGGTCCGGTTCACACCGACCGCGGCTTCGTGCTGCACCGCCCCGGCGGCGAGTGGGATTCGACGCACCGCGTTTCCGATCACGTGCAGGTTACGACCTCACGCGATGTGCTCGCGGCCATAGCGCGCGGCGAGGGCCCCCAGGATGCTTTCGTCGCCCTCGGCTACGCCGGGTGGGAAGCCGGACAGCTCGAACGCGAGATGCTCGATAACGCCTGGCTCAGCCTGCCGGTGGACGAGCGCATCGTGTTCGACCTGCCGTTCGAGGATCGCTGGCAAGCGGCCTGGCAGCTTCTCGGTGTCGACAGCTCCCGCGTCAGTCTCGTCGCAGGTCATGCCTGAGGCGCAAGCCCAGGTCGTTCTAGCCTTCGATTTCGGTCTGCGTCGCATCGGCATCGCCGCCGGTGACACCGTGAGCCGCACCGCCGCGCCGCAGGGCGCGCTGCAAGTCCCCGCCGGCGGCATCGACTGGAATCAGATCGAGAAAACCCTCAGCACCTTCCAACCCGCTCTGCTCGTGGTTGGCAGCCCGCGCAACGCCGATGGCAGCGCCGGCGCGCTGAGCGCCGCCGCGGATCGCTTCGCGCTCAGCCTGGCGCAGCGCTCGCGCCTGCCGGTCGAGCGCACCGATGAGTATGCCTCCTCGCTGGAGGCCGCCGAGACTTTGCGAGGACAGCGCGCCAGCGGGCAGCGCCGGCGCCGCGTGCAACGGGGCGACATCGACAGCGCGGCAGCCGCTATCATCCTCGAGCGTTGGCTGAACAGGGAGCAGACACCGGTGCGCAGCGATGGGAGCGGTCGCGATGATTGAACAGCGACGTGCGGACGGCTCCTTGCGCCATCTGATCACGCTCGAGGGCTTGCGACGGGAGGAAATCGAGGCGTTGCTGCAGCGGGCGCAGCACTATGCCCGCGGTCTCGGCCAGGCGCCGCCGGGCAGCGAGCGCCTCAGGGGCGTCACGATCGCCAACCTGTTCACCGAGCCCTCGACGCGCACCCGTGTGTCCTTCGAGCTGGCCGGCCGCCGGCTCGGTGCCGATGTGGTGAACATCGAGGTGCAGCTGTCCTCGCGCGCCAAGGGCGAGAGCATGCTCGACACCATCTACACGCTGCAGGCTCTGCATTTCGCGGTGCTGGTGATTCGCGATGCCGAGCCCGGCGTGCACGCTCACGTGGCCGCGCACGTCGCCGCCCATGTGAGCGTGCTGTCGGCCGGCGAAGCGCACCTGTCGCATCCAACCCAGGGGCTGCTCGATGCGCTGACCGTGCGGCAGCACAAGGGCAGTATCGCCGCGCAATCCATCGCCATCGTCGGGGATATCCGTCACTCGCGCGTCGCCCGTTCAGCCTACCAGGTGTTCCGCGCGCTCGAGGCGCGCTCGCTGCGGCTCATCGGCCCGCCGACGCTGATGCCTCCGGCGCACGAATTCCCGGGCTGCGAGCGCTTCGAGACGCTGGAGGAGGGTCTCGCCGGCGTCGATGTCGTGATGATGCTGCGGATCCAGAAGGAGCGCATCGCGCAGAGCGACATCCCCGACACCGGTGAATACTTTGCACGCTACGGGCTCACCGCGGCGCGCCTCGCGCGCGCCCAACCCGGCGCCATCGTCATGCATCCGCAGCCGATGAATCGCGGCGTCGAGATTGCCTCGGACGTGGCCGACGGGCCGCAATCGGTGATCCGCGAGCAAGTGAGCAACGGCGTCGCCGTGCGCATGGCGGTACTGGAGGCGGTGGCCGGGAAGCTGGCGGCGTGAGCGCGGGCTCGCAGCGCGGCAGCATCCTGCTCGAGGATGCGAGCGTAGTGGCGCATAGCCGCTACGACGGCGAGCAGTACATCCTGCGGCTGCACTCACCGCGCTGCGCGGCGCGCGCGACGCCCGGCAGTTTCGTGCACCTGCGCTGTGCCGAGGACATGCCGATGCGCCGGCCGCTCTCGATCATGCGCGCCGATGCCGCGGCCGGTTGGATCGATCTGCTGTACAAAGTCACCGGCGCGGGCACGCGCGCGCTCGCGCGTGCCCAGCCCTCGCAGGTCTTGAGCGTGCTCGGTCCGATCGGGGTCGGCTTCACGGCGCACCGGGAGCGTCCGCGCGTGCTCGCTATCGGCGGTGGCGTCGGCCTGCCGCCGATGGTGTTCCTGGCCGAGCGCCTCGCTGCGGCGAGCGACGGCCGCTGGAAGCCGCTGGTGCTCATGGGCTCCGAGCTGCCGTTTCCATTTCGTGTGCGCCCTTCCACCATATTCGTACCCGGCATGCCGGATGAGGCCATCGGCTGCATGCCGCTGCTGGATGAATTGAGCGTGCCCTCCAGGCTCGCGACGCTGGCCGGATTTCCCGGCTGCTTCGACGGCTACGTGACCGATCTGGCCCGCGCCTGGCTCGCGACCCGCTCGAGCGAGCAGCTGACCGAAATCGAGATCTTCGCCTGCGGACCGACACCCATGCTTGCGGCTGTCGCCAGGCTCGCGCGCGAGTTCGCCCTGCCCTGCCAGGTGTCGCTCGAGGAGTTCATGGCCTGCGCGGTGGGCGGCTGTGCCGGCTGCGCGGTCGCCGTGCAGAGCGCGGGCGGCCCGGCCATGAAGCGCGTCTGTGTGGACGGTCCGGTATTCGATGCCGCAGCGGTGTTCCCGCCGGCGGGGCTGCGCAGTTAGCCGAAGTTGATCTTGGCCTCGAGATTGGTGCGCGAATCGGCATTGGCAAGCGCCTCTTCGAGCGTGATGCGGCCGTCCCGATAGAGCTTATGGAGCGCCACATCGAAGCTGCAGACATTGTTCTCGCCGCTGCGCACGATGGACTCCTTGATGCCGATCACGTCGCCGCGGCGAACCAGCTCGGATATATGCGGCGTGTTGAGCATCACCTCGACGGCCGCGACGCGCTTGCTGTCGATGCCCATGACCAGGCGCTGCGCCAGGATGGCGCGCAGATACTGCGAGAGATCGAGCGTGACCTGCTTGTGCTGATCGAGCGGAAACATGTTGATGATGCGGTCGAGCGTCTCGGCGCAATTGTTGGCGTGCAGAGTCGCGAGCACCAGATGACCGGTGCCGGACAGATTGATGGCGGCCTGCATGCTCTCGCGATCGCGAATCTCACCGATCAGGATCACGTCCGGTGCGGCCCGCATCACCCCGCGTAGCGCGCGCTCGTAACTCTTGGTGTCGAGACCCACTTCGCGCTGATTGATGATCGAGCGTTTGTTGCTGTGCAGGAACTCGATTGGATCCTCGATCGTCACCACATGATCCGAGGCGCTCTCGTTGCGGTGGTTGATCATCGCCGCCAGCGTCGTGGACTTGCCCGATCCGGTCGCGCCGACCAGCAGGATCAGTCCGCGCTTGGACATGGACAGATCGGTGAGCACCTCCGGCAGACCGAGCGTGTCGAGCCGGGGCATGTCGGCGGTGATATAGCGCAGCACCATCGCCGGATAGCCGCGTTGCAGGAAGATGTTGACGCGGAAGCGGCCGAGGCCCGGTTCGGAGATCGCGAAATCGATCTCGAACTCGCGCTGAAATGTCACGATCTGCTCGGGGCTCATGAGTCCGTAGCAGATGGTGCGCACCGCCGCCGGCGGCAGTACCTGCTTGTTGATCGGATAGATCTGTCCCTCGATCTTGATCTTGATCGGCGCGTTGGACGTGAAGAACAGGTCCGACGCCTTGCGCTCGACCATGAGCTTGAACAGCGGCTTGGTATTGAGCGACGGCGAGGAGTCGGTACCGGTGATATCGAGCGGATCTGCTGACATATGGCGTCTAGAAATTCTTGCCCTGCGCTTCCTCGACAATGGTCAGATCGCTGTCGGCCTCGACCGGCTTGTTCTCGCGCTTGCTCTCGAGCTTCACGCGCAACCGCAGCTCGTTCTTGGAGTCGGAATTGCGCAGTGCGTCCTCGTAGGAGATATAGCCCTGTTCGTAGAGCTCGAATAGCGATTGGTCGAAGGTTTTCATGCCGACGCGATTCGAGCGTGACATGACTTCTTTGATCTTGGCGACCTCGCCGCGGAAGATCAGATCCTGTATCAGCGGCGAGTTGAGCATGATCTCCATGGAGGCGATGCGGCCGGTGCCGGCCTCGCGCGGAACCAGGCGCTGGGAGATCAGGGCGCGGATGTTCAGCGACATGTCCATGAGCAACTGTTCGCGCCGCTCTTCGGGGAAGAAATTGATGATGCGGTCCAGCGCCTGGTTGGAGCTGTTGGCATGCAGCGTCGCGAGCACCAGGTGGCCGGTTTCGGCGAACTGTATGCAGTATTCCATGGTCTCGCGGGCCCGAATCTCGCCAATCAGAATGACATCCGGCGCCTGGCGCAAGGTGTTCTTGAGCGCGGCTTCCCAGGAATCGGTATCGACGCCGACCTCCCGGTGCGTGATCACACAACCCTTGTGCTGATGCACGTACTCGACCGGGTCCTCGATGGTCACGATATGGCCGCGGGTCTTGTCATTGCGATAGCCGAGCATCGAGGCCAAAGTCGTGGACTTGCCCGAGCCGGTGCCGCCGACCACGATCACCAGTCCGCGCTTGGAGAGCACGACCTCTTTCAGGATGGGCGGCAGGTCGAGTTCCTCGAACGAGGGGATCTTGGCGTTGATCAGACGGATCACGCAGCCGATATGGCTCTGCTGCACGAAGGCGCTGACGCGAAAACGGCCGATGCCGGGCGGGGCGATGGCGAAGTTGCACTCCTTGGTGGCGTCAAACTCCTTGGTCTGCCGATCGTTCATGATCGCCCGCACGAGGATCGCCGACTGCTCGGGCGTCAGGGCACGCTCCATCTGCGGCCGTATCTCGCCGTCGATCTTGATCGCCGGCGGAAAATTCGCCGTGATGAACAGGTCCGAGGCAGCCCGCTCAACGACGCGCTTGAGCAGCTCCTGCATCAGCCTTATGCCTTGCTCGCGATCCATGTTTGCCTGGCGTATTCGCCTTCGATGCGTGGGCTACTGGGCCGCCGTCAGAGCGCATCCTTGTTCTGTGCCTTGAAGCGCGCCTCTTCCTTGCTGACGGTGCCCTTTGCGACCAGCTCGGTGAGGCACTGATCGAGCGTCTGCATGCCGGTCGACTGGCCGGTCTGGATCGCGGAATACATCTGCGCGATCTTGCCCTCCCGGATCAGATTGCGGATCGCGGGGGTGCCGATCATGATCTCGTGCGCGGCCGCGCGGCCGCCGCCGATGCGCTTGAGCAGCGTTTGCGAAATCACGGCGCGCAGCGACTCGGAGAGCATCGAGCGCACCATGTCCTTCTCTTCGCCCGGAAACACATCGACGATTCGATCTATGGTCTTGGCGGCCGAGCTCGTGTGCAACGTGCCGAACACCAGATGCCCGGTTTCGGCGGCGGTCAACGCCAGGCGGATGGTCTCCAGATCGCGCATCTCGCCGACCAGGACGATGTCAGGATCCTCGCGCAGCGCCGAGCGCAGCGCCTCGCTGAAGCCCAGAGTATCGCGCTTGACTTCGCGCTGGTTGATCAGACAGCGTTTGCACTCGTGCACGAATTCGATCGGATCCTCGATCGTGATGATGTGATCGGGACGATTGTCGTTGCAGTAGTCGATCATGGCCGCAAGAGTCGTGGATTTGCCCGATCCGGTCGGACCCGTGACCAGTACCAGGCCGCGCGGCAGCATGCACAGGTCGCGGAAGATCTTGGGCGCGGCCAGATCCTCCAGGCTGAGTATGGCCGAGGGAATATTGCGGAACACGGCGCCGGCGCCGCGGTTCTGGTTGAAGGCGTTGACGCGGAAGCGCGCCAGCTTGGGAATCTCGAAGGAGAAGTCGGTCTCGAAGAACTCCTCGTAGGCCTTGCGCTGCTTGTCGTTCATGATGTCATAAACCATGCCGTGCACTTCCTTGTGGGTCAGTGCGGGCATGTTGATGCGCTTGATGTCGCCGTCGACGCGGATCATCGGCGGTACGCCCGCCGACAGATGCAGATCAGAAGCGTTATTCTTTACGGCGAACGCCAGCAGTTGCGCGATATCGACAGCCATCCCGGTTCTTCCTCGCTCGTTCCGCGGCGGTTTTGAGCTTGCCCTAAACAGCTTCAGGCATTGGTCATGGAGTATAGCGGAGGGGGTTTACCACCAATATGTTAATCGGTCCGCAGAATTCGTCGGCGGCAGCGGTTATGGAGACAAATTTACCGGCGCTGCGGCGGGAGATCGCCGCGGCGGCGCTCGCGGGCGGACGTAGTGAGGACTCGGTCACGCTCGTCGCGGTGAGCAAGGGTCATGCGGCCTCCCGCGTGCTCGAGGCGAACGCCTTGGGCCTGACGCAATTCGGGGAGAGCTATCTGCAGGAGGCCCTGCCCAAGATGCTGCAGCTGCAGCCCCTGCCGCTGTGCTGGCACTACATCGGCCGGATTCAGGCCAACAAGACCCGCGCGCTCGCCGAGCACTTCGACTGGGTGCACGGTCTCGACCGGCTGCACGTGGCCGAACGGCTCTCGAACCAGCGCCCGCACTACGCGCCGCCGCTGCAGGTGTGTATCCAGGTCAATGTCGAGGCCGAGGCCGCCAAGGCCGGCACCGACGCCGAGGGCGCCCTGGCATTGGCCCTGGCGGTCAACGCCCTGCCGCGAATGCGGCTGCGCGGCTTGATGTGCATGCTGCCCGGCGGGCGCGGTTCGCAAGCCGATCGCCGGAGTTTCGCCGCACTGCGCGCGCTGCAGCAGCGTATCAACGCTCAGGGCCTTGCACTCGACACGCTCTCCATGGGCATGAGCGCGGATTTCCGCGAGGCGGTGCTCGAGGGTTCGACCCTGGTGCGGATCGGCACCGCACTCTTTGGGCCGCGTGAGGATGCATAGCTTGGCTAGAATGCGGTCATGAACCTTCAGGCAGAGTCGCGAATCGCATTCATCGGCGGCGGCAATATGGCGCGGGCTCTGATCGGCGGGCTGCTGCGCCAAGGGCTGCCGGCGCAGCAGGTGTGTGTCGGGGAGCCGCTCGAGGCGCTGCGTGAGGCGCTGGCGCGTGAGCTGGACGTGGCGACTACAGCGGATAACGAGGCCGCGATCCGCGATGCCGCACTGGTGGTGCTCGCGGTGAAGCCGCAGGTGGCCGCCGGTGTGCTGCAGGGACTGCGCAGCGCGCTGCTCGCACAGCGCCCGGTGCTGCTGTCAATCGTGGCCGGATTGCGTATCGCGCAGCTCTCGAGCGCCTGCGCCGGC
>JBELAR010000076.1:0-10935 GCA_049508555.1 Steroidobacteraceae bacterium
CGGCTGCGGCCGTCGTATTTTCCCTTCACCGAGCCCTCGGCCGAGGTCGATATCAGCTGTGTGCTGTGCGCCGCTCGCGGCTGCCGCGTGTGCAAGCAGACCGGCTGGCTCGAAATCGCCGGCTGCGGCATGGTGCATCCGCGCGTGTTCGAGGCCTGCGGCATCGATGCCGAGCGCTACACCGGCTACGCCTTCGGCGCCGGCATCGAGCGTCTGGCGATGCTGCGCTATGGGGTCAACGATCTGCGACTGTTCTTCGACAATGATCTGAAGTTCCTCGCGCCCTTTGCCGGTGGGGCGTCATGAAACTGCCGCTCTCGATGCTGCGCGAGTGGGTGGCCGTAGCCTGGGATGCGAGCGAGTTCACTCAGCGGCTCACGCAGGCCGGATTTGAGATCGAGGCCATCGAGAGCGCGGCGCCGGCGTTTCACGGCGTCGTGGTGGCGCGGATCCAGAGCGCGCAGCGCCATCCCGAGGCGGCGCGGCTGCAGGTGTGTCGCGTCATCACGGCAGAGAACGCCGAGCCGTTGCAGATCGTATGCGGCGCGGCCAACGCGCGCGCGGGCCACGTCACGGCGCTGGCCACGCGGGGCGCCGTGTTGCCCGGGAACGTGCTGATTCAGGCGGCTGAGCGGCGCGGCGTCGAGTCGCAGGGGATGCTGTGCTCGGCGAGCGAGCTTGGATTGGCCGAGAGCGCCGAGGGCATTCTCGAACTGCCCGCCGATACTCCCCTCGGCGTGGATCTGCGCGCCGCGCTCGATCTGGATGATGTGATCCTCGAGGTCAACGTAACGCCCAATCGCGGTGATGCGCTCTCGGTGCTCGGCATCGCGCGCGAAGTCGCCGTGCTGGCCGGTGTGCCGTTGCAAAGCCCGGATCTGAATCTCTCGCGCGCCGGCGCTGCGGGGCGCGTTGCCGCGACGCCGTCCCCGGCGGCGGCGCCCATCGGCGTGAGACTCGAGGCCGGGGCGGGCGCGGCGCGCTATCTCGTGCGCGTCGTGAGCGGAGTGGACAATTCACGCCCCTCGCCGTATTGGCTGCGCGAGCGGCTGCGCCGTTCGGGACTGCGATCGATCAGTCCGCTGGTGGATGTCACCAACTATGTGATGCTCGAGCTCGGCCAGCCCATGCACGCCTATGACCGCTCGATGCTGCAGGGTGATCTGCGGGCGCGCCGCGCGTTCGACGGCGAGCGCCTGGTGCTGCTCGATGGCCGCGAGATCGAGCTTGCCGCCGATGCCCTGGTCATCGCCGATGATCAATCGGCCGTGGGCCTCGCCGGCGTCATGGGCGGGGAGCGCAGCGCATCGAGCAGCGCGACCAGTGTCGTGGCGCTCGAGGCAGCCTGGTTTGCGCCCGCTGCGATCGCGGGTAGGGCGCGCCGTTACGGCTTGCAGACCGACGCCAGCCAGCGCTTCGAGCGCGGCGTGGATTGGCGCGGGCAGGAGCGGGCGCTCGCGCTGGCGACGGATCTGATTGTGCAGATCGCGGGCGGCGAGGCCGGTCACAGCACCACGGCGGAGCTGCGCGCCGAGCTGCCCGCAGTCCCGAGAATCTCGTTGCGTGCGCAGCAGATCGAGCGTTTGCTCGGCGCGAGCGTCGAGCCCGCTACGGTCGAGCAGCGCCTGAGCTCTCTCGGCATGACGCTGCAGCCTGCGGCATCAGCCGGCGTGTGGAGCGTCGAGCCGCCCTCCTGGCGCTTTGACATCGGCATCGAGGCGGATCTGATCGAGGAGGTCGTGCGTATCGGCGGACTGGAGCTGATCCCCGAGCGCGACGCCGCGTTGCCGGTCATGCCGCGGGCCAGTCCCACGAGCGTGATCGATGAGCGGGTGGTCCTGCGCACGCTCGCGGCGCGCGGCTATCAGGAAGCGATCACCTTTGCGTTCGTGGACCCGCAGGTGCAGCGCGCATTATTCGGTGCGCAGCCGATGATCGAGCTCGTGAACCCGATCGCCGCCGAGCTCGCCGTCATGCGCAGCTCGCTCTGGCCCGGCCTGTTGCGCGTGGCGCGCGAGAATCTGCGACGACAGCAGGAGCGCGTGCGATTCTTCGAGCTCGCCAACCGCTACACGCTCGATCACGATGGCCACTACAGCGAGCAGCAGATGCTGGCGGCCATCGTGCTGGGCACGCGCGTGCCCGAACAATGGGGCAGCCCGGCGGTCCCGGTGGATTTCTACGATCTCAAGGGCGATCTGGAAGCGTTGCTCGGCCTGGGCGGGGAGGCGGAGGAGTTTACATTTGCGACCGAAGCGTCGGGCTGCCTGCACCCGGGGCGCAGCGCCCGGATCCTGCGCGCCGGCATCGAAATAGGGCAACTGGGCGAATTGCATCCGCGGCTGGTCCGTGCCCTGGACTTTACATATGCCCCAATACTGTTCGAAATCGATTATGTCAGCGCTTTCCGAACCAAATTGGCGCAGTTTCGCGAGGTTTCGCGCTTTCCGCTGATCCGCCGCGATATTTCCTTCACCGTGCCTGAGGCCATCGCCTTCAGACGCATTCGCGAACGTGTTAGTGTTGCAGCGGCCAGCCTGTTAAAAGAATTGCGCGTTTTCGACGTCTACCAGGGGAAGGGAGTAGAAACTGGTCGAAAAAGTGTCGCTTTGGGCTTGATTTTACAGGATTTAAACCGCACCCTTACGGATGAGGACGCGGACCGCGTCGTCGACGCAGTGCGGGCCGAGCTGCAATCGAATCTGGACGCCAGGATAAGAGAATAAAGTCGATGGCTTTGACCAAGGCAGAGATGGCCGAAGCGTTGTTCAACCAGCTCGGTCTCAACAAGCGCGAAGCACGCGAACTCGTCGATCTATTCTTCGAGGAAGTACGCGGTGCGCTGTCGCAAGGCGAGCAGGTCAAGCTCTCGGGCTTCGGCAATTTCGATCTGCGAGACAAGAATCAACGACCAGGCCGCAATCCCAAGACCGGTGAGGAGATCCCCATCAGCGCGCGCCGCGTGGTGACATTCCGCCCGGGTCAGAAACTCAAAGCGCGCGTTGAAGCCTATGCTGGAACCAAAGAACAATAACGAATTGCCGACGATTCCCGGTAAACGCTACTTCACGATCGGTGAGGTCAGCGAGCTCTGCGGCGTCAAGCCGCATGTCTTGCGCTACTGGGAGCAGGAGTTCCCGCAGCTCAAGCCCGTGAAGCGTCGCGGCAATCGCCGTTACTATCAGCGCCAGGATGTCATCGTGATCCGCCAGATCCGCAGCCTCCTGTACGAGCAGGGCTTCACGATCGGCGGTGCGCGCAACAAGCTCACGGGCGATGAGGCACGCAGCGATACCACGCAGAGCCAGCAGATCGTGCGTCAATTGCGCACGGAGCTCGAAGACGTATTGCGGATCCTGCGCCGCTGAAGCGGCGCGCCCGGCGCCGATCGGCCGCTGAGGCCGGAAAAGGGATATGATCCCATCGCTCCGTCGCCTTGGCGGCTGGGCGAGTCGAACAAGAACAAATCGTGTCGGAGCGTGGCGCAGTCTGGTAGCGCACTTGCATGGGGTGCAAGGGGTCCCGAGTTCAAATCTCGGCGCTCCGACCAATTGTTGCGTGTCTATACCGAAGACATGGGCTCCCGCTGAAGAGGGTTCTGTCATGAGACTGTGGAAATCCCTAGGGCCGCTCGCAGTGCTCGCAGTATTGCCCGCGCCGATTTCGGCCGTTTTCGGACAGGAAACTAAGAGCGCGCCTGAAGCCTATGCCGTCGTCTACGGCTGGCCGAAGCTACCGGTGGATTTCGCCTTCGGGCAAATACCCGGTGTGGGCGTCGACTCTCATAATCACGTCTTCGTCTTCAATCGGGCAGAAAACTCCTCCCTCTGCCTGGGCGGGGAAGAGGCTTGTCCGCCACCGGCCCCGACATGGCAACCCGGCCGGATCGCCTCGCCGGCGATCCTCAGCTTTGACGGAAAAACGGGCCGGCTGCTCGCCTCGTGGGGAAAGGACCGCTTTGTATCGCCTCATGGCCTTGCGGTGGATAGTCACGACAACGTGTGGGTTACCGACACGGCGCTGCAGCAGGTCTTTGAGTTCTCCAATGATGGACGGCTCCTCCTCACGCTCGGCACCGAGCGCACGGCCGGCCAGGATGGCACGCACTTCAACGCCCCGACCGCTATCGCTTTCGCGCCCGACGGCAGCATCTATATCAGTGACGGCTACGGTAACAGCCGCGTCGCGAAGTTCTCTGCCAGCGGGAAATTCCTGCTCGAATGGGGCCACAAAGGCAGCGGTCCCGGTGAATTCAATACCCCGCACGGCATAGCGGTGGATAAGCAGGGATCGGTCTACGTTGCGGACCGTGAAAACTCCCGCATCCAGGTATTCGATCCGAACGGCAAATTCCTGAGAATGTGGCAGTCCGATGAACTGGGTAAACCGTGGGATGTCGCCGTCGGAGGCGACAACCTGCTGTACACGGTGTACGGCGGAAACGGAATTTTCTCAAAACCTGCAGGCCCTGAAGGGCTGATCAAGAGTGATCTTTCCGGGAAAATCCTCGCTCGATGGAGCCGCTTCGGCAATTACGACGGGCAGATCTACTGGGGACACGCCATTGCCGTGGGTCCGGACGGCGCCGTCTATGTCGGCGACGTCAATGTGGGCATGCGCGTTCAGAAGTTCCTTCCGCGCTAGCCCCGGCTACTTCGGCAGCGGCATGGAATGGGCCACGTCCGCCGTGCGCTCGCCGTACCAGAGCGTATCGCCGAAGGGCTCGATGGCCGTCGGTGCGGCCAGGCCTTCCTGCAGTACCGTGACGCTGGCGGTTTCGCCGTTGACGCTCACCGCGTCGATCTTGCCCGCGCGATTCTCGGTGAGGAAGAGCTTACCGTTGGCCGCACGCATGCCATCTGGACCCTTGATCGGCTTGTCCAGCCAGATGTCCACCGGTCTGCCGGCCTTGCCGCTGGCGTCAACCGGAACGCGATAGAGCTTGTTGAAGATGACGTTGTTCTCGTACAGGACATCGCCGATGAAGGTGATGCCATCGATGCCCAGCAGTGTACGGTCATCGCTGAACAGTTCGGCCGCACTGGCTCCGGGTGCCAGTCGCCAGATCTTGCCGCCCATCGTGTCGCTGATATAGAGCGCCTTGTCCGGGCCGATCACGAAATCGTTGCACAGGTTCTGCTCGCCCGGCAGATCCCAGCGGAACTTGGCGGCGCCGCTCTTGAGATCAAAGCCACGCAGCGAGCTGTGGCGCGAAGAGCTGGACGTTGTATAGATCTCGCAGGCCCACAGTGTGTTGGTCGGCGCATCGGACAGCACGCCCAGGAAACTGACTGGACCATCGGCGCTCACGTCCACGAAGAGGTCGGCTTGCTCGCTGCCCTTCTTGGCGCGGTAGATCTTCGGACTCGACGAGCTGCCCAGGATCAGATCGCCATTGGGCGCAACGGTGATGCTCTCGGGCTGTGCCATTGCCGGTACCGACACATTGGCGGCCATCGCGGCGGAGACGAGCAGGACCGACAGGCCTGCGGCGAGCACGGGAGTGCGGCTCATGTCAATTTCCTTGGGTTGTTAGGCGTGTAGCGTAGCGCATTTATTGCGCGGCGGCTTTGATCGGTTCCCAGTTCAGCGGCGCGACTTCGCGAATCATCGGACCCCAGGCGACGATTCCGGCCACGCAGACCGCGGCGGCGATCAGGAACCCCCAGATGAACTGTCCGGTGGCGTCGACCACGACGCCGGTAACGATCGGCGCCACGATTCCCGAAAGATTGCCGACACTGCCCTGCAGGCTGATCCATTTGCCTGCGGCCCTGGGGCCGGCGAGCGTCTGGCCAATCGTGTAAGCAGTCAAGGTACAAAAGCCGAAGGCAAAACCGGCACAGAACAGGCTCGCGACCGCAACCGTCACAGTGCCGAAGGCCGCGGCGGGCAGTGCAGCGGCGATGATGGCGAGTCCGCAGATGATCGTGGTTTTGCACACCCGGCCCACGCTCGCGCCGGCTCGAATCCAGCGATCCAACAGGATCCCGATCAGGAACGAACTCGACGCATACGCGATATAAACGAAGCCGCCGATTTCAGCCATGTGCGCGATGGACAGGCCCCGGGTCTTGACCAGGTACAGCGGCAGCCAGGAGAGAACAAAGTAGAGCGAATAGGTCGCACTGAAGTGCCCCAGCATCGCTCCCCAGGCTTCCCGGCGGCGGATGATCGCGACAAAGCTCGGCGCCAGCTCATCGGACTGCGGGCTCGCGCGAGAGGAGGCGCGTCGCGTCGTGGCCCACCACGGCAGCAACCACAGCAGTGAGATCAGACCGAACAGCAGGAAGACAGAGCGCCAGCCGATCCGGGCCATCAGCAGTCCGCCGACGAAGGTGCCGAACGCCGGACCGAGGGCCAGTGCGGTACTCATCAGTCCGTTGGCGCCGCAGAGCCTCTCGGGCGGCAGGTGCAGCGACAGGAGCTTCGAGCTGCAGGGAAACACTGCGCTCTCGCCCAGGCCGAGCAGCAGGCGCAGAGCGATGAGGGAGCCGAACCCCAGGGTGAGACCGGATGCGGCGGTGGCGAGCGACCAGAGTGCCGTCCCGAGCGCCAAGGTGCGGTAGGCGTTGATGCGCTCCGCGAGCCATCCGGCAAAAATCTGGGCGGGTATGTAGCTCCAGAAGAAGGCGGACAGCAGCACACCGAGCTCGGTCGTCGAGAGCCCGAGCTGATCCTTGATCAGAGGGGCCGCGGTGGCCAGATTGCCGCGATCGACATAGTTGATGAAGACCGCGATTGCGAGCAGGGGCACGAGGGCTCGGCCGATGATCTGTTCCTGCACGCTGCGTTCCTGCTGCACCGAGCCGATATTCACGGATGGCATCCGGGTTGGCAACCGCTCGGCGGGAGTACAATTGCGCCCGGGCCGGGGCTTGATGGGGGAATCGCATGCGTTCGATGCGCTGTGCCGTCATCGTTCTGGTGGGGCTCGGGTTGGCGACGCTGGGGCGGACGGCGAGTGGGCCCGATGCGGCGGACGCCGAGGTTCAGAAGCTCTTCAGTGGCGTCGATGCGTTCTGGTCGCAGCAGGTCGCGGCACTCGGCGGCCGCTACCGGCCTCCCGATCTGCAGTACTTTGCGCCGCCACTCAAGAGCCTCTGCGGCGTTGCCGCCGCGCTGAGCGGCCCGTTCTACTGCCCGGGCAACGAGACGGTGTACCTGGATCGAGTCTTTCTGCAGCAGCTCAAGATCCGCGCCGGCACCGATGCGGGTACAGCGGTGGGTCTTGTGATTGCACACGAGGTGGCACACCACCTGCAGAATGTGATCGGGACAACGACCATCGTGGAGCAGGCGCGTGCGCGCAGTACCGCCGCCGTGGCGCAGCGCACGCTCACGAGTTTCGAACTTCAGGCCGATTGCTACGCGGGCTTGTGGCTGCGCTGGGCCCGCAGCGGCGGCATCATCCATGGACCGGTTGATCCGGCCGCGACCTTGGCCACGATCGCAGCGCTCAGCCAGGAGCGGCAATCGCAGCTGCACGCCGGCGTGCAGTGGCTCGATAGCCTGACCCAGGGCGAGGCCGCACAACGACTGAAATGGCTGCAGCGCGGATCGGACAGTGGCGACTTCAATGCCTGTGACACCTTTGGTGCCGCCGCGGCGGGCAGCCTGTAGAAGTCCGGGCGGCGCTCGCCGCCCCCGAGGGCCGGAAAATCTGCTGCGATGCGTCTCTCTCTGCAGTGTAAGAATCCATACCGATAATTCCTCCACAATGGAGGAGGGTTCACGCAGGTCCATTGCGTTACTCTCGAGCCACTGCATGTGGGAGAGATCTATGACAGTGATGCTGCGTATCGCGAAATTGAGCGTCGTGATCGGGCTGATGGCCTTTGCAACCGCCTGCGTCGTCGAACCGCACGAAGGCTACTGGGATCACGATCACAATCGCTACTATCATGCCCATGCCTGGCATGACTGCACGGCGGCGGATAACTTCTGCCGTTGAGCCACTGCGCGCGGGGCGCTGCGCCCTGACACCGCGCCTGCAACCCGCCGCTCGCGCGGGGTCGGGCCATGGGCGATTGTTGATTACAAAAAGACCGCTCATGGCCTGATCCGTCTCAGGCTCCCGTGGGGCACAATACGACGCCTGGTCCCAGGTCGTCGAGGCGCCGCATGGAAGCATTTGAAGAGTTGTACTGCCGGGTCACTGCGCTGGAACTTCTGGTCTTCGCCATGGCGCATCAGCTGGATCCGAAGGCGTTTGCAAGGGACCTCGCCGCCCAGCAGGAGAAGCTGTTCGCGACTGCGACCTTTGCGGCCCTGTCGAGCGAGGTCGCCGAGAGGATGACGCTCAACATCGAGCGCTACGCCAGGGTGATTCTGGGTACGAGAGCGGGCAAGGCCTGATCGCGCCGCAGCTGCCGGGGCCGCAGCCGGGATCCCTGGACTCGCGTCCTTAAATATGATGATTGACATGTATTATAAAGTACGGTCATCATATTTACTGCTTTACATGCCCGACCCAGCAAGGGGATCACGTGCCGCGCGTCTCCAGGCAGCAAGCCGACTCCCACCGTTTGACGATCAAGACGGTCGCCTCGCGGCTGCTGCGCGAGCGCGGCATAAAGGGCGTGAGCGTAGCGGAGCTGATGGCCGCGGCCGGACTCACGCACGGTGGTTTCTACGGCCATTTTGCTTCCAAGGATGCCCTGGTGGCCGAGGCCTGCGTGGCGGCCTTCGCGCTCGCCGTGGAGCGCTGGAACAAGCGCGTCGCCGCGGCGGCTTCGCGAGCCGCCGCGAGGATGAGCCTGATCGAGAGCTATCTGTCGGATGCGGCGCGCCGCAGCCCCGGCACCTCCTGTCCGGCCGCGGCGCTGGCGGGCGATGTCGCACGAGAGGCGGCCGAAGTCCCGGTTCGCGCCGCCTATGTTGCGGGCCTCGAGGCTCTGATGCCGATTCTTGCCGCCGTGCAAGGCGCCGCGCAGTCGAGCCAGCGCCGGCGGCAGGCCCTGGCGGATTTCTCGACGATGGTTGGGGGATTGATACTGGCACGGGCCACGGCCGGCCATGGGATCTCGGACGAGTTCCTCGCCGCTGCGCGTGAGTGTCTGATCGCAGCGCCCAGGCGCGTGCGACGGCGCAAAGCTTTGCCTGCGGTTCGGGGCTGAGATGCTCGCCCGGATCCTCTCGCGCTGGCTCGAGCGCCACGGCATCCATTACGCCTGGGTCATCATGGCCATCGCCTTCATGACGATGCTGACCTCCTCGGCTGCGGTGGGCCTGCCCGCTGCGTTCATACTGCCATTGCGACGCGAATTCGGCTGGGACACCGGACAGATCGGCTCGGCACTGGCGGTGCGCTTTGCGCTCTACGGTCTCATGGGACCGTTCGCGGCGATATTGCTGGAGCGTTACGGTTTGCGCCGCATCGTCTGCATGGCATTGCTGCTCGTCGGGGGCGGCTTGCTGCTGGCGACGCGGATGAGGGCATTGTGGCAATTGTTCGCGCTCTGGGGTGTCGCCCTGGGAGTCGGTTCCGGCATGACGGCCCTGGTGCTGGGCGCCACCGTCGCGAACCGGTGGTTCGAGCGGCGTCGCGGACTGGTGCTCGGCCTGCTCACGGCCAGCTCGGCGACCGGGCAGCTCGTCTTCCTGCCGCTCGCCGCAAGCCTGATACAGCATCATGGCTGGCGCGTGGCCGTCACGCCGGTCGTGCTGTGCTGTCTATCAGTCGCGGGATTGGCGTTCTGCCTGCTGCGCGATCGGCCGCAGGATCTCGGGCTCGTAGCCTATGGTGCCGACCCCAAGGCGGCCGCCGGGCTGATGCCCGGATGGCGTCCGGATTTTCTCGAACCCCTCAAGGCACTGCTCAGTGCGTCGCGCAATCCCACGTTCTGGGTGTTGTTCGGCACCTTCTTCGTCTGCGGCCTGAGCACGAACGGATTGATCCAGACGCACTTCATCGCCTTGTGCGGTGACTACGGGCTCGCCGCGCTGCCGGCGGCCTCGGTGCTGGCCATGATCGGTGCTTTTGATTTCCTCGGCACGATCCTCTCGGGCTGGCTGTCGGACCGCTACGACAACCGCAAGCTATTGTTCTGGTACTACGGTTTGCGCGGCCTATCGCTATTGTGGCTGCCGTTTTCGGCCTTCACGCTCTATGGGCTCTCGCTGTTCGCGATGTTCTACGGGCTCGACTGGGTCGCGACAGTGCCACCGACGGTCAAACTCTCGAGCGCTGCCTTTGGCAAGCAGCGTGGCGCGATGATCTTCGGCTGGATCTTTGCCGGCCACCAGCTCGGCGGCGCAATCGCCGCCTACGGCGCCGGGCTGACCCGCACGCTGTGGCTCTCCTATAGCCCGGCCCTCATCGCGGCGGGCGCGGCCTGCTTACTGGCCGCCCTGGCTTGCTTCCTGCTGCCGCGGACGCTTACGCCGGCTGCGCTGGCTGCTAGTGATCCGCCGCGCGATCGTCAAAGACATCGCCTTCGTGATACTTCCAGTCAGAGCCTTTGAGGCAGGAGTAGTAGCCGCCTTCCACGTGAATGATCGCAAACACGGACTGCTCTGGAAAAGGTGCGGCTTTGGCCAGATCCACTGATGCAAAGTCCCGGTACAGGGGCGCTTTGAGCTGACTGCCGCCCTTGTCCTGATTCGGCTCGCTCATGTAGCTGACTCGCACGTCCATCCTCTGGCACTCCGCAAGCTGAGGCGATCCGAGTGTACATGGCGAAATCAAAACGTGCGAAACTAGACGCGCACGATTCAGGGGGTGCTAAGGGTGCTGTCACGGCGTCACCTTATCGGCGGGTCTCTTGCGGCCGGCGCGCTGCTGTCTTCGCGTGTGTCCTTCGCGAGCGCGAGCGCGAGCGCAGTGGACTTCGTGGTGCCGCCACACGCCTGCGATTGCCATACACATATCGTCGGTGATCCCTCCCTCTACCCGTTATCGCCGGCGCGCACCTACACCCCTCCGATCGCACT
>JBELAR010000077.1:0-10711 GCA_049508555.1 Steroidobacteraceae bacterium
CCGCCAGCGCGCTGGTCGGCTTTCCACGCATCCGCATGAGCACTCTCAAAGGCATCCCCGTCGTCCATGAGGCCACGTCCCGTACCGGCGCCTCCAGCGCCGCTGCGCTCGCGCCTGCGGGCACGGTGCGCAGCGGTCAGAAATACCTGACGGCGCAGGGCACGCGCGCGATCAAGGACGGCATCAAGGCCCAAGGCGAGCTCGAGCGCACGCCGCTCTACGGCAAACCGCGCTGGCTGCGCGCGCCCATCGCGGTGGGGGAGGGCTACGACTTCGTGCGTCGCACGGTGCGTGAGCACCGCCTCGCAACGGTGTGCGAGGAGGCCAAATGCCCGAACATCGGTGAGTGCTGGAACGCCGGAACCGCGACCATCATGCTCATGGGCGCGGTGTGTACGCGGGCTTGCCGCTTCTGCGCCGTGGACACCGGCAATCCGCGCGGCTGGCTCGATGCCGAGGAACCGGCGAATCTGGCCGAGTCTGTTGCGCTCATGGGACTGAAGTACGTGGTGTTGACCTCCGTCAACCGTGACGACCTGGCCGATGGCGGCGCGGCCCATTACGCCGCGTGCATACGCGCGCTCAAGCAGCGCCTTCCGGCGCTGGCCGTGGAGGCATTGACACCGGATTTCCAGGGCGTCCTGCGCGATGTGCAGACGGTGCTCGAATCCGGTCTCGACGTATTTGCACAGAACGTGGAAACGGTGCGGCGCCTCACCCATCCGGTGCGTGATGCGCGGGCGGGCTATGAGCAGACGCTCGGCGTACTGGCACACGCCAAGCGCCATCGACCGCAGGTGCTGACAAAAACCAGTCTGATGCTCGGGCTCGGCGAAACGGATGCCGAGATCGAGCAGTGCATGGACGATCTGCGCGCAGTGAGCGTCGATGTGCTCACGCTCGGGCAGTATCTGCGGCCGACCGTGCATCATCTGCCGGTCGAGCGCTTTGTGACCCCCGAGCAGTTCGAGGACTATCGTGCGTTGGGACTCGCGCGTGGATTTCGCGAGTGCGTCGCCGGCCCGCTGGTGCGCTCGAGCTATCGGGCCGAGCGCGTACTCGCGGGCAATAACGTGGGCCTCGGCGCGCGCTCCGGCAGCGCCGCCCCGGTTGCCTCGTGAACGGCGCACAGGTGGCGCCGCAGGTCCGCTGGCTCGGTCGTGTCGCCTATGAGCCGACCTGGCGCGCCATGCAGCGCTTCACCGAGCAGCGTGATGCGCAGTGTCTGGACGAGATCTGGCTGCTCGAGCACGAGCCGGTCTTCACGCTCGGCATGAATGCCGATCGCTCGCACCTGCTCGCGCCGGGGGACATCCCGGTGCTGCAGATCGATCGCGGTGGCCAGGTGACCTATCACGCGCCCGGGCAGCTCGTGGTCTACCCTCTGATCGATATCCGTCGCGCGGGACTCGGGGTACGCGCGCTGGTCAGTGCTCTGGAGGGCAGCGTGATCGAGTATGTGGCCGCGTTTGGAATCCGGGCGCAATGCCGCGCGCAGGCGCCAGGGGTGTACGTCGAGGGCCGCAAGCTCGCCAGCGTCGGCCTGCGCATACGCCGAGCCGGCAGCTATCACGGCCTGGCGTTCAATATCGACATGGATCTGGAGCCCTTTGAGCGCATCAATCCTTGCGGCTATGCCGGGCTCGAGATGACGCAGCTGGCCGCACTCGGCGGTCCGGATGATGTCGAGGCGGTGGCCGCTGCGCTGGCGCCGCTCTTGCTCGCCAAGCTCGCGCGGCCGTGCGTCGCATGAGCGGCGTGACTTTATCCGTCGGCCTGCTGGGCACGCTGCTGCTGCTGATCGTGCTGGTGGCCATCCCGATCAAGGTCGGTGCGCACATGGCCGATGCGCAGCGCAAGGGTATTCTCTGGTGCGGTCTGGCCGCGGTGGTCGGAGTTCTGGCGGGACAACTCGCGGCCCATCTGGTCGGCGGTTACATCGGCGGCCCGCTGGCCGCATTCCTGGGCTTCATCATCGCGATTCGTTATCTGCTCGGCACCTCGATGGCCGGCGCGCTGGGCCTCACGATCATCGCCGTCGTGGTGTCGCTGCTGGGAATCTGGGCACTCTCGCACCTCTTCGTCGTCACGGGCGCGCCGAGCGATCTGCGGGTCATCTGAATCGCATCGCCGCCCATCCATGGTATCGATCCCGCTCATCAGGCTCGCCGCGCTACAGGACTCGGCCGCTATCGCCGAGATGTCGCGCGACTACATCGAGCATGGACTGGGCTGGAGCTGGACCGCGTCACGGGTGCGCGCCGCGGTCAGCGACCGCGCCACCAATACCGCGGTGATCGGCGGCCGTGAGGCCATCCTCGGCTTCGGCATCATGCATTATGGTGACGAGCGCGCGCACCTGTCGCTGCTGGCGGTGCGTCCGGACTATCGGCAGCGCGGGCTCGGTGCTCATCTGATCGAGTGGCTCGAGCAGCCGGCGGTGGTCGCGGGGCTCGAGTGTATCCGCGTCGAAGCCAGGGCGGACAATCCGCGTGCCATCGCCTTTTATCGCAAGCACGGCTACGTGGAGAGCGCGAGAATAGCCAGTTACTATCGAGGCGTCGTCGACGCGGTGCGCCTGGAGAAGAGGCTCGGTGTGTCGCTGGGCTTGCCCCGCCCGCAATGGCTCGATCCTTGGACGCGGACCTAGCGGCATGGATACGGACCGGATCGAAGCCTTCAGCGATGGCGTGATCGCGATCCTCATCACGATCATGGTTCTGGACCTGCGGGCGCCGCTCGGGGAGAGTCTCCGATCGCTGCTGCCCTTGCAACCGGTACTGCTCACCTACGTTCTGAGCTTCCTGTATCTCGGAATTTACTGGAACAATCACCACCACATGTTCCACGCCACCCGTCGGGTGACCGGGCCGATCCTCTGGGGCAATCTGTTTCTGCTGTTCTGGCTCTCGCTGCTGCCTTTCACCACTGCCTGGATGGGCGAGAATCACTTCGCCGCGGCGCCTTCGGCGCTCTATGGCGCCGTGCTGCTCATGGCTGCCATCGCCTACACGATACTGCAGCAGTTGATCATCGCCTCGCAGGGTCCGGACTCGCTGCTCGCGCGCGCGGTGGGCGGCGATTGGAAGGGAAAGTTGTCCATCGCCGCCTATGTCAGCGGCATAGCGCTGGCTTTTGTGTCGAGCTGGATCGCCGATGCGATCTATCTGCTGGTGGCCCTGATGTGGTTGGTGCCGGACCGGCGCATCGAGCGGGTCATCCCGGCCGAGGAGGTGCGCTAGTGTCGCCGCGAGTGCTCGAAGAATACCTGCATGGTCACATCCCCCTGTCGCGCGCCATGCAGGTATCGGTGCGCGAACTGACCGACGAGCTCGTCGTGCTGGGCGCGCCGCTCGCGCCGAACATGAACCATCGATCCACGGTCTTTGGCGGCAGCGCCTCTGCCCTGGCGATCCTCGCGGCCTGGTCGCTGCTCTACGCCCGCCTGAGTGATCGCGAGCTCTCGGCCAGCCTGGTCATCCGACGCAACACCATCGACTACGAGCACCCCATGGCGGGCGACTTCACCGCGAGCGCATCCCTCACCGACGCCGGGCTCTGGCCGCAATTCCTGCAGACCCTGGCGCGGCGCGGGAAGGCCCGCATCGCCGTATCGGCGCAATTGCGGGGCCAGGGCGAGGCAGCGGGGCACTTCGGGGCGGATTTCGTCGCTCTGGCCGCACCCCTCGAGCAGCCTTAACGGGAGCAACTCCATGCACCAGAGCAGATTGGCCGGCTTCATCATTGACTGCCAGACCGATGACCTGCAGGGGGCCGCGGCGTTCTGGAGTGCGGCGCTCGGCATGCAGCGGCGCGAGTTCCCGCCCTCGGAGGGCGCGCAGTACGTGCAGCTACTCGATCCGCTCGGGCGTCTGAATATCGAAGTGCAGGCGGTCGCACACCCCAGCCGCGTGCATCTGGACATCGAAACCGACGACATCGAGGCGGAGGTGCGGCGGCTCGAGGCCCTCGGCGCCCGGCGAGTGGCGCAGGTCAAGACCTGGTGGGTCATGGAAGCCCCCACCGGACAGCGGTTCTGCGTCGTGGCGCTCACAACACCAGCAGCACCGGCGGACAGAGCTTGAGCGCCTCGAACAGCGCCGCGATCTGCGCCTCGCTCGTGGCGCGGATCACGTAGGTAATCCCCAGAAATCGATTCTGCGCCGAGCGGCGCTCGGTCACGGCCGAGAGGTCCACGGGCCCGGCATGGCTCTCGACAATGGCATCGACGCGGCTGCGCACGCCCGTTTCTGCCCGCACCATGACCTTGATGGGGTAATCGCAGGGGAAGCTCAGGAGCTTGGTCGGTTCGGGGGCCATGTGGCGATCGCGGTCGCAAGCCGGGCACGCAATGCCCGCTATGAGTATTACATCCCTTTCCATAAGCTCGCTGCCCCAACTTGAGTGGCCCCGGTTTCGTGACGGGTGGCGTGAATTGCAGCTTGGAATTCAGGCAGTTGTGCTAAACTGGCGAGCGATCGTCGACCGTCCGTGTTTCGATTGTCGAGCCGAACCGCCTGCGATCATGGTGACAGGATCTACGTTTCGACGGCTCGTGAGACGCTCTCTCCCTGACCTCGGTTGTTGCTCCTGCCGTGTGTGTGACCGTCTATGGTCGAACTGTTCTGGAGAGTGTGATTTTTATGGCGAAGATCTATGTAGGTAACCTACCGTTCACGGCCAGTGAGGCCGAGGTGCGAACATTGTTCGCACAGCATGGGACTGTGGAAGCCGTATCGCTGCCGACGGATCGTGAAACCGGCCGGCCGCGTGGCTTTGGATTCGTCGAGATGAGCCAGGCCGATGCCGCTCGAGCGATCCAGAGTTTGAACGGCTATTCGATGAACGGCCGCCCGCTGCGGGTCAACGAAGCTCAGGACAAGCCGCGTACCGGCGGTGGACGTCCTGGTGGCGGTGGCGGTGGTGGTGGCGGCTTTCGCGGCAATGGCGGCGGCGGTGGTGGCGGTCGCTGGTAAGCGGCGCGCGATTCACTGAACGCGATTGAAAGGCCCGGGCTTCCGGGCCTTTTTTATGCAAGGCACTGTTCGGGGAAAGCCATTGATCAGCACCGTCCGCTGGGCTCTCATCGTACTCGCGGCCCTCTGGGATCAGGGCGCGGCAGCCGCGTCCCTGCCCGGCGCGCTGCGCGCCGGCGCCGTGGCCTCGCCCGATCGCTTTGGCGCCTTGGCCGCGCGCGAGGTGCTGCGGGCGGGGGGCAACGCCGTGGATGCGGCGGTGGCTACGGGCTTCGCCCTGGCCGTGACTTATCCGGAGGCGGGCAATCTCGGCGGCGGCGGCTTCATGACGCTCTACGTCGATGGCAAGGGCTATTTCCTCGACTATCGGGAAACCGCGCCGGCGAGGGCCAGCGCCAACATGTATCTGGATGCCCAGGGCAATGCCATCGCGCAGCTGTCGCTGTTCGGAAATCTCGCCGCCGGCGTACCGGGCACGGTGCGCGGCTTCGCCATGGCGCATCAGCGCTTCGGCAAACTGTCCTGGGCCCGTGATCTGGCGCCGGCGATTCGCTACGCCGAGCGCGGCTTCATCGTCGATCCACAATTCATCGCGCTACGCGAGGGCAATCGCGCTCCCTTTGCAGGAGTCACCAATTTCGATCGCTATTTCGCCGGCATGGTGGCAGGGCAGCGATTTCGCCAGCCCGAGCTCGCGGCGACCTTGCGACGCATCGCGCAGGGCGGGGATCAGGAATTCTATGCCGGCCGCACGGCGCAGCTGCTGGTCATGCAAATGGCGCGCGGACGCACACCGGGTCTGATCAGTGCCGCGGATCTGAGCGGCTACCGGGCCGTATGGCGCGAGCCGGTGGAGGGCGACTGGCACGGTGATCAGGTCATTACCGCGCCGCCGCCTTCATCGGGGGGCATTGCGCTGCTGCAAATGCTGCGTATGAAGCAGGACGCCGCGCCCTTGTTCGCCGGGGTCGCTCTCAACTCGCCCCAGTACCTGCACCTGATCGCGGAGATCGAGAAGCGCGTGTTCGCCGATCGCGCCGAGTATCTGGGCGATCCGGATTTTGTAAAAGTCCCGGTCGAGGCGTTGATCAATCCGGCCTATCTCGCGCGTCGCGCGGCCGAGATCGATCCGAGCCGACCGTCGATGCTCAGTAGCGTGACTGCGGGGCTCGAGCGGCCGCAGACGACGCATTACTCGATCGTCGATCGCGCGGGCAATGCCGTCGCCAATACCTACACGCTCAACGGCTGGTTTGGCGCCGGCGTCGTGGTGGAGGGCGCCGGCTTTCTGCTCAACGATCAGATGGACGATTTTTCCGCCAAACCGGGCCTGCCCAATGCCTACGGCGTCGTGGGCGGAGCTGCGAACGCCATCGCACCGTTCAAGCGCCCCCTCTCATCCATGAGTCCGACCATACTGACGCATGACGGGCGCGTGATCATGGTCATCGGCACGCCCGGCGGCTCACGCATCTTCACCTCGGTGTTCCAGGTTCTGGCGGACGTGTACGACTACGCGCTGCCGCTGCGCACGGCCTTGAAGCAGATGCGCTTTCATCATCAACTGCTGCCTGAGAACACGATCTTCTACGAACCCTACGCGCCCTTTGAGCCCGCGCTGACCGAGGCGCTGATCGCGCGCGGCTATCGAGTCGAGGCGCAGGATTTCAACGGCGATGTGGAGGCCATCCAGATCCTCGGCGCAAACCCGGTAACCGCCCCCGATCCGCGTGCGCGCGGCGTCGTGATGCTGGTGCCTTAGGAGCCGGCCTGAATCCGCACACGCTATGGCTCTTCGCCGTGATGAGCTTCCTGGTATCGGCGACGCCGGGTCCGAATATGCTGCTCGTGATGAGCAGCAGCGCGCGCCACGGATTTCGGGCCAGTCTTGCGACCATGTCCGGCTGCCTGGTAGCGCTGCTAGCGATGATGTGCATTTCCGCCGCGGGTCTGGGCGCGCTGTTGCAGGCATTTCCCTCGGTGTTCGACGCCTTGCGCTGGAGCGGTGCGGCCTACCTCGCGTACCTCGGGATCCGCATCTGGCGCTCCACCCCGCCGCCGGTGGCGGCTCCCGCGGCCCGCGCGCAGGACGCATCCAGCAAACATGGGCCGTTGTTCCGTCAGGGTTTGCTGGTGGCCGCGAGCAACCCGAAGGCGATCCTGTTCGCGGCGGCATTTCTGCCGCAGTTCATCCGGCCGCAGGCGCCGAAATTGCCGCAATTCGCGCTGTTGCTGCTCACCTTCGCGGTCATCGAAATCAGCTGGTATATGGTCTATGCGGGCGGCGGACAGCGGCTAGGCAGCGCGCTGCGGCGCACCGCGGTGCTCAAATTGTTCAACCGGCTCACTGGAGGGGTCTTCATCGGCTTTGCAGCCGTCATGGCGGCAGTCCGTGAATGATGCCCGCGCGACGAGTCGCCGTACTGTTCTTCGGGCTCCCCCGCGCCCTGAGGCTCACGATCGGTAGCATCCGGCAGAGCATCTACGCGGCGAACCGGTGCGATGGCTTCTCCTTCTGCACCTTCGCCTCGCTGAATCTCGTGCCGCGACTGCACAATCCGCGCACCGGTGAATTGGACGTGGCGCTCGATCCGGCCGATGCCTATTTGCTCGAGGCGCAGCATTACGCGCTCGTGCCGCAGGACGATGCGTGCATCAGCGCGCCTCTGGCGGCCGCGCAGCGGCGCGGCGATGCCTACGACGACGAGTGGTCCTCGACTCGAAACCTGCTGCAGCAGCTGAGCTCTCTGCAGCGCGCCTGGACCCTGTGCAGCGCGGAGGCGCCCGGGCAGTTCGATTTTTTTCTATTCGTCCGCCCGGATCTTGAGTACCTGGACGAATTTCCGCTGGCAAAGCTCGCAGCCGCCTTTCGGGGCGAGGGCAACATCGCTCTGCCCGGGTGGCAGCGACACGGCGGCTTCAACGATCGCTTCGCCTTTGCCGACTCGGCCGCCGCGCGTTGCTACGCCGAGCGCCTCGCCCTGGTTCCGCAGTACTGCGAGCGCGAACCGCTGCACGCCGAGCGGCTGCTGGCCTATGCGCTGGCCAAGGGTGATTGCCAGGTCTGCGCGCTGCCGGTGCGAGCGCAGAGGATCCGGGCGCAGGGCAGCGTGGTGGAGGAAACATTCTCCGGCTGGCGACACAACCTGCCGCGCAAGCCGCAGCGCTTTGCCTTCGATCCCACCGGCCGCCCATTCTTCCGGCGGCACTTTTTCACCTAGCCGGATTCACCTGACCGGATTCATGCAGCCGCTTCAAGCCGGTTCAAGCCGCTTCGCCATGACATAGTCATCCATGTAATAGCCGTTGCCGATATCAAATATCGCAGCCTCCCGTACCGAGAAGCCTGATTTGCGATAGAGCTCGATGGCCCCGGTATTGCGCTTATTCACCTGCAGCATCAATACACCGAGCCCCTGCGCACGAGCCTGGGCCTCGACATGCCGCAGCATCATCGCGCCGAGCCCCTTGCCGCGGTACTGTTGCAGCAGATAGAGCTGTTCGAGTTTCATCTCACCGGGCACGGCGCTGCGCGTGTAGCTGCAATAGCCGACGGCCTCATGGCCGAGTTTCAACAGCTCCATCCAGCGCTCGCTGGATCCGAGGTACTCACGCAGTCGATCCGGGGTGTAGCGCCCCGCGAGCATGTAGTCGATCTGCGCCGGTCCGATGATGGCCGAGTAATGCGAATGCCAGATGGTCCCGGCCAGGCGCGCCAGGGTCTCGAAGTCTGAGGCGCTGAGCGGCTCGAGCCGGGCCTGCGTGGGCGCCGACGGAGCGATGTTCGCGCTCAGGCCAGCGCCGTGTGGTACAGCGGCAGCAGTTTGTTCCACGCGCGCTCGGAGTCCGGCTTGCTGTAGATCGGCTTGCCGTCGCTTTGTGGCGGCATGTCCGGCACGCACCAGCCGTGCTGCGCCCCGGCGTAGACCTCGATCTCCGCCGGTACCTGTGCCGCCGCGAACGCCTCGCGCAGCTTGTCCTTGGCGTCCGGTTGGTGCATGTCGTCGCTCGAGGCGATCGCAATGTACAACCGCGCCTTGATCTGCGGGGCCAGCAGATGCGGGCTGTCGGGCTTGTCGGTCACCATGCCGCCGCCGTGGAACGTGGCGCCGGCCCCAACCCTGGACGACACGGCCGCGGCGGTTTTCAGCACCAGCGGGCCACCCATGCAGTAGCCCTGCGTGCCGATCTTCTTCGCCTTGTCCACGTTCGCCTGCGAATCGAGCCAGGCCAGATAAGCCTTGGCGTCGGACTCGATGGCACCCGCGACGTTGATCGGGCCGGTCAAAGGCGGCAGTTTGGCCCGGTCGGCGTCACTCTGAAAATTGAATGCGGACACGTCGGCGAACACCGGGGCTTTGGCGGTGCGATAGAACGGGTTCGGCACCAGTACGGAGTAACCCTGCATGGCCAGTCGTCTGCCGTAATCGCGAAACACCGGCCGCAATCCAAATATGTCGGTCCAGATCAATACGCCCGCATGTGCGCCCTTTGCTGGATGAATGTAGGCGGCGTCGCACACGCCATCGGGCGTTTTGACTGCGACGTCCTCCTCGACGATCTTCAGCTCCGCGGCGGCGGCCGAACCGGCGGCGGCGGCCAAGCCCGCGGCTGCGGACAAGGCGACGAAGTCGCGCCGGGACCGATCATCCGGCGACGCCTCACGGCGCGGGTCTTCACGTCTGTGACTGCTCATGTGGCTTCCCCTTTAGCGTGCGTTGTGGGCCATTTTACACCCAACATCGATCTGCCTAGTATTCCGGCATGAGTGCATCCGGCGAATCCATGGCCTTCCCCGGCCGTATCGGTCTGGGCACCTGGAAAATGGGGGAGTCGCGAAGCGCGCGGGCGCAGGAAATCGCGGCAGTCAGCCACGCACTGGCAGTGGGCTACCGTCTGATCGATACGGCCGAAATGTACGGCGAGGGCGGCGCCGAGCGCATCGTGGGCAGCGCGCTGAAGACCTTCGGCGTCGCGCGGCGAGCGGAACTGTGCATCGTCAGCAAGGTGCTGCCCAGTCATGCCTCGCGCGCGGGCACGATCCGCGCCTGCGAGGCCTCGATCGAGCGCATGGGTTGCCAGTACCTCGATCTATACCTGTTGCACTGGCCCGGATCGCATCCCTTTGCGGAGACACTGGCGGCATTCGAGGAGCTGCGAGCGCGGGGGCTGATCCGTCATTTCGGCGTCAGCAATCTGGATCTGGCCGAGCTCGTACGCTGGGTGGATGCGCAAGAGAAGCTGGCGGCGCCCGCGAGGACGCAATGCAACCAGCTGTACTACAGCTGTGAAGCACGGGGTATCGAGTTCGAGCTGTTGCCCTGGCAGCGCTCGCGCGGCATCCGCACCATGGCCTATTCACCACTCGGGCAGGGTGCGCTGGCGCGACATCCGGTATTGCGTCGCATCGGCCTGGAGCGCGCAGTCAGCGCCGCGCAGATTGCACTCGCCTGGGCGGTACGCGAGCCGGACGTCGTGGCGATCCCGAAGTCGGTCGAGCCACAGCGCATCGAGGAGAATCTGCGGGCCGGGGAGCTGCGCCTGAGCGCCGCGGAATTGGCGCAGATCGATGCGGCGTTTCCGGCGCCGCGCTCGCCGCGGCCACTCGAGGTCCTGTGAGCGCGCAGCGGCGCCTCGTACAGCTCTGGCCAACGCTAATCGCGGTCCTGCTGCTGCCGCTGGCCGCAACGGGCCGAGCCGAGAGCGCCTGCGATTACCTCACGCGCACGATGCAG
>JBELAR010000078.1:0-10653 GCA_049508555.1 Steroidobacteraceae bacterium
AGGGATTGCTCTGGTCCTGGAGCCTGGCGGCGGTTGCCGCCGCCAGCTTCGTCGGGGAGCTGCGGGGGCGGCGCTGGCGCTTTGCCACCCAGGCCGTACTGGCCGCGATGCTCACGGCACTGGGGTGGATCTACTGGCCCTGAGGCTTCAGTCCGCTCAGGCGCGCCGCAGTCGGCGCCAGACGTCTTCGGCGGAGCAACCGAGCTTGTTGTCGTACGGGTTGACGCCGCAGGCTCTGTCCTTGCCGCCGGCGTAGATGCCGAGCAGCTCGAGCTGCAGGTCCCGCAACATTTCGCGCCGGCCTCGACGTTTGGCCGTCGAGTCAACCACATCCGGATCCGACGCCGTAAGCGTATTGTTTCCCATATCCTGCATTCCTCCAGCCCCTGGGCTGTATCGCGAATAGAGTGCGCGCTGCGTGCGCGGTATCTCCGTACCGCTGAGCATCGCACGGCACTGCGGGCAGCGTTCGGTGCTGCCGTCGGAATTGTGAGCTGGCGCACCCTAGTTCTGCGGCGCGGATTGGTTATGTAGCAGGCGGCGAACGCCGCGCAACAACCAGAGCAGCAGATAGGGGCCCAGGATGATGAACCAGGAGACTTCTGAGCCCGTGCCCAGGCCGATGAGGAAGTCGCGCCAGAGCGCGAACAGATTGCCGCGCGCGTAGGGTCCCAATGCCAGCCGCCCGCAAGCGAAGATCAAACAGGGCATGACCAGCACGCCCGCAATGGCGCAGATGGCGGCGATCAGCAGTTCACGCACCACGCCGCCGGTGGCAAGAGGGGAGCGGAAGATGTCGCGCAATGGATTGCTCACGTGGCGTACCTGAAGGTGGTCGGACAGTTCAAGGCGCGGCGCCCCGGCTGGAGGCTCGGGCCGCCCGGCCTTTAGGCATAATAGCCGCCACATGGCGAAAATCAGAGCGGCGGTGATCGGGGTGGGTTATCTGGGACGGTTCCATGCCCAGAAATACGCGGCGTTGGGCCAGTGCGAGCTCATCGGCGTGGTCGACACCGACGCCGAAGTGGCCGCGCGCGTGGCCGCCGAACTCGGCACTCGCGCGCTCGAGGATTATCGCGAGCTGTGCGGTCAGGTCGATGCGGTCAGCGTCGTGACCCCGACGGACACGCATGCCGAGATCGCGGCAGAGCTGCTGCGCGGCGGTGCGCATGTGCTGGTCGAGAAGCCAATCGCGCAAACCGTCGCGCAGGCGCAGCAGTTGATCGACCTGGCACGCCAGTACGGGCGGGTGCTGCAGGTCGGCCATCTCGAGCGCTTCAATCCCGCCATTCTGGCCGCCGAGCCGTTGCTCTCGCGGCCACGTTTCATCGAATGTCACCGCCTCGCGCCGTTCAAGGAACGCGGCACCGAGGTCAACGTGGTGCTCGATCTGATGATCCACGACATCGATCTGGTGCAGATGATCGTCGGCAGCCCGCTCACCACGCTCGACGCGGTCGGCACACCGGTATTCTCCGCCGAGATCGACATCGCCAACGCGCGCCTGCACTTCGAGAACGGCTGCGTCGCGAACGTCACCGCCAGCCGCGTGAGCCTGAAGACCGAACGCAAGCTGCGAGTGTTCCGCGACGACGCATATCTGTCGATCGACCTGCATCAGAAGATACTCACGGTGATCCGCAAGCGCGTGCCGCCCTCGGCCGCCGGGGAACTGCCGGTGCAGATCGAGGAGCAGTCGTGCGCGCAGGGCGATGCGCTGCTGGCCGAGATCCAGGCGTTTCTTAGCGCCGTGCGCGGCGAGGGGCCGGTGCTGGTCAGCGGCGAGGATGGACAGCGGGCGTTGCGCACCGCGATTGCGATCAGCGAGCGCATGCGCTGCGCCGCACCGGAGGCCGTGCATGCCTGAGCTTCGAAGCCGTCGCGTCACCGTGGCCGCCACGCAGTTCGCCTGCAGCTGGGACCTGCCGGCGAACCTCGAGCGTGCCGAGCGCATGGTCCGCAGTGCGCATGCCCGCGGCGCCGAAGTGATCCTGCTGCAGGAGCTGTTTGCCACGCCGTATTTCTGCATCGAGCAGGACCCGAGCCATCTGCGTTTGGCGCAGAGCGCGAGTGATAGCCCATTACTGCGGCGCTTCGGCGCCCTGGCGGCAGAACTCGCGGTGGTGCTGCCGGTGAGCTTCTTCGAGCGCGACGGCAATGCCTTTTTCAATTCGCTCGCCGTGTTCGACGCCGATGGCCGCTGCCTCGGGATCTATCGCAAATCGCATATTCCGGACGGGCCAGGCTATCAGGAGAAGTTCTACTTCTCCCCTGGCGACACCGGCTTCCGGGTCTGGCAGACCCGCTACGGTTGCATCGGGGTCGGCGTGTGCTGGGATCAGTGGTTTCCCGAGAGCGCGCGCATCATGGCGCTCATGGGCGCGGAGCTGCTGCTGTATCCCACGGCGATCGGCAGCGAGCCGCCGCCCGCGGCGCCGCTCGACTCGCGGCTGCACTGGCAGCGCACGCAGCAGGGTCATGCGGCCGCGAACCTGACGCCGTTGATCGCGAGCAATCGGATCGGCACGGAGTTCGCCCTGCACAGCGCGCAAGGCCTGCAGCTGCGTTTCTACGGCTCCTCGTTCATCGCCGACGGCAGCGGCGCCCTGGTGGCTGAGGCCGATCAGGAGAGCGAGAGCGTGATCACCGCGAGCTTCGATCTCGACGCGCTCAAGGTGGCGCGCGAGACCTGGTTCGTGTTTCGCGATCGGCGCCCCGAGCTCTACGCAGCGCTGGGCAGCTTCGGCGGCCGGCCAGAAAATAAGTCGCACTATTGATCTATTTGCAGTGCGAACAATAACGAAAATATACTGTCGTGCTGACGCTGGCGCCGCGTGGAATCGAACTGGCCTTCAACCCTCCGGAGATTGACAGCTGTATGGAAGCAGGCAGTAATACCGTACGCGCTCGCGACAAGCGCCCAGCCACCAGCCGGCGCGAGCGGGCGGCCGGCGCCAAAGTGGATCTGGGCGTGCTGCCGAAGCTGCTCGGCTACAACCTGCGGCGCGCCCATCAGGCCTCCTGGCGGACCTACGTCAGTTTCATCGGCGAGAACAAGATACGTCCGGGCCTGTTCAGTCTGCTCATATTGACCCGCTCCAATCCCGGCATCGCTCAGATCGAACTGGGCACCCACCTCGGCGTCGACAAGGCCAGCATCGTCGCGCTGCTCGATCGGCTCGAGCGCGCCGGGCTGATCGAGCGGCGGCGCTCGACCCGCGACCGGCGGCGTCAGGGCATATTTCTGACCGATGCGGGAACCGGGGAACTCGAGGCGCTCATGGCGCAGGTACGGCAGCTCGAGCGGCACATGGCCAGCCGCTTCAACAGGGCCGAACTCGATCAGTTCCTCGGCTACCTGCAACGCATGTATTCCTGAGGCCCCGCCCGGACTCAGGAGCGCCCGGCGAGCAGCTCACTGAGCGCGGCGCTCAACGGCTTCATGAACCAGGCATCGCTCGGCATGGTGCCGACGCTCACGCCGTACGCGGCCAGTGCTGCGGCCACCACGGGACCCACGGCCGCGACCTGCGTCGAGGCGAGCGCCAGTACGACCGATTCGGCCGGGGCCGCGCTGAACAGCCGCTCGACCTGGGATTTACTGGTAAAGGCGATGGCATCGATCAAACCTGCGCGCAGGCGTTCGAGCAATTCGGCGACTGCGGCATCCGAGGCCGCGTTGGCGTAGCGATAGGGCGCCACGCTCGAGACCACGGCGCCGGCGGCTTCGAGGAATTCGATGAGCGGACGGTTCGGCTCCTCGCCGTAGAGCTGGACGCCGACCCGCCGTCCGCGCCAATCGTGCTGCTTGAGGGTCTCGATCACGCCCGCCGTGGTCGCCGGCGCCGCCGGCAGGTCGCTGCCGAGCCCCAGTTCGCGCAGCGCCCGGACCGGCTTGGGTCCGCGCGTGATCTTGCGCACCTGGCCCAAGGCGGCGAGAAATGCTGCTCGCAGCGCCGGCTCGTGGCGCTCAATGCAGCGCAGCATCCGACGCAGACCCTCGCCCGTGAGCAGGATCAGGTCATCGCAGCCGCCATCACTGAAGGCGCGCAGCCACGCCAGTACCGGTTGCGGGTCGGGGGCGTCGAGGATCCGGACCAGCGGATAGCGCAATACCCGGGCGCCGCGCCGCTCCAGCAGGGCGGCGAAGACGTCGAGCTCGCGCGCTTCGGCGATGGCAATGACGCGATCGGCGAGCGGCTCGCTCACCTCAGCCGCCGTTCTTGTCCTGGAGTTCCCAATCGAACCGCGGCAGCCGGTGGAAGGCAGCGAGCAGCTGCTCGTTCCAGCGGCTGCAGATGCCGCGGAAAAACTCCGATTCGGTATCGAACGAGACGTGATGCGAGAACTGCAGTGCATCCTGCGGGTAGATCGCCAGCTCCACCGGCGGCCCGACCGAGAGATTCGATTTCATGGCGGCGTCGAAGGAAATCAGCGCCAGGCGCGCCGCCTCGTCCAGTGACAGGTTGGCCCCGGCAATGCGCGCGAGGATCGGCTTGCCATACTTGAACTCCCCGAGCTGCAGAAACGGCGTCTCCGGGGTGGCAGAGACGTAGTTGCCCTCGGGATACACGAGGTAGAGTTCGGGCGGCTTGCCGGCGATCTGACCCCCGACGATCAGCGTCGCGCGCGCCTCGGAGCCGCTGCCCTCGAAGCCGCCGGCGTACTGCTGCACGATCTCGGCCAGCACCTTGCCGACGTAGCGCGCGGCTTCAAACAGGTAGGCGACACTGCCGAGGTTTTCGGGCGTCGCGCCCAACTCGAGATCGCGCCGCAGATTGTCGAGCACGGCCTGGGTCGTGGCGAGGTTGCCCGAAGTCAGAACGACGATCAGCCGCTCCTTGGAGGGTTGGAAGACGTGCATCTTGCGATAGGTGCTGATGTAGTCGACCCCCGCGGTCGTGCGCGAATCGGACGCGAACACCAGGCCTTCCTGAAGCTTCAGCGCGAGACAATAAGTCATGACGGATCCAAGGTTCCAAGGCCCAGCTGCACCACTGGCGGGCAGCAGTTTAGCGGAAACGCACTTTTTGCAGGCGGCGGCGCCCAACTGTTCATTCGGCTCAGCCGCCCTGTTACTGTACGGGTCAGTTGGACCAATGGGACCTCGCACAAAGCATGCGCATAGCCTGGGACGAGTATCCTGCCGCGGCCAGTTTTGACGAACTGATCGCGCCCGGGGGCGCGCCCCGGCTCGCGGCCTGCGCCCTGATCGAGTTTTTATCCGCGCTCGGACCCAAGGAGCTCGTGACCCGGCAGAAGGCCGCCGATGTCGCCATCCGCAGCATGGGCATCACCTTCACGGTCTATCACCAGGAGGGTGGATCGATCGATCGCGCCTGGCCGCTCGACATCATTCCGCGGGTGATCGCGCTCGATGAGTGGCGCCGCATCGAGGCCGGTCTGCAGCAGCGCGCACGCGCGCTGAACCTGTTCATCGATGACATCTACCATGAGCAGCGCATCGTGCGCGACGGCGTGTTTCCGCGCGCCTATCTGGACAATTCCGTCAACTACCGCTCGCAATGCGCCGGCATCGATCCGCCGCAGGGCATCTGGGCCCACATCTGCGGCTCGGACCTGGTGCGTGGGGCCGACGGCACGATGTACGTGCTGGAGGACAACCTGCGTGTGCCCTCGGGAGTCTCCTACATGCTCGAGAACCGCCAGGTGGTCAAGCGCGTGTTCCCCGAGGTGTTTGAGGCCGCCGGCATTCTGCCGGTCGATGATTATCCCTCGCAATTATTCGACATGCTGCGTGCGCTCGCGCCCGTGCACGAGCCGCAGCCCGAGGTGGTTGTGCTGACGCCGGGGATCTATAACTCGGCTTATTTCGAGCACGCCTATCTGGCGCAGCAGATGGGTTGCGAGCTGGTTGAGGGCCGCGACCTGGTGGTTGGGGATGACGATGTGGTGTATATGCGCACCATCGACGGCTGGCAGCAGGTGCACGTGATCTACCGCCGCATCGACGATTTATTTCTGGACCCGGAGGTGTTTCGAGACGATTCCTCCCTCGGCGTACCCGGTCTCATGCGCGCCTGGCGGGCCGGCAAGGTGGCGCTCGCAAACGCGCCCGGAGCCGGCGTCGCCGACGATAAGCTGGTCTACACGTTCGTGCCGGCGATGATCCGCTATTACCTCGACCAGGATGCCATCCTGCCGAACGTGCCCTCGTATCTGTGCTGCGAGCCGCAGCAGCGCGAATACGTGCTGGCCAATCTGGCCACGCTGGTGGTCAAGCCGGCCAACGAGTCAGGCGGCTACGGGATGCTCATGGGACCGAAATCCAGCGCCGCGGAGCGCGCCAGCTTTAGCGATCTGGTACGGCAAAATCCCCGCAACTACATTGCTCAGCCTGTGATCAGCCTGTCTACGACCCCGACGCTGATCGATGGGGGCATCGAGCCGCGGCATCTGGACCTCAGGCCCTTCATACTCTCGGGCCGTGACGTGCAGGTGACCACGGGCGGACTCACACGGGTGGCCATGCGAGCCGGCTCGCTCGTGGTCAATTCTTCCCAGGGTGGCGGCAGCAAGGACACCTGGATCGTCGATACTTCGGTGGATCATGCTCTCGCGCGTAGCCGATAATCTCTACTGGCTGGCGCGCTACCTCGAGCGCACCGAGAACCTCGCGCGCCTGGTGGACGTCAGCGCAAGTCTGATGCTCGATCTGCCGCAGCGGCTCAGTCCAGGCTGGGAGCCGCTGGTCTCGATCACCGGCAACAAGGACAATTACGCCGATCGCGGGCGCGACTACAGCGAGACCTCGGTGGTTCAGTTCATCGTCGCGGATGAGAAGAATCCCGGCTCGATGCTCACTTCAATCGCGCGCGCACGCGCGATCGCCCGCACCGTGCGCGACATCCTGCCGCGCGAGGTCTGGGAGCAGATCAACGAGATCTATCTCTATGTGGGCGAGCATGCGGCGGAGGCCTCGGCCAAGCGCACGCGCTACGCCTTTCTCGGCCGCGTAACGGCCGGGATGCAGACCCTCACGGGCATGTTCGAGGGCATCGTCAACGAGGGCGATGCGCTCTCGTTTCTGACCATCGGGCGCAATATCGAGCGCGCCGACATGACCAGCCGCATCGTGGATGTGCGGGCCGCGGCCATGATGGCCGCCGTCAACGCCGAGGAGCTGCGGCCGTTCGAGACCGTGTTGTGGATGAACGTGCTGCGCTCGCTCTCGGGCTACCAGATGTACCGTCTCAAGACCCGTGAGCGCGTCTATGGCGCCGGAGTCGTGCGCTTCCTGCTCGCCGAGGAGCATTTTCCGCGCGCCTGCGTGTGCTGTCTGCGCCGCGCCGAGGAAGTGCTGCATCGTCTGCCCAACAGCGAGCCCTTGCTGCGCCGTGTCGGGCGCATGCGCCGTGCCATTCACCACACACGCTTCGAGGCACTGGGGCAGGGCGAGCTGCACGAGTTCATCGATCGACTGCAGCTCTCCCTCGCGCGCACCAATGATGAGCTGGCCCGCATCTACTTCGTCGGCCACAGCGCACCGGTGTCGGAAATCACACCGCTACTGCTGTACCAGAATCAAAATAAGCACATAACGGCGTGAGAGGTCCAAAGACTATAGAATCGCGGCCATTTTTGGCTTTGGCTTAAAGCCAAGGTAGCTGATCAATGTCCGACTTATCGGATCTGGCACGGCTGGAAGCGGAAAGCATACACATCCTGCGCGAGGTGTACGCCGAAGCCGAACGGCCGGTATTGCTATATTCGATCGGCAAGGACAGTTCGGTGTTGCTGCACCTGGCGCTCAAGGCCTTCTCCCCCGGGCGCCTGCCGTTCCCATTGCTGCACATCGACACGACCTGGAAGTTCCGCGAGATGATCGCGTTTCGCGATCAGACCGTAGAGCGCCTCGGGCTGGACCTGATCGTGCACGTCAATACCGAGGGCCTTGCCCTCGGGCTCCGCCCTTTCGGGCCCGGTGCCTCGATTCATACCGATGTGATGAAAACCCAGGCGCTGCGTCAGGCGCTGGACCGGCACCGCTTCGACGCCGCGTTCGGCGGTGCCAGGCGCGATGAGGAGAAATCACGGGCCAAGGAGCGCGTGGTCTCGATCCGCTCGGCGCAGCACCGCTGGGACCCCAAGCGCCAGCGGCCAGAACTCTGGCGCCTGTACAACACGCGCAAGGCCTCCGGTGAGAGCCTGCGGGTGTTCCCCCTGTCCAACTGGACCGAGCTCGACGTGTGGCAATACATCCTGCAGGAACAGATACCGATCGTGCCGCTGTATTACGCGCGCACACGGCCGGTGGTCGAGCGCGACGGCGCGCTGATCATGGTCGATGATGAGCGCTTCCCGCTCAATGCCGGCGAGCAGCCGCAACTGCGCAAGGTGCGCTTCCGTACCCTCGGCTGCTATCCGCTGACTGGCGCGATTGACAGCGAGGCCGACACGCTGCCGGGGATCATCCGGGAGATGCTCGCGGCGCGCACCTCGGAGCGCCAGGGCCGCGTGATCGATCAGGACAGCGTGGCTTCGATGGAGAAGAAAAAACGGGAAGGCTACTTCTGATGGCCGTCGAATCCGCGCCGCTCGGCGCCCCAACGCCGCTCGCGCCCACAGCGCCGCAGCAGCTGCTGCGCTTCATCACCTGCGGCAGTGTCGATGACGGCAAGAGCACGCTGATCGGCCGGCTGCTGTACGAGTCGCGCCAGGTGTTCGACGATCAGCTGGCGATGCTCGAGAACGATTCCAAGCGCGACGGTACCCAGGGCGATGAGCTCGACTTCGCGCTGCTGGTCGATGGGCTGTCGGCCGAGCGCGAGCAGGGCATCACCATCGATGTCGCCTATCGCTTCTTTGCCACGGAGCGGCGCAAGTTCATCGTGGCCGATACGCCGGGCCACGAACAGTATACGCGCAACATGGTGACCGGCGCCTCGACCGCCGAGCTCGCGATCATCCTGATCGATGCGCGCAAGGGCGTGCTGACGCAGACGCGCCGCCACAGCTATCTCGTGTCGCTGCTCGGAATACGTCGTATCGTGCTGGCGATCAACAAGATGGACCTCGTCGACTATTCGCAGGACACATTCCAGCGGATCCGGCGCGCCTATGCGGATTTCGCGGCTCAGATCGGCCTCGCTGACATCGTGGCGATTCCGGTGTCGGCGCTGCGCGGGGACAACATCATCGAGCCCGCGGCGGCCATGCCCTGGTATCGCGGGCCGACCCTCATGGCGCACCTCGAGCGCGTGCCGCTCGATGAGCCGCTCAAAGCGCAACCGTTTCGCATGCCGGTGCAATGGGTCAATCGGCCGAATCCGGAATTCCGCGGCTTCTCGGGCCTGATCGTCGGCGGCGCCGTGAGCGTGGGGGATTCGATCCGCGTGCTGCCGGCCGGACTGGCGACGCGGGTCGCGCGCATCGTGACGCCGCAAGGGGATCGGAACGGAGCACTCGCCGGACAGTCGGTCACGTTGACCGTGGAAGATCAAATCGACATCAGCCGCGGGGATCTGCTGGTCGCCGCGGATTCGCCCGCCGGGGTCGCCGAGCGCTTCGAGGCAACCATCGTGTGGATGAGCGGCGAGCCGATGCTCAGCGGACGTCCCTACCTGTTCAAGTGCGGTACTCGTACCGTGACGGCGGACATCGAGCGCCTCGAGTACAAGATCAACGTCAACACGCTCGAGCGCCATCCGGCGCAGCGGCTCGAGCTCAATGAGATCGGGCTTGCCACGCTGCGCCTCGATCAGCCGCTGGCCTTCGATCCGTATCTTGAGAACCGCGATACCGGCGGCTTCATCCTGATCGACCGCATCAGCAACAACACCGTGGGCGCCGGCATGCTGCAGGCGGCGCTGTCGACGGGCTCGAGCCTGCATGGGCACTCGCTCGATGTGGACAAGGCACGTCGCTCGGCGCAGAAAAATCACCAGGGCTGCGTGTTATGGCTGACCGGAGTGTCCGGTGCGGGTAAGTCGACCATCGCGAATCTGGTGGAAAAGAAGCTCGTGGGCCTGGGCCGGCACACCTATCTGCTCGATGGGGACAATGTGCGCCACGGACTGAGTCGCGATCTGGGATTCGACGAGGCCGGTCGCGTCGAGAACGTGCGGCGCGTGGTCGAAGTCGCGCGCCTCATGGTCGATGCCGGACTGATCGTGCTGGTGTCGCTGATCTCGCCCTATCGCGCGGATCGCAGCCGTGCACGCTCGTTGCTGGCGGACGGGGAATTCATCGAGATTTTCATCGATACCGCCCTCGCAGATGCCGAGAGACGCGACCCGAAGGGGCTCTACCGCAGGGCGCGCAAGGGGGAACTGCAGAATTTTACGGGCATCGATTCGCCCTACGAGACGCCCGAGAGCCCCGAGATACACATCGACACGGCCCGCACGAGCGCCGAGCAGGCCGCCGAGCAGATCGTCGGCTACCTCAGGAACGCCGGCATCATCGGCCGCGACTGGGCCTTCATTCCCTGAGGCGCCCTGTGCCTCGAGTCTCGCGCGCGCTGTGCGTGCTCAGCGCCCGAAATAGCGCGCCCCATCCCAGACGGTATGGGGCACCCACACGACTCCGTCCATGAGCGCACGGGCGCTGCTGAGCACGACGCCACGATCGCCCGCGCCCTGGTACTCAATGTGCACCGGCGCGGCCGTGCCGGGTACGCCGGGAATTGCC